>JBGPLF010000219.1:0-7027 GCA_041486265.1 bacterium
CACGAAAGGCTACCTGGCCTTCGTGAGGACCAGCCTTTCGTCGAATACCCAGGCCTTGATGATCGCTCAGGCCGATGGCCGCGGGACGCGGACACTGGTCGGCCCCTCGAAGTTCCCGACCCTGATGTTTCCTCAGTTCTCGCCCGACGGCGGCCGCATCGTCTTCGCCGCCGCCGGCGGACCGCGGCCCAAGCCTACCAGGCGGTCTGACCGGCCGGCACCCCTACTGGTGGCGTGGCTCGCTCCGCCCGTTGCATCGGCCCATGGCCTCCCCATGGATCTCTGGATGATCAACGCCGATGGAACCGACCTGAGACCGCTCACGGACCTGAGCGAGGATGATCCCGTGTCGGTCTGGTCGCCGGACGGCCGGTGGATCGCCTTCACAGGAGCGCTCGGGCTCTATCTGCTCGACGCAGGCCGTGGGACGGTGCTGCGCGTGCACGACGAGAATGGGGGGGCAGGACTGACCTGGCTCCCCCGATGAAACCAGGGGAGGTCTCCTACCCCGGGTGCCCCAAGAGGGAGTTGCCAAAACCATCCGGGTGGTGTATGGTGTAGTTAACTGAATAGCGTGACGTACCTCCGAACGGGCAAACCCGGAGTAATCCGGGGACGCAAAGCCACAGGGCCACGTAAAGGTGTGGTCGGCTGGGTTGCCGAAGAGGAAGCATCAGCGAGCCGAATGCTTCCAGATTCGGGCTCGCTGTTTGTTTCTCTGGGGATGCCCGTCGGGTCACGCGCCATCGCGAACGCCTTTGCTTCAAGAGATGGCGCGGCCGGGCAACCGGGGGAGGTTGCGCCGTTCGCCGAATCCGGCACGGCGATCTGGCGCCCCGCGACGTGGACTTCCCGCAGCGCCCAGCGGGCAACTGAGGCGCACCGTCGCATCCCCATCTGTCTTCCCAGGACCCGGCCGCTGCCATCCTTATCTTTTGTATCGCCCGACTCCCCCACAGAGTCCCAGAGCGTTGACAGGTTCCCGCCATACCTGTACGATGGCAGAACCGTGAGAACAATTCTCATTAAGGACGTCTGCCGATGATCCCATCACAGCCCGGCGTCCGCAGCCGCACCACCTGGCAGCGGGGCGCGATCCTCCGCGCCATCGAGGCCTCGCAGTGCCACGTGCCGGCGGAAGAGATTCACCAGCGCCTCCGGCGCGGCGGCCGCTCGCTCGGGTTGGCTACCGTCTATCGTGCGCTCGAGGCGTTCGTGCGCGAAGGCGTGGTCGATTCGGTGCACGTCGGTGATGGCCTGGTGCGCTACGGCCTGGCGGCCAACCATCACGATCACCTGGTGTGTCTGGGATGTGGAGAGTGGAAACCCATTCAGGAGTGCCGGGTGCGGCGGACTCCCGCCCGCACCGCTTCCGGGTTTCATGTGACGGGGCACCAGCTCAGACTCTATGGCTATTGCGCCCGGTGTCAGGTGTCCCGCGCGCAGCTTGGATGACGAGGGTGTACGCATGCGCATGGTGACGCTGATCCTGCTGGGTGCGCTCGCGACTTCCGGATGCATGGGACGGGGGGCTGCTCCCTCTGTCGGTCCCGGAACCACGACCGCAGCCCGCGGGGTGTCGGTCGCCGCCTCCTTCTATCCCCTCTTCGAGTTCGCGTCACGGATCGGGGGCGATCATGTAGCGGTGCGAAATCTCGTGCCGGCGGGCGCCGAGCCTCACGACTACGAGCCTACAGCACGGGATGTCGCTAGCCTGATGGCGACCACAATGTTCGTCTACAACGGCGCCGGGTTCGAACCGTGGGCGGAGAAACTGATTCCCTCACTGCCGGCGGCGGTCGTGAAGGTGAACGCCACTGCCGGGCTGCCGCTGGTGGCCGCCGAGTCGGAAGTTGAACGGGACCGCCGGCCTGCGGCGACAGGCAACGCCGGCCTCGATCCGCACGTCTGGCTGGACCCGGTGCTGGCCCAGCAGCAGGTGGACAACATCCTGGCGGGTTTCGTGAGCGCCGACCCGACCCACCGGGCTGTGTACGAAGCACGTGCAGCCACCTTGAAATCCGAACTGCGGGCGCTTGATTACCGATATCGCACGACACTGGCGACGTGCCGCCTGAGGGTCTTCATCACCAACCACGCCGCATTTGGCTATCTCGCGGGCCGCTACGGGCTCACGATGCTGGCCATTAGCGGCCTCTCGCCAGAAGCCGAGCCCTCGCCCGCGAGGCTCAAGGAGATCGTGCGGCTGGCGCGGCGGCACGACATCCGGATCATCTACTTCGAGACGCTGGTCAGCCCGCGCGTGGCCGAGACGATCGCCCGCGAGGTGGGCGCGCAGACGCAGGTGCTCAATCCGATCGAAGGGCTCAGCCCCGACGAACAGCGCCGGGGCGTCGATTACTTCAAGGTGATGGATGAAAACCTTCGCCATCTCGCCGACGGCCTCGACTGCCGCTGAGGCCGCGCCTCCACCAGTCGTCGAGCTGGAGGACGTGTGCTTCGGCTACGACGGCGAGAAGGTGCTGGCTGAGGTGAGCCTGCATATCCGCCGGGGCGACTTCCTGGGGATCATCGGGCCCAACGGCTCGGGGAAGACGACGCTCCTGCGGATCATGCTGGGCCTGCTGCGCTCGGAGTGCGGCAGCGTCAGGCTCTTCGGCGAGGACGTCAGGACCTTCCATGACTGGCACCGGATCGGCTATGTTCCGCAGAAGGCGGTGGCCTTCGAGTCGCGGTTTCCGGCGAACGTCTTCGAGGTGGTGATGAGCGGTCGAACCGGGCGGGCGGGGCTGGCGCGGCCGTTCGGCGCGCGCGACCGCGACGCCGGCCTGCGCGCGCTGGAGACCGTGGGGATGGCCGGGTATCGTGACCGGCTGATCGGCAGGCTGTCCGCCGGGCAGCAGCAGCGCGTGTTCATTGCGCGGGCGCTGGCAAGCAGCCCGGATCTGCTGGTGCTCGACGAGCCGACCGTCGGGGTGGACCTCGACGCGCAGGAACAGTTCTACGGCCTGCTGCGCCGACTCAACCGCGACCTCGGCACGACGCTCGTCCTCGTCTCCCACGACATCGCGGTCATCGCCCAGGAAGTCACGCAGCTTGCCTGTCTCAACCGGACACTCGTCTTCCACGGCAGCCCCGAAGAGGCGATACACTCGGGCGCCATCGCGCAGATGTACCGGGCCTCTTCGTGGATGGTCTCGCACCACCATTGAGCGCGCAGTCGCGAGGTGGGTGAGGTGCCAGACATGCTCGCGTACGGCTTCATGCAGCGGGCGCTGTTGGCCGGGGCCATGATCGGCATGATCGCACCGATCATCGGGGTGTTCCTCGTGCTGCGGCGGCTCAGCCTGATCGCCGACACGCTCTCGCATGTGGCGCTGGCCGGGGTGGCCGGGGCGCTGCTGCTGCGCACCTATCCACTCGCCGGGGCGCTGGTCGCCGGCCTGCTTGGCGCAGTGGGGATTGAACGATTGCGGGTCTCGGGCCGGCTCTTCGGGGAGGCGGCGCTGGCGATTTTCCTCTCCGGTGGCTTCGCAGTCGCGGTCGTCCTGATCAGCCTGGCCCGGGGCTTCAACGTGGACCTGTTCTCCTATCTCTTCGGCGCCATCACGGCCGTGCAGCCGCGAGACCTGTGGGTGATCCTGGGTCTCGGCCTGGTGGTCCTGGCCGCCGTGGGCTTCCTCTACAAAGAACTGTTCGCCATCACCTTTGATGAAGAGGGAGCGCGCGTGCAGGGCATCCCCGTGGATGCCCTCAACTTGCTCCTTACCATGCTCGTCGCGGTAACGGTCGTCGTGGCGATGCGCATCGTCGGCATCCTGCTGACCAGCGCCCTGCTGGTCATTCCCGCGATCACCGCGCTGCGGCTGGCGCGCGACTTCCGTAGCACGCTGTGGATTGCGGTGGCGTGCTCGCTGGCCTCCGTGGTGGCCGGGATGATCGTGTCGTTCTACCTGGACATCGCCGCCGGCGGGGCGATCGTCCTGGCGGCGCTGGTGGTCTTTGGGGTGGCGTCGGCAGTGCGGCGGCGGTAGCTATCGGGTCTCCAGACGGCGCATCTTAGCCGCCTTCCAGGCGCCGGAGAGCCTCCAGCGTTTCCTGCTTGAACGCGTCGAAGTCAGGCACCCGGGCTGTCGCCATTTCGTACACAATCCTTTCGTCGATTCTGCCATATTCATGGACGAGAATGTTCCTGAACCCCTTCATACGACGCAGCGTCCCAAGCATCGCAGATGAGAGGATCCCGGCCTCCTGGAGTTTCAGGAACAGGTCATCCTCCTCTGCTGGCAGTCCCAGCCGCATGCCGGCAACTACCAAATGGCACACGTCAATAACGGCTTCAATGGAGATCTGGAGCAGCCGCTCGCATGCGCGCCGGATCTCGGTTCGTCGAAAGTCGTCGAAACTTGAGAGCCGCAGCCCACGCAGTTCTCCGAGGTAACCATGCAGCTCGTCCAGCTTGGCCAGGACGCGCTCGCGGTCAACCACGGGCGACCTTCTCGAGGTAGTCTTGGTAGAGGTGCTTGTAGTCTTCATAAGCCTGCGCCGAGCGGTAGGCGACCTCGTAGAGCGCGTCCTCGTCGCGGACGTACTCGACCCTTCCCTCTTTCAGGACACGGCGGCGGATGTAGAGGGGGAGTGCATGGAAAATGCTGATGTCGAGGTCCCCTATCAGGAGATAGTCCAGGCGTTTCTTGGCCAGGACGGCCGGGTCATATCGAGAAGGTGTCAGAACCAGGCACACGTCGACATCGGAGCCAGCCGTCTCCTCGTTTCTCGCGGTGCTTCCGAACAGCATGACCGCAAGGACCTCGGGATCAGCGCGCGCCTTCTCTAGAAGATGTTCGAGCGCAGGTACACGTTGCATGAGTCATCAGCACTCCTACGATAGCATACGGCCGCTCGGATGCGTCCAGGACTTGTGCGACGGCCCATTGGGGCCTTTGCGATGCTGCTGTATGCTATAGACACATACAGGATCTTCTGCTGACAAGGGAGGCGCTGACCATGGCGAAGGATCGCCGGCCGCGTCCTATGCGGGCGCTGGCCGACGCGGAAGAGCGGTTTTGGCAGGCGGTGGAAGAGGCCGTGCCGTCCGATGTGCGGGACCACCTGGCCAGCGCGCGGCGTGCGCTCCGGCTCGCGGGGCGCGCGACGGTGGACAGCGCGCTGGACCGTCTGGAGGGCACGGCGCGGTCTCGCAAGCCGAGGCGCGTGGCCGTCAAGTAGCGCATGCGCGTCATCCTCTTCACCGGCAAGGGCGGCGTCGGTAAGACCACGGTGGCCGCGGCCACCGCGGCGCGGGCCGCCGAGGCGGGCCATCGCACGCTCGTGCTCAGCACCGACACGGCCCACAGCCTTGGCGACGCGCTGGAAAAGGACGTCGGCCGCGAGGTCGTCCGCATCGCCGCCAACCTCTGGGCGCAGGAAGTTGATTCCCTCTACCAGCTCGAGAAGTACTGGGGCACGCTCAAGCGCTACATGGTCACGCTGCTGCACTCGCGCGGCCTGGAGGACGTCGTCGCCGACGAGCTGGCAAACCTCCCAGGAATGGAGGAGATCGCCAGCCTGCTGGAGCTCCGGATCCACGTCGAGAGCGAACGGTACGACGTGATCATCATCGACTGCGCGCCGACTGGCGAGACGATGCAGCTCCTCAGCTTTCCGGACACGGCGCGCTGGTGGCTCGACAAGATCTTTCCGATCCAGCGCACAGTGGCCCGGATCATCCATCCGCTCGTGCAGCCGCTGGTGGACATCCCGCTGCCGACGGACGACGTGTTCGTGGCCGCCCGCGACCTGATCCTCGACGTGGAGGGGATCAAGGAGATCCTGGCCGATACGTCCATGACCTCGATCCGGTTGGTCCTCAACCCCGAGAAGATGGTGATCAAGGAGGCGCAGCGGGCCTGCACGTACTTCAGCCTCTTCGGATACGCGACCGACCTGATCGTCGTGAACCGCGTGCTGCCTGCGGATGCGGCAGCCGGATACTTTGGAGGCTGGCGTGAGATCCAGGCGCACTATCTGGAGATGGTGGACGAGGCCTTCTCACCCCTGCCCATCCGCCAGGTGCCGTACTATGACCGCGAAGCCACGGGCCTGAAGATGCTGACCCGTGTGGCGAAGGACCTCTACCAATCCGAGGATCCCGCCGCGCGCTTCTACACGGGCAACCCGCAGAAGATCGAGAAGCGAAAGGACGAGTACCTGCTCACCCTGTCGCTGCCATTCGTCAGCAAGGGCGACGTGGAGATCCTGCAGGGGAACGGCGACCTGACGGTACGCATCGGTCCCTACAAGCGCAACGTGGCCCTACCGCGGACCCTGGCGGGGCTGGAAGCGCGCGGGGCGAAGATGCGGGATCAAGCGCTGGTGATTACCTTCGGCCGCAAGCGATAAAGCCGCCCAGGCCGTCAGGCTCTCACCCGCGCAGGATCTCCTGCGCAACCTCTTTCATCGACCGCCGCGTGTCCCGGCTCGCCTTCTGGATCTTGCCGTACGCCCCGGCTTCAGAGAGGCCTTCTCGCTGCGTCAGGAGCCCTTTGGCCCGTTCCACGAGCTTACGCGTCTCCAGCGCGTCTTCGAGGTTCTTGATCTCGCCCGACTGCTCCATTATGGTCTTGAAGTTCGCGAGCGCGACCTCGATGGTCGGCACCAGGTCAGTCTCTTTGATCGGCTTGACCAGGTAGGCCATCACGCGCAGCCGCCGCGCGCGATCGACGTAGTCGCGGTCGGCGTAGGCCGTGAGCAAGACGATTGGCCGCGGCCCCTCGGCTAGCAATTGCTGCGCTACCGTCAGGCCGTCCGGCTCCGGCATCTTGATATCGAGAAAGACCAGGTCGGGGTCGAGCTTGCGGACCAGGTCGAGGGTGCGGCGACCATCCCCCGCCTCGCCGACCACCTGATATCCCGCTTCCGCAAGCATGGTTCGCAGGCCCATGCGGATGAGGGCTTCGTCGTCGGCGATCAGAACACGGACGGGCGGCATCAGGGAACGATCCCCGGCCCGACGTCGCGGACCCGCGGGATCGCTACCACCGCGCGGGTACCGGCTCCGTCCTGA
>JBGPLF010000220.1:0-7016 GCA_041486265.1 bacterium
CGAAGGCGTCATGGTGCGAGTGCGCATGGGCATCCACACGGGCGAACCGACACTTGGTCCCGGCGGGTATGTCGGTATCGATGTCCACCGCGCCGCCCGCATCTGCTCTGCCGGGTACGGCAGGCAGATTCTGGTCTCCGAACGGACGCATGCAGATGTCCAGAACCGCCTGCCTGATGATATAGCCCTGATCGACCTGGGTGAGCACCGTCTCAAGGACCTGGCGCGACCCGAGCGCATCTTCCAGATCGTCATCCCCGGCCTTCCGGCCGACTTCCCGCCCCTCAAATCCCTCGACGTTCGCACGACGAACCTTCCCTCTCTCGAACTCACCAGTTTCGTCGGGCGCGAGCGGGAACTGGACGAGATCAGGCGCCTGCTCTCCGCGTCCCGCCTGGTCACCCTGATGGGTCCCGGCGGAGCCGGCAAGACGCGCCTGGCCCTTCAAGTGGCCGCTGATCTGAGCGAACGATTTCCGCAGGGCGTCTGGCTGGCCGAACTGGCGCCGCTCTCCGACCCCGATGTCGTGATTCAGACCGTGGCGACGGTATTCGGCGTGCGCGAGATGCCGGGGCGGCCGCTCCTCGAGACCCTGGTGGACTACCTCCGCACGAGGGAACTGCTGCTGGTCCTAGACAACTGCGAGCATCTGGTGCAGGCAGCGGCGCACCTGGTCGCCGCGCTGCTGCGCGACTGCGCGAAGCTGCGGATCCTGGCGACGAGTCGGGAAGCCCTGGCGGTTGCGGGTGAGATGACCTACCGCGTGCCCCCGATGTCCGTCCCCGATCCAAAGCTTGTAACATCCGTCGACCAGCTAACGCAGTTCGATGCGACGCAGCTCTTCCTGGAGCGCGCGGGACTCAACAATCCCCGGTTTGCGGTGACTGACGCGACCGCCCGGCTCGTCGCTCAGGTGGTGCACCGGCTGGACGGCATCCCACTAGCGATCGAACTGGCAGCGGCGCGTGTAAAGGTGCTCTCGGTGGAGCAAATCGCGAAGCGCCTTGACGACCGGTTTCGCCTGCTCACCGGCGGCAGCCGGACCGGTCTGCCCCACCATCAGACCCTTCGGACCACGGTGGACTGGAGTTACGACCTGCTCTCCGAGGAGGAGCGCCTGCTGTTCAGGCGGCTGTCGGTGTTCGCCGGCGGGTTCTTGCTGGAGCCCGCCGAGGCGGTGTGCTCGGGAGACGGGATTGCCGCAGATGATGTCCTCGACCTCCTGGCGCGTCTGGTCGACAAATCCCTGGTGGTCGCCGAGGCGGCCAACGGCGATGTCCGCTACCGGATGCTCGAGACCATCCGCGACTACAGCCGCGAACGGCTTCAAGAGTCGGGGGAAGCGGGCGTCCTGCTCCAGCGGCATCTCGAATGGCACCTGGGACTGGCCGAGCAGGCGGAGCCGAAGCTCTACGGTCCGGATCAGATCATCTGGCTGGACCGGTTGGAACTTGACTACGATAATTTTCGCGCGGCCCTGGAGCGGGTCAGGGCCGAGGGATCACGCGTTGAGGAAGGGGCGCGGCTGCCCGGGGCCCTGCACCGCTTCTGGGCGCTGCGGGGCTACCTGAGCGAGGGGCGTGAGTGGCTCGAAGGGGTCCTGGCGAAAGGTCATGACGCATCTCCCCCGGTCCAGGCCAAGGCGGCGTACGGTGCAGGAGCGCTGGCGTTTCATCAGGGTGACTACGGGCAGGCCGAAGCGCTGAGCCAGGAGAGCCTGCGTTTGTATCGTGAACTGGGGGACACGCTTGGTATTTGCCTGTCGCTCAACACCCTGGGTTTCATCGCACGGAATCGGGGCGATTACGCACAGGCGAGGGTGCTGCTTGAGGAGAGTCTGGATCTGAGCCGTCGAGGTGGGCACAAGTGGGCCCTGGCCGAAGCGCTCAATATCCTCGGGGTCGTGGCGCGCCGTCAGGGTGACCATCGGTTGGCCACCGCAAGGTTCGAGGAGAGCCTGGCGCTGTGGCGAGACCTCGGTGATATATGGGGGCTCGCCGCTTCGCTCGGCCACCTGGGAGTCGTAGCGCGCCATCAGGGTGACTACGAGCGGGCGAGGGCCTTGCATGAGGAGAGCCTGGTCCTGCGAAGGCAACTCGGAGACAAGCGCAACATCGCGGCAGCGCTCAGCAGCCTGGGGATCGTGACCCTCTACCAGGGAGATCACGAGCAGGCTGGGGCGCTCTTTGAAGAGAGTCTGGTCCTGTCCCGAGAACTCGGGGACAAACTGAACAGCGCCGCGACTCTCTGCACCCTGGGGTTGGTGGCGTACCGGCATGGCGATGACACGCGGGCGACGGCACTGCTTCAGGAGAGTCTGGCCCTGTCCAGAGAGTTGAGGGACAAACTGAACAGCGCCGCAGCGCTCTGCAACTTGGGGTTTGTGGCGGTTCATCAAGGCAACTACGAGCGGGCGGCGGCATTGAACCGCGAGAGCCTGGGGCTGTACCGGGAACTCGGAGACCAGTTGGGCATCGCCGACTGCCTGACGGGCCGGGCCCGCGTGGCGGCGGCGCAGGAGCAGCCGGAACTGGCAGCGCGTTTGCTCGGGGCGGCGGAGGCGTTGCGCAGCGCGAGCGGTGTGCCCCTGCCGCCCTCCGACCGCGCTGACCACGAGAGGGCTGTCGCCGCCGTCCGGGTCCTCTTGAGCGAACAGGCGTTTGCGGTGGCCTGGGCTCAGGGGCAGACGATGCCGCAAGAGGAGGCGGTTCAGGAAGCGATGAGATGAAGGATTCCTTCCAGGCCAGGTGGAAATTCCGCAGTCAACCCGGGCAGGCACCTTAGAGGAGGACGCAGTCATGAAGCGTTCGGCAAAACTGACCTGGCATGTCGCGCCGGTCGTCCTGGTGACGCTCGCGCTCGGCTCGCTGTTGGTTGGCCCCCAGGTCAGGACGACATCTGGACACATCGGCGAAGCGGCGTTTGTGTCGGTGGTCGAGCCGGTCGGGGTGGCGGCCACCCCCGGCAGGCTGCTTGTGACACACCCTTTGTGCGGTGATCCCAGCGAGGTATTGTCGATCGACAGCGGCGGCGTCGTAAGCGTCTTTGCGACGCTTCCTCCCCGGGGTAACGCCTGCGTTGAGCAGAATGTCGCGGTCGCGGGTCCGGCCGATCCAACCAAAGCGGGATTCCCTTCTCCCACAAGAGGCGGGTTCCCGTCGAACTACGTCTACGTCACCAGAGGTTCGAAGATCTTGAGGATCACGCTTGATGGGACCGTCACCCTCTTCACGACGATTCCTTCTTGTATTCAATCCTCTGAGACCGGCATTACCTTTGATCACGTCGGTTCATTCGGCTGGGACATGATCGTGACGTGCTCCAACGGTAAGGTGTGGCGAGTGAACTCCGTCGGCGCTGCCACGCTCGTCGCCGACGTCGCGGACGCCCTCGGCCTGGCGTCGGTCCGTGTTGAGAATCCAGACGTCGCGCCGCTCGGGTTCGTCCCGTATGGCGGCTATCTCTTCGTGGCCGCGGAGAACCTCGGCAAGGTCCTGGCGGTCTCACCTTCCGGAGCGGTCAGCACCGTGGCCAGTTGGTCCCGCGCCGAGGGGGTGAACTTCATCCCCCTGAACAAATGCAACTTCGGAACGTCGGGCGGGACCTTTTTCACGGCGATCTTTCGCTCCGCCAAACTCGGGCCCGGCAGCATCTACGAATTTCCTTTGAGCGCGTTTTCGGGAAAGAGCGGGGGCGCACTGGTCACCAGTGAGTCTGCAGGGATCGGTCTGCTGACGTCGGACAACGGCGTGATCGCGACCGACACGTTTCACGAGAGCATCGGCCGGCATGAGGGCTCGATCTTTGTGGACTGCACCGTGCCGTTGCTCCTCACTATCATCGTGAAGCCCGGCAGCGTCCCCCACCTTATCGACCCTACGACCGAGCCGAAGGTCCAGGTGGCCGTTCTTTCCAGCCCGATCTTCAACGCCATCAAAGACACGGTCTTGCCGTCAATCCGGTTTGGCGTCACCGGTACCGAGCGCAGCATTGTGTCCTGCGGTTCGTCAGACGTGAACGGGGATGGGCGCCCTGATCTGGTCTGCCAAGCCAACACGAGCAAGTTGGGCATCACGACCCCAGGGGTGTACGGTGGCGCCCTGATTCTCAAGTTGCTGTACAATGCCCCGGGTGGGGACCCGGTGGGCGAGGGCAGCGACTAAGAGCGTCTCACGGTAATTCCTCCCACGCGGCGACCCAGGCCGCTACGGGGTCGCCGGCCCGTATCCGAAGGCCGGGCGTTCCGAGCACCGCGGGGTCGTAGCGGATCACCGCTGAGGCACCAAAGCTTCTGAAGGCGAGTTCGGGGTCGTTGTCGAGCACGGCGCCGACGATGTCCACTCGGGCGTCCCTGCCGATGTCGATCATCCGGCTGGCGTAGACGAGGCCGTGCACACGCAGCCGGGCCTGCTTTGTCACCACGAGGGCACCATCGTCCAGAACAATGATCCCCGGGAGTGTTCGCGTGGCCGCAGAATGGGTGACTTCTAACGAGGCGCCCGGGCCGATATACACCGTGCTCTCGACCACCAATGCGCCGTCGGCGACCTGAACGGCCTGGCCTTCGCGCACCCACATCCCTCCCATGATGTAGACCAGGCCCCGCAGGGGCACCTGAGGACGCTCGGCCTGCATGTAGGCCATCAGGCGTTCAAACTCCGTGCGCGTGTAAAGGCTGTCCCGCTTGCGGGCGAGATCGCTGTCTCCGGCGAATTGCCCCGCAGCCTCGTTGAGGCCAACGTTGGCCGCGTTGTTCGCCGCCACCGTCTGGTAGTACGCGCGGTCGACTTCCGGGAGTGCTGGCAGGGCCTCGGCGTGCAGTACGACCCCTTCGACGTGGACGCCCATGACGCGCAACTGCTGGACGTCCACAGGCTGGCGATCTTGACCGAGTGTCAGAGCGGCGTCGCGGGCGAGCAGCAGCCGGACCGGTCCGGGCGTGCGGACTGCCGTGCCGCTGCCGGTGCCCTCCGGGGCGTCCACCGGGCCGGGACCGGCCACAAACGCCACGGACGGATCGTTGATTGACACATCGGTGGAAGCGAACTCGATCCCTGCTCCTGCGGCGACGTGAATCCAGGGCCGATCCCCGATGCCTGCGCCGTACGGGAGGATGACGATCGCCGCCGGCGGCCGTTCAAGGTGCACAACACCCTTTCCGTAAAGCGCGGCGAGCAGGGCGGGCGAGGCCAGGTAGACGCGCGCCCTCAGCCTCCGCGTGATCCCTCCGACCTCGCCCGCGCTGGTGATCAGGACGGCTCCATCCGTGCCATCGGTGGCCGAGACGGTGAACCGCCCTGCGAGTGGCCCGACGGAGACGGTCTCGGAGTAGACCGCGGGTCGCCACGCCCGCCCGGGAGATCCGTCTGGCGCCACCGTCTCCAGGAACGACAGCGCGCGGTGCACGCCGGCCTCGGCCAGCGACATGGCCGCGGCCGATCGATGCCGGATGCCGGCCCGCGTCTGCTGCTGATTCATGAACCAGATAAACGCCGCGGAGGAGCCCGTGACGAGGAGCAAGATGACCAGCACCACGAGTAGAACGATGCCGCTCTCGTGGCGCGCCTGCCACCGCGGCCGGGCCATCGTGCTACTTCTCGGCGGAGCGCTGCAGGGCATAGGCGACGATGGCCTCGACGGACATCGTGCGCCCTTCTTCCCACGCGGCGGTGATAGCCTTTTCATCCACGCCGCTCTCGCCGGGACGCACCCGCCCCAAGACGGCGTTGAGGACTGCCGCCAGATCCGCTCCGCTTGAGGCCTGGAGGGCTGCGGCCGCGCCCGCCAGCCGGGCGGCGCGCTCGGCCAATCCCTCCGCAACAGCGAGACTGGAGAGATCATCGAGGAGCAGGGCGATCCCGGAAACATCACGGGCCTGCGCGAAGAGGCTCAGTGCCTCGCTCCAGGCGGCGTAGGCGGCATCGTAGGCGTCCTGCTTGAGGTTGATCAAGCCGAGCAGGTGCAGCGCCCATCCCAGGCTGAACCGGTCGTCGAGCTCACGGAGGATCGGGAGGCTGATGTCGAGGTGGGGGCGCCCCCTCGGGAAGTCACCCAAGATCTGGGAGAACAGGCTTGCAAGACCCCAATGCACCTTGGCAATGCCCGCCCGATCCCCGGCGCTGGTGTAAAGCGCCAGGCTTTCCTCGAGTAGCGACTCCGCCCTTTTGACATCACCCTTTTCCTTGCCTTGGACGAAGAAGACAAAGGCCAGGTTGTACAAGGCATTGGCGATGGCGGCCGCGTCTCCGAGCGTGCGCCGGATCGCGAGGCTTTCTTCATAGAAAGCCTGCGCCGCCGCGAAGTCGGCCTGCCAGTAGGCGATGCCGCCTGCGGCCTCCAGCCCCCTCGTCCGATCCTGCGGATATTCGGCGGTGCCAGGGGTGGCCAGGATTTTGACCAGCCGATCGCGGCCCTCGTGAAGATGCCCCCGCATCTGCCAGAAGCGCCACAGCGTCGCCCCAAGGCGAAGGGCGACCTCGGCGTGTGCGCCTTCGATAGCCCAGCCGATGGCCGCGCGCAGGTTGTCGTGCTCTCGCTCCAGGCGATCGAGCCAGGCCGACTGTTGGGATCCCATGAGGTTCGGCGCCGCGCGCTCGGCCAGCGCCAGGAACGCCATGGCGTGGCGCCGCCGGATCGCGTCTGCCTCCCCGCCAGCGTCAAGGCGCTCGAGCGCGAACTCGCGGATCGTTTCCAGCATGACGAAACGCGGCTCACCCCGCTCCTCGTCCTGACGCAGCAGGCTCTGATCCACGAGCCCCGAGAGTCCGTCGAGGACGTCCTTTCCCACCTCCGACGCCGGGCCACACACCGTCTCCGCATCCTCGAGCGTGCACCCTCCGACGAACACCGAGAAGCGCGCCAGCAGGCGGCGGGATCCGTCGTCGAGCAAATCGTAGCTCCAGGCGATCGCGCCGCGCAGTGTCTGTTGCCGCGCGGGCAGATCCCGCGAGCCGCCGCTCAGGACGCTGAGCCGGCGTTCGAGCCGCGCGAGCATCGCCTGCGGGGGCAGTAGTTTC
>JBGPLF010000221.1:0-6903 GCA_041486265.1 bacterium
GCTGTTGACCTTGATCTCCTTCCGCCTGTTGATGTTGGTGCCGGCGTTCTGCTGCGGCGCGGTCGCGGTCACGGGCACCGAGGCGGTGAGCAACGGGATCACCGCATTCCGCGAGCCCAAGAGCCGCAACGCGGCCGCGACGATGGCCTGGATGAGCGCGCTGATCGGCGTCATGTTCGTGGGGGTCACGCTGCTGGCGAAACGGATCGGCGCCGTTCCCATGGAGAACGAGACGATCATCTCCCAGATCGCGCGCACGGTCCACGGCCCAGGCCTGCTCTACCTGATGACCCTGGGAGCGACAACCCTGATCCTGATCATGGCCGCGAACACGTCGTTCGCCGACTTCCCGCGCCTGGCCGCCCTGCACGCCGGCGACAACTTCCTGCCACGCCAACTGACCTACCGCGGCAGCCGTCTGGTGTTTTCGTGGGGAATCTCGCTGCTCGCCGGGGTCGCCTCGCTCCTGGTGGTGGTGTTCCGCGCGGAGGTCTCGCACCTGATCCCCCTGTACGCCATCGGGGTCTTTCTCTCGTTCACGATGTCCCAGACCGGGATGGTGGTGCGCTGGCAGAAGGTGGGCCGCCTGAAGCCGGGTGAGGTCGTCGAGACCCAGGGGTCGACGCTGACCCACGACCCGCAGTGGCGGCGCAAACAGGCCGTCAACGCGTTTGGAGCGATCTTGTGTTTCGCCGTCACGATCGTGTTCGCGGTGACCAAATTCGTGCAGGGCGCATGGATCGTGGTGATCCTCATCCCCACGCTGGTCTTGCTGTTCTTCAGAATCCACCGGCATTATCAAAACGTCCGCGCGCAGTTGAGCACCCAAAACGTGCCGCTGCCGAACGGGCCTACACCGATCATCCACGTGGTGCTGATCTCGGACGTGCACGCGGCCGCGCTGCGCGAGATTCAGTTCGTACGATCGCTCGGCGTCCCGTGGGAGGCAGTGCACGTCGGAACCGACGAGCGAAAGTCCGACGAGGTACGGCGGAAGTTCGAACGGCTCGTCCCCGACGGGACGCTCGTGATCCTTGGCTCCCCCTTCCGCGATCTCGTCGGGCCGATCCGCAGCTACCTGGCCGACCTCCACGCGCATCACCCGGATGCGTTCATCCACGTAATCGTCTCACAGATCCTGATGGGCAACCTGTTGGAGCAGGCGCTGCACCAGAACACCACGGTCATCTTCAAGCTCGCTCTGCAGACCGTCCCCAACGTGGTGGTCACCGACGTGGCCTATCCCCTGCGGGGGGTGGAGATTGGTGACGCCGTGCCTCTACCGGAGGGACGGCCGAATATCCAATAGGCGGAGCTGCCCGGCCTGCGGCAGCGCCGGACTCGCTGCCGCCAGCACGAGAGCGGCGGCGCAGAGCGCGGCCAGAAGATGGGATACTTTGCGCTCCATGAGCATCTCCTCACCGCAGTGGATGACGTATCCGGCTCCGTCGATTCATACGTACTTCCCGCATTCGGCGATCGAGTCCTGCATAACAATACCTCGGGAGGCCTGAGAGCGACCCAGCCTGCGTCGCAGGGCAGGTCTGGCCTTGACCCTGCCTGTGCGATTTAGGAGGATCGTGTCGGGAGACTCCGGGGAATGCGCCTCGACAAGTACCTTCAGGCCAGCCGCCTGATCAAACGCCGCACGCTCGCCAATCGCCTCTGCGATGCCGGCCGCGTCACCCTCAACGGCCACAAGGCCAAGCCGGCGGCCGAAGTGCGAGCCGGCGATTTGCTGGGCGTGAACTTCGGCACGCGCCGGATGATCGTGAAGGTCCTGCGGCTACCGGAAGGCCGCCCGTCGCCGGACGCGCTGTATGAGATCGTGGAAGACCAGCGGATGCCGGACGCCTGGTGAACGACGCCCCTGAACTTGATACCCTATCATCCGATACGTATGGTGGACCTAGAGACCATAGGAAAAGCGAGCGGCGGGCCGTCCAATGGAGCATTTAAGCACTATCGAAGCAAAGCGTAAACTGTCGCGAGTCGTCAACAAGGTCGCTTTTGGCCATGAGCCGGTGATCCTCACTTCCCGAGGCCGGCCTAAAGCGGTCCTGCTTAGCCATGAAGATTTCCTGCGACTCACCGGTGGCAAATCCCGCAACATTGTGCGACTCGGAGGACTGTGGAAGGGAACGCCTCCCATATCGGAGCGGACCCTGCGGACGATCCGCGCTGAAGTCTGGAAAAGACTCGCACTCCGCTAGTCATTCGGCATGTACACGACCGACACTCATGGCCTCCTCTAGCATATTCAGGAGGCATCCGCGTCGACGAAGCATCGGCCGGGAGGCCTAAGCCCACGAGCACGTCGAATCTATTCTCTGGTCGACCAAGGTCGAGAGGTTGTCCTGATCCCCGGCATTGTTGTCTGGTGAGGGTGTGAGTCGATGGCGACAATCAGGCACATCACGGCGCGCGAAATCCTGGACTCGCGGGGCAATCCCACGGTCGAGGCGGAAGTGACTCTGGACGACGGCGCCGTCGGACGGGCGGCGGTCCCTTCCGGCGCTTCAGTCGGCGAACACGAGGCCCTCGAACTGCGTGACGGCGACAAGACCCGCTACCTCGGCAAGGGCGTGCGCACCGCCGTGGCCCACGTGCGGGACGAGATCGGGCCGCGGCTCGCCGGACGGAATGCCGCGGACCAGGCGGCGATCGATCGCACGATGCGCGACCTGGATGGCACCGATAACAAGCGCCGGCTGGGGGCGAACGCGATCCTGGCGGTCTCGCTGGCCTCGGCGAAGGCGTCGGCGATCTCACGCGGGCTTCCGCTGTGGCGCGCGCTGGGTGGAGACGACGCGCGCGTGCTCCCCGTGCCGCTGATGAACATCGTGAACGGCGGCGCGCACGCCGACAACCGGCTTGACGTTCAGGAGTTCATGGTCGTGCCGGTCGGCCTTCCGTCGTTCACCGAGGGCCTACGCGCGGGCACCGAGATCTTCCATCACCTCAAGAAGGAGCTCCACGCCAAAGGGCTCGCCACCGGCGTCGGGGATGAAGGCGGGTTCGCGCCCGACCTGCCCTCCACCACGGCCGCGCTGGACGCGCTGGTGGGCGCGATCCAGAGCGCGGGATACCGGCCGGGCCGTGACGTTGCGCTCGCGCTGGACGTCGCCGCCAACAGCCTGTTCCGAGAGGGCGCCTACCGGTTCGAGGGTGAGGGCGTCACCAGGACCGGCGCGGCGGTGATCGACTTCATCGCGTCGCTCATCGACCGGTACCCCATCGTGTCTGTTGAAGACCCGCTCGACGAGAACGCGTGGCCTGACTGGCAGATCCTGACGCGCCGGCTCGGCAGCCGGGTGCAGATCATCGGCGACGACATCTTTGTCACCAATCCCCGCCTGCTCCGCCGCGGCATCGATGAGGGCGTCGCGAACGCCATTCTGGTGAAACTGAACCAGATCGGATCGCTGACCGAGACGCTCGAAACGGTGGCCATGGCGAAGCAGGCCCGGTACGCCGCGATCATCTCCCACCGGTCCGGCGAGACCGACGACGCCACGATTGCCGACCTGGTCGTCGCCACGGGTGTGGGACAGATCAAGACCGGCGCGCCGTCACGGGGCGAGCGCGTGGCGAAGTACAATCAGTTGTTGCGGATCGAGGAAGCCCTCGGCGGCAAGGCCCGATATGCGGGCTGGGACGCGTTCCCGGCCGCCGCACGACGCATCGTCTGAGAGGTCCGGGCGGCGGGCCGGCCGCGATTACCTCAGCGGGCGCGGGGCAGGATTCCCGGCCGGCGCCACGAATCGCGGCAGATGGGACCATCGGCCGGCGTCACACTTTTCGTCACAGCATCCGACATGCCACAAATCGCCGCGCGCCCTCTCCACCTGCCCCCCGGCTCAACCCGCCGTCCTATCCCCCGTTGGGTCGGTCGAGTCGCAGCATTCGGCGTGCTGCTGGCGCTGGGCGTCGCCTTCGGCGGGGCCTATCTGGACGATTACCGGCTGCGGCGGGAGGCGGCGGAGATGGTCCGGGAGGAGGAAACACTGCGCCGGCAGAACGCGCAGTCGCTCGAGGAGATCCGGCTGCTGAACACGCCGGAGTACATCGAGCGGGTCGCGCGCGAGCAGCTTGGGCTGGTCCGGCCGGGGGAGATCGCGATCATGCTGGTACGACCGACCCCGGCTCCGACCCCGATCCCCCAGCCTCCTCGGGCCGATAGAAAGGCTGGGGGATCCTGGCTGTCGCGGTTGTTGGGCCGGTTGTTGGGCCGGTGATCGGGTCGCAAACGCAGGCTGGAGATCGGATTGACACTCCGGGCGGAGCGCGGGTATAATCCGTCGCGCGCCGGCCTCAGACAAAAGGAGCGTGGCTGTTCGGGGATGGAAGTGACTGCCGGAACGATCGTGGAAGGGACCGTCGTCAAGATCACCGCCTACGGCGCCTTCGTGGAACTCCCCGATGGGAAGAGTGGGCTGGTGCACATCTCCGAAATCGCCGACACCTACGTCAAGGACGTCAAAGACTACCTCAAAGAGCAGGACAAGGTGAAGGTCAAGATCCTCGGCCTCAACGAGAAGGGCAAGCTCGACCTCTCGGTCAAGCAGGCCCTCTCGCCGGAGGAGCGCCAGGCTCGGGTCCGCTCGCGCAGCTCCTTTGAGGACAAGCTCAAGGCGTTCATGAAGGAGAGCGAGGAGCGCCTGCTCGATCTCAAGCGGAACACCGAGGCCAAGCGAGGCGGCCGGCGCAAGAAGTAGCCTGCGCTCGACCGCCCCATACGCCCGTCTATTTCGGTAGCACTGTGACGCTCGGATTTCCGATCGGCAACTGCGAGCGGCTCGGATCCCACAGCAGATAGATCTTTCCATACGTTTCCAGGAGGCTCTGGACGATCTTGTTGGCCTCTTCTGTGGAAAGGCCCGGCAGCGTGGCCGACACCTTCGGGATTTCGGTCCGGTGATAGTGCCACAGCCCCTTCTCGGCTGCGGGGAAGGATTCGTAGGTAAAGCCAGGAACGATCACTTCGACTCCGACCAGCCGCGCGTCGGGCCCGTCACTGTCGTAGAGCTGGCACTCGGTCAGCCCGCCCGCGACCGCCTTGCACCAGTGGTGCGCGATCATGTCCGGCTTGCCAGGGAAGTGCATCTTGGCGTCGATGTGCAGGGTGAAACCGTCGGTGGGTTTCATCTGGCCCGCGGGCACCTGCCCCGTCCTGAGCGTCACGGCGATCGCGAGAACTATCAGGATCGTCGCTCCGAGCAGCCACTTCTTCATCTCTGACCCCCTTAGTCATGGTGTGTGTCCGACCGCGGTCAGGAGGATCGTAGCGGATGAGTGTTGCCCACGCGTTGCCTGGGCGTTCCCACGGTGTGAATAACGAGGGGACGGGTGAAGTCTATGACCGGGCCAGGGCGAATTCCACGGCCTCTTCGATCGCCAGGGACTGGCCGCCAGCCCACGAGGCGGCGAAGGTTTCTTCTCCTAACGATGCCCTGACGTTCTCGATGTCGCGTTCATAACGGGTCTTATCGATGGGCCACCGCGGGACGTTAACGGCCTGCCGGAGCGCCTCGGCAGCCCCGAAGAGACGCGCCGCCCGCTCGTTCTGCTGGCGGACACGCGCGACACTCGCCAGACCCTCCAGGGACTCGGCGATCCCAAGCGCGTCCCCTTGGGCCCTCCGCAACTCCAGGCTCTCGCGGAGGAGAGCCTCGGCCTGCCCATCGTCGCCCTGAGTCAAGAGCACCAGGCCCAGATGGTAGAGCGGGTTAGTGATGGCGGGGGCACCTTTGAATTTGCGGAACGGGTCTAGTCTCCCTTCAAGAAGCCGCCTCGCCTGGTCGTGATCTCCCCGATGTCGGGGCAGCATGCCCAGCGCGGTGAGCGAGTCGAACACGTCAATCTTAGTCCCGAAGTTCTTCTGGAGGGCAAAGCCCTCCTCAAACAGCGTCGCAGCGCGCACGAAGTCTCCCTGGGCGAGCGCTGCAAGGCCAATGCCGACCTTGCGGCCCGCGGCATCTTCCTGTTTTCCCAGTTCGATGGCGAGTGCAAGGCTCATCTCGAAAATGGCGACCGCACGATCGTAGTCGCCCTGAGCCAGGGCGATTCGACCCAGGCGACTGAGCGACGCTGCGATGGCAGGTTTGCGTCCGAGTTGACGCTGAAGCGCCAGGCTCTCTTCGATGAGCTCCACCGCCCGCCGATAGTCCGCCCGTAGCAATGCCAGACTACCGAGCTGGTACAGACACCACGCGATGCCCGCGGTATCGCCGGCTATCCGAAAGAGATGCAGGCTATTCTCTAGGAGTGGCGCGGCCTTTTGATGATCACCTTCGTGGGCGGCGACGGTTGCCACCTCGACGAGCACGACCGCGGTGGTCCACGACTCTTCGACCGTGCGGGCAAGCACCAGGCTCTCCTCGCAAAGCGCGAGTCCTCGAGGCCGGTCGCCGACATGCCAGGTGGCATGACCCAACCACGCAAGCGTGAGGGCGAGGGCCTGCCGGTCGTCCGCGGCCCTGGCGAGCGGCACCGCATCCTCCAGGAGTGCCTTCGTGCGGGCGAAGTCGTCTTGCGCGAACGCCAGCAGCACGGCCGCCATCAGCCACCTTAGTCTCAACGCGGGGGTGACGGCGCCCTCCTGAGCCCGCGCCCGCTCGAGCCACTCGCGGCCTTCGGAGAGGTATCCACGTGCATGCCAGTAGGGCGCCAGCGCCGCAGCCAGCCGCGGGCCCGAGTCATCCGCATCCTGGCCAAGTGACCACTCCAACGCGGCGCGTAGATTATCGTGCTCGGCCTCCAGGCGGTCCAGCCATATCATCTGCGTGGCCCTGTGGAGTTCCGACTCAGCCTGCTCAGCCAGGGTGAGGAAGAAGTCCCGGTGGCGGCGCTGAACGGCGTCAGCGCCTCCCACATCAACCAGCTTCTCACGGCTGTACTGCC
>JBGPLF010000222.1:0-6900 GCA_041486265.1 bacterium
AGAACAAGGCCATCGATGCCGTTCGCCGGGAACAGAGCCACGCCCGTCTGGCCCCGGATGCGCGGGACCGGCTGCCGTCTGCCCGGATGGTCGAGCCCCTCCTCGAGGAGGCGTTCGTCGACGAGGAGATCAAGGACGATACGCTCCGCATGGTGTTCACCTGCTGCCATCCGGCGCTGCCGCTGGAATCTCAGATCGCCCTGACGCTCAAAATCCTCTGCGGCTTCAGCAGCGCGGAGATCGCCCGGGCGCTGTTGACGCAGGACGCGGCGATCCAGAAGCGGTTGTACCGGGCCAAGCAGCGCCTCAGAGAGGAACGCATTGCGTTCGAGGTGCCGTCCGGCCCCGAGTTGACATCGCGGCTGCGCGCGGTGTTGTCGGTACTCTACCTTATGTTCAACGAGGGCTACAGCGCCTCATTCGCCCAGCATCCGATCCGTAAGGACGTCTGCGTCGAGGCGATGCGGCTGTGCACACTGCTGACGGAGCATCCCGCGGGCCAGCATCCCGGGGCCTTCGCCTTGATGGCACTGATGTGCTTTCATGCGGCGCGGTTTGACGCCAGGCTTGACGATAGCGGCCACCTGCTCATGCTGAAGTCGCAGGACCGCTCGCAATGGGACCGGACGCTCATCGTTGAAGGGTTTCGCTACCTGGATCGATCCGCGGTGGGCGACGAGATCGACGAGATTCAACTCGAGGCGGGGATCGCCGCGACGCACTGCATCGCCGAGAGCTACGAGCAGACTAACTGGGCTCAGATCGTGCAGCTCTACGACCTCCTGCTGGAGATCAAGCCGTCGCCCGTCGTCGCGCTCAACCGGGCGATCGCCCTCGCCGAGGTGCGGGGGCCGCGCGCGGCGCTGGACGCGCTGGCTGCCATTCGGGAGCGAGGGGTGCTGGAAGCCTATCAGTTCTATCCGGCCACGCTGGGCGAACTGCACCTGCGGCTCGGCGACTTCGACGAAGCGGCGCGGCATCTCGAGCGTGCCATCGCCCTGACCTCCTCCCCGGCCGAGAAGCACTTCCTGCAGCAAAAGTTGAGCGCGTGCCGCGACCGTCAGTCCGCGCGCTCCATGGAGAACTCCTCGGCCTGACGGGCCGGCGGCCTTGGCGGCTCCTCCGCGCCTTCATAACGAACGGTGCGCAGCCGCGCGTCCAGGAGATCCCGCAGGCCGTCGCCCAGGAAGTTGAAGCCCATCACGACGGTGAAGATCGCCAGTCCGGGGAACGTCCCGATCCACCACTCGAAGAACTTCTGCCGGCCTCCGGCCACCATGGCACCCCACTCGGGCGTCGGCGGGACCGCGCCGAGGCCTACGAACGAGAGCGCGGCGGCAATGATGATGACATTACCCACATCGAGGCTCGCCTTCACCAGCGCCACCGAGATGGTGTTCGGCAGCACGTGCCGCCAGAGGATCCGTCGGTCCGGCACCCCGATGGCCCGTGCCGCCGTGACGTATTCCATGTGGCGGATGCTCAAGACCTGGCCACGCATGAGTCGCGCGTACTCCGGCCACAACACCAGGACGATCGCCAGCAGCGCGTTCACCAGACCGGGCCCCATTGCGGTCGTGATGGCCATCGCGAGGATCAGGGATGGGAAGGCTAGGACCGCGTCACTCACGCGCATGATGCTTTCGTCCACCAGGCCCCCGACGAATCCCGCGACGGCTCCCAGCAGCGCGCCCAGGATCGCCGTCACCGCCACCACCGTCACGCCCGCCGGGATCGACAGGCGCGCGCCGTAGAGCACCCGGCTGAGCACGTCGCGCCCGAGTTCATCGGTGCCGAAAGGATACCTGATCCCCGGCGGCTTCAGGCGATCCTCCAGGTGCTGATCCAGGGGAGAGTACGGCGCCAGATGTGGCGCCAGGATGGTCACGGCCGCCCAGAAGACGACGATGACAAGACCAAACATGGCCGCACGGCTGCGGCGCAGGTACCTGAACATCACTCAATCCAGTCGGATGCGCGGGTCGAGCACGGCGTACAGGATGTCCACGGTGAAATTGATCGCGACGTACACGATGGCCACAAACAACGTCACGCCCATGATGGCGGGAAAGTCCAGCTTGCTGGCAGCGTCGACCGCGTAACGGCCAATGCCGGGCCAGGCGAAGATCGTCTCGGTCATGACCGCGCCGGCCATCAGGTTGCCGAACGCGAGCCCCACGACCGTCACCGTCGGGATCAGCGCGTTGCGCAGCGCGTGATGAAACACGACCACGCGTTCGGCCACGCCCTTGGCGCGCGCGGTCCGGATGTAATCCGCCAGCAGCACTTCCAGCACGCTGGACCGGGTGACGCGCGTGATCGTGCCCATCACGTAGGCGCCCAGCACCAGGGCGGGCAGTGCCAGGTGATGCAGCGCGTCAAGCAGCGCATCCCAGCGGCCGGCCAGCGCGCTGTCCACGACGAGCATCCCGGTCAACACGGGCGGAGGGATCAGGTGCGGGTCGAGTTGTCCCGGCCCGGGCGCGATCTGCAGCCGGTAGTAGAAGATCGCCAGTGCGAGCAGGCCCAGCCAGAATACCGGCATCGACACGCCGATGATCGATCCCGTTCTCGCCAGATGATCGGTCCACCGTTCGCGATTGACCGCGGCGATGACACCCAGCGGCAGCCCGACCACGACGGCGACCATCATCGCGGCCAGCGCGAGCTCGACGGTCGCAGGAACGAAGTTCTTGAGGTCCGCCACCACCGGCTGCTGCGTGGCGATGGACATGCCCAGGTCCCCGTGGACGAGATTTCGCACGTAGGTCAGGTAGCGCACCGCCGGCGGCGCGTCGAGTCCCCAGCGTTCGCGGTAGGCGCGGACGATGTCAGGATTGGCCATGGCCCGCTCGGACAGGACCATGGACAGGGGATCAGCCGGGATCAGGTAGGTGAGGATGAACCCGAGCAGCGTGATGACAAACAGCACAGGGACGGTGACGAGCACCCGGCGTCCGACAAATCGCCAGAAACTCGTCAAGCGTCCCTGCCCCCGCGAACGTGCCGGCTACTTGATGAAATAGTAGTCGACGAAGTAGACCGGATTGTAGACGACCCCACTGATCTTCGGCCCCACGGCGATGTTCACCTTGGGCTGGATCAGCCCGACAAAGGCGGCATCGCCGATCAAGATCTGCTGCAATTCCTTGTAGATCGCAGCGCGCCTGCCGGCATCGGTGAGCCGGCCCGCCTGCTCGGCCAGGGCCCCGGCCTTCGGGTTGTCGTAATAGACGCGCTTGGCGGCCGCGGAGCCCTTCACCGCGAACGGAATCGCCCAGCCGTGCGGATCGGCGAAGTCGGGCGTCCAATCGGCGACGGTGATGCCGAGTTTGCCGGCACGGTAGTCCGCGCGCCAGGCGACGGCTTCACGCGGCTCGAGCGTGAGATTGACGCCGATCTGCGCCAGGTCAGCCTGCAGCTTCGTGACCAGCGTCTCAGCCGAGAGGCCTCCGACGAGCACGCGCGTCGGATAGACCATCTTGATCGTGAACCCGTTGGGGTACCCGGCCTCGGCCAGCAAGGTCTTCGCCTTTGCCACGTCGCGCTTGGGCGCCAGCGTCTGGTCCGACCCGAGCAGGCCGACGGGAATGATCGAAGGAATCTGGATCGCCGATCCCCGCATGAGCCCCTTGATGATCCCATCGTAGTCGATCGCATACGAGATGGCCTGCCGCACCTTCCGCTCGGCGAGCACCGAGGACACCGACACGTTCGTGGTCATTGCCAGGTAGGTCATGTCGAGCGTATTGCCTTCGACCACCTGCCCCTTGCCGGACTGCCGGAAGCGCACGGTGAGATCCGCGTCAAGGCTCTCCGCGATGTTGACGTCCCCCCGCTCGACCTGCTCGAGCTGCGTGGCGGGATCGGGGACGTCGCGAACGACGATCCTGCTAAACGGCCCTGATGCTCGCCAGTAGCTCGGATTGCGTTCCAGCACCACTTCGACGCCTCGCGTCCATTTCTTGAGGACGTACGGGCCGGTGCCGGCGGAGTTCTGGTCGAGCCAGTCGGTGGCCTTGTCGGCTTTGTCGGCGTTGGCCGCGTCAGTCCCGTTGTGTCCCTTGACGGCCTTCGCGTCGACCACGGCGAAGTTGGGCGACGTCAGGACGGACAGGAATGAGGCGTTGGGCTCCTTCAGGGTGATACGAACGGTCGCCGGGTCCATGGCTTCGATCGACGCCACGTGATCGCTGAACAGCCAGGCCGGGTTGTCCTTGAGATTCCCCAGGCGCCGGTAGGAGAACACGACGTCCTCGGCGGTCATGGTCCCGCCGGTGTGGAACTTCACACCTTTGCGCAATTTGAACGTGTAGACCTTGCCGTCGGGCGAGACTGTGTACGACTCGGCCAGCAGCGGCTCGAGCTTGGTCAGGCTTCGTCCCTGGTCGCCGAGCGTGACGAGCGTTTCATACGTGGCGCGCATGATCTGGGGTGGCGAGATCTCGTACTGGCGGTGCGGGTCGAGGGTCCGGACGTCCATCTTGGCAATCGCGACCACCAGGATCCGGCCCGCCGGCGCAGCGGACATCCCCACTGCGCTGACACCCAGTGCCACCACCATTACCATGAGTGCCGCTGGCAATCGTCTCATCATGGCCTCCTCGACCCAGGATCTATGGTCGAACGACGCTCTGGATCGCTCCCTCTTATTCGCCCCCGGCATAGCACAGCCTGCCGACTCGTGACCCGAGGACGAGAGGTGGACCTGCTGGCGCCAGTGCTTTACCGCCTTCGTTCAACGCGCAGCAGCCGGCCAGAGTTTAACAGAATGAGGAAGTCTGGAATGACCTGCGCGGCCGCGGCGAATACCGGAGGCAGCAGTCCGAGGGTCGCCAGGGTAATACCGATCGCGTTGTAGGCGAGCGTCCCCAGCAGGTTCTGGCGGATGATGGCGAAGGCGCGCCGGCTGATGCGCACCGCCTCCGGGACCAACCGCCAGTCGTCCTTCAACAACGCGACGTCAGCCGCTTCGAGGGCGGCGGCGGTGGCCGTGCCCATGGCGATGCCCACATCCGCCTGTGCCAGCGCGGGCGCGTCGTTGATCCCGTCGCCGACCATGACGACGGTGCGGCCGCTGGCCTGCAGTCGCCGCACGATGCTGATCTTGTCTTCGGGGAGCAGCTCTGCCTGATAGTCAATGCCCAGCGCACCGGCGATCTCCGCCGCCACGCGGGCATTGTCGCCGGTGAGCATGGTGATCTGGCGTACGCCCAGCGCGCGCAGGGCTACAATCGACTCTGGGACGCCGGGCCGCGGCGCGTCGGCCACGGCGATCGCACCAATGATCGCGGGGCCCTGCGCGGCGAACACGACCGTCTGGCCCTTGGCTTCGAGGACGCGGCACTGATCGTCCAGCGCCGGCGGTACGTCGAGGCCGGTCTCGGCAATGAAGCGGCGGCTGCCCACGATCACCCGCCGGTCCCCGTCCCGCATCACGACACCTCGACCCGATGCGACCTCGACATCGGCGACCCCGATCGCCTGGGCCGCATCGCTTCCGCCGGCGATCAGCAGCGTGGACGTGAGGTTTCCACCGATCAGCGGACCCGCGGCCGCGACAATTGCGGCGGCGATGGGATGCTCGGAGTAGCGCTCCGCGCTCGCCGCGATGCCCAGCACCTCATCAACACTGCGCCCGTCCGCGGGATAGACACCCGTCACCCGCGGCTGCCCGAGGGTCAGGGTTCCGGTCTTGTCGAGTAGCACGACATCCGCGCGCGCGAGGGCCTCGAGCGCCGTCCCGCCCTTGATCAGGACCCCGCGCCGGGCAGCGCGTCCGACCGCGGCGACCACGGCGACGGGCGTGGCCAACGCGATGCCGCACGAGCACGAGACGACGAGCACCGCGACCGCGGCTGTGGCAGACCGCCCCACCAGCCAGGCCGCGGCAGCGGCCGCCGCGACCACAGGGAGGTAGTAGGCCGTCACGCGATCGGCGAAACGTTGGGCCCGGCTCTTATAGGATTCGGCCTCTTCGACCAGACGCACGATGCGCCCGAAGGTGCTGTCGGGACCCACGTGATCTGCGCGGATGCGCAGGACGCCGTCGAGGTTGACTGTCGCGGCGAGTACGGTCTGACCAGCATCCCGTTCGACGGGAATGGACTCGCCGGTGATGGGCGCCTGGTTGACCGAGGCCCGGCCCGAGAGAACAGTCCCGTCCACAGGGATGCGCTCGCCCGGCTTGACGAGCACGGTCTCGCCGGCGCGAAGGTCCTCGGCGGGGACCTCAACTTCAGCGCCGCCGCGGACGACCCGTGCCTCGAGCGGCGTGAGCGCGACCAGTTCCTTCAGGGCATGACGCGCCCTGCCCGCCGTGTAGGCATCCAGAAAGTCCGCGAAGCGCATGAAGAAGACAATCACCGCCGCGGCCCCGTACTCGCCGATGGTCAACGCGCCGATAATCCCAAGCGTCATCAGCGCGTGCGGGGTCACGCTCCTGGCGCGGAGCGCCAGCACGACCTTGCGGAAGATTGGGAACCCACCGATGAGCACCGCGGCGACGGCCAGCGGTGCCGGGATCAGGCGTGATGCGGCTTCGATCAGGCCGAGGCGTTCGGCGATGATCCCGATCAGGACCGTAGCGGCCACCACGACGACGAACAGTCCCGAGATGATCTCGGGCATCCGGGGGGCCGCGTGCGGGTCGGGACGGCTCGGCACGCGATAACCCAGTGCCTCGATCGCGCGGGCCATGGCGGCAACCGAGACCCGCGACGAGTCGAACATCACCGTGGCGCGCTCGGCGCTCAGCGAGACGTGCGCCTGTTCCACCCCGGTGAGGCGGCCGAGTGCGCGCTCAATCTTGGCCGTGCAATCGGCGCAGTCCATGCCGGCGACAGGGAGTTCGCAGCGTTCGAGCGTCGTGGCCATCAGCGGCGCACGTTGTAGCGGGTG
>JBGPLF010000223.1:0-6896 GCA_041486265.1 bacterium
ATGATGCACCGCTGAGGTGTGGCCACGCGAGGCCTGAACCCGATCGCCCGAGGTGATCTGCACGCCCGGCTCGGTTCTCCACGAGGGATCAGGGCGCAGATGGTCTACCTCGTGACCTGCAGCGTCTTTTTGCTACTGTCGCTGCCGCCTGAAATCGGTCGGATCGAACTGCGCGACGCCAACATCCTGCTGGCGTTCCTGGTGGTGCAGGTCATCGCCATCACCTACCTGTCATCCGCGATGGCATCATCGGAGTTGACCGTCGAAGGTGAGAAGGTCCTGCCCGACCTGACGATCTCGGCGTTCTCGCCCAACACTATCGCGATCGGGAAGGCGGAGACGAGCGCGGCGTATGCCGCCTATCTCCTTGCCGTCACGCTGCCGCTGCTCGTCCTGGCCGCGGCCCTACGCGGCAGCCCGATCGAGCCCATCGTCTGGGCTGGTGCGCTGACGTTCGCGGTCGCGACCGCCGCGGGGGTGTGGGGCGCATGGCTCGCCGGCCGGTTTTCCTCCGATTTCACGCGCAGCTTCGTCCACTGGCTCGGGCTTGCGGCGGTGTTCGGGGGCATGACGGCGCTGCCGCCGCCGTGGTCCAGGCTCGCACCGATTAGGATCATTGATGAGGTCGTTCGCACAGGATGGAGCCCGGGGCAGCTGGTGCCTATCGGCTCATACCTACTGGCGGCGGCCGCCGGCGCCCTGCTGATCCGTTCGCATGTGCGAGGCATGCGCGTCCATGAAGCCAGCGCGTAGCTCTGTGCCGAGAGCATGCCGCAATGGAGCGTGAGATTCTCCTCCAGATCGTGGAGCAGGCCCGCCGGCGTCTGGCCGCGCGCCGCGCGTGGTGGTGGGGCGGCCGCGTGGCGCTTGCGATCACCGGGGCGGCCTTGCTGCTCGTGCTGGCGCGGACGGTCGTGCCGCTGGATATCCCGTACGCGTTGATCACCGTGGCCGGCCTGTCGGCCGGCGTCCTGGCTGCGCTGATCGTCAGGGTTGCCGCACGTCCCTCCCCTCTGTTAGCTGCTCAGGTCATTGATTATCGGTTCGACTGCAAGGATCGTGTGACGACGGCGGTGGAGGTACTCACCGGCACGCAGCGTCAAAGCGTGCTCGCCGGCGCCGTGGTGGAGGATGCGGCGCGACACGCGATGACCCTGGATCTGGGGAGCCGGCTGCCCGGGCGTCCGGACCGCACGGCCGCGGTCGCCGCTGCCCTGGCGGTCGCGGCCGTCCTACTCGGCCACGGTCTGAGGGGCTTCTCCCTGCCGGGTACGCCCGCGCGTCAGGTGACGGAGACGATCCAGCGTGAGGGACGGCGGCTGGGCCGTGTGGGGCAGACGATGGAGGAGCGCGCGCGTGCCGATCGCGCGCGCATCACACGGCGCGTCGCCCCATCGGTACGGACCCTGGGCCAGTCGCTGCAGCATGAACGTTTGGACCGGGCGGAAGCGCTCGGTAGGATCTCGGACCTCGGGCGGCAGATCGAAGAGGATCGCCGGAGGGTACAGGCCCGGCGGATGCCGCAGGGCGGTGCGCCACAGCAGAGGCCCAGTCCCGATCTGCCGTCGGATCTGTTCCAGCAGCGGACGGCCGTTGATCGAACCATCCGCCAGATCCGGGAGATCGCCGACCGGATGGCGCAGAGTCGCTCGCCGGAGGAGCGCAGTGCGTTGATGCGGCAACTGGCGGCCCTGGCCGGAGGCGGCGAAGAGGGGAACGTGCCTGCCCGCGCCCGCGAACAGGCCGCGGAAGCCAACCAGCAGCTCGCCGCCGGGGACACCGCCGGCGCACGGCGGACCCTGCAGCAGACCGCGACCGATCTGGAAGACCTGCGCGGCATGCTGGCCGACGAGGAAGGACTGCAGCAGGCTCAGCGCGACCTGAGCCGATCGGCCGACCAGATTGCAAGCGGCCGCCCTGTGGCTTCGAATGAGCCTGACCAGGCCTCTCAGGCGCGCGCGCAGCAGGGCAACGCCGCGCCCGGCGACCGGCCGCTGTCGGAGGGCCAGGGGCCGGAAACCGCAGCGCCTCCGCCGGGACCGAATCAGGGGACGCTCCCCGGACAGGGCGCGGTGCAGGAGAAACTCGGGGCCCGCACGCCGCGGCTCGAGGGAGACAAGAAACAAAGCCGCGTCCAAGGTGTTCAGGGTGACGGTCGCATGATCACGTCCGAACTGCTGGGCCCGGGACGGTCGGCGCAGGTCCGTGTCCCGGCCGGCCCAGCCGTGCTCGCGGCGCGCACCGACGCAGACCGCTACATGTCCCGGATGCGCATCCCGCCGGAGTACCGGGAGGTCGTCCGTCGCTACTTTGAGGCGCTGGCCGCGAGCCACTAGCCGGCCGCGCGAGGAGACCGCTGCTGATGGATGCCGCCACGTTTCGCTCGACCTTCGCCGCGATCCGCCGGGAGGTCCAGCGCGTCATCGTCGGGCACGAAGCGTTGATCGAACATGTGCTGGTCGCGCTCATTGCCAACGGGCACGTCCTGCTGGAGGGCGTCCCGGGCATCGGCAAGACGCTCCTGGTCAAGACACTCTCGCACAGTCTCGATCTCAAATACTCACGCATTCAGTTCACGCCCGACCTGATGCCGGCCGACATCATCGGTACCAACGTCGTGCTTCAAGATGCCGACGGCCGCCGTTACTTTCAGTTCCAGCGCGGCCCGATCTTCTCCCAGATCGTGCTGGCCGACGAGATCAACCGCGCCACCCCGAAGACGCAGTCGGCACTGCTCGAAGCGATGCAGGAGCGCACGGTCTCGGTGTCCGGCAATGCCTATGTGCTGGAGGAGCCTTTCCTCGTGCTGGCCACGCAGAATCCGATCGAGATGGAGGGCACCTATCCGCTGCCGGAAGCGCAGATTGACCGGTTCCTGTTCAAGTTGAAGGTCGAATCGCCGACGCTGCCCGAATTGCTGGAGATCATGGAGCGGACGTCCGGGCCGACGACACCCGCTGCGGAGGTCGTGGCGAGCGGGACGACTATCCGGGAGATGCAGGCCTTCGCCCGCGAGGTCCCGGCGGCCGACCATGTCAAGCTGTACGCCGCGCGCCTGGTGCGTGCGACCCATCCGAGCGACGGCGAGGCGGGATCGATGGCCAAGCGCTACGTGCGCTACGGGAGCAGTCCCCGCGGCGCCCAGGCCCTGCTGGTCGCGGGCAAGGCGCGCGCGCTCGTCGAGGGCCGGGTCAACGTGAGCGTCGAGGATCTGCAGGCGCTGGTCCTCGCGGCCCTGCGGCACCGGGTGATCCTGAACTTCGAAGGCGAGGCCGAGGGGATCGATCCTGATGAGGTGGTCCGCAGCATCGTCGCCGAGGTGCCGCCGACCCCGGCCGCGTCCGTCACGTGACGTTGACCGGCACCGACCTGCTGCTCGAACCGGAATTCCTGGCTCGGCTTGAACGCCTCACCCTGCTGTCGCGCCGGCTCTACCGGAGCGGCGCGCGGGGCGAGCGACGCAGCGGCACGATGGGTCGCGGCGTCGAGTTCGCCGACTATCGGTCGTATCAGGTTGGCGATGACTACCGTTACATCGACTGGAACATCTACTCCCGCCTCGACAAGCTCTTCGTGAAACTCTTCAGCGAGGAGGAAGATATCAACGTCCATCTCTTCGTGGACGTAAGCCGGTCGATGGGATGGGGACACCCCTCGAAACTGGACTACGCGGTGCGGGTTGCGGCGGCGCTTGGTTATATCGGTCTGTCGAATCTGGATCGCGTCAGCGCGGTCGCCTTCGCCGATCGCCCGCTGCGGACGCTGGCCCCCCTGCGGGGTCGCGCCAGCGTCTTCACACTCTTCCGGTTCCTGAGCCACATCGAACCGCACGGCCGCAGCAACCTGGCCGCCTCACTGGGCGAGTATAGCCTCCGGACGCGCCGGCGTGGCGTCCTGGTGATCATCTCCGACCTGATGTTCCCCGACGGCGTTTCCTCTGGCCTGCGCATGGCGCGCTACCACCGGTTTGAGCCCTTCCTGGTGCACCTGCTCTCCGATGAGGAACTGGTGCCGGCGCTGGCCGGCGACCTGCGCCTGGTGGACAGCGAGACCGGTGCCGCGGTGGAAGTCACCGCCGACGCCGCGACCGCGACCGCCTATGCGCGGGCGCGTGACCGCTACTTCGGCGAGATCGAGCAGCACTGCCTGCGCGATCAGGTCGAGTACCTGCGCGCCGCGACCTCGATCCCCTTCGACGACCTCATTCTTCGCTACCTTCGCGCCGGAGGGTTGATCGCCTGATGAGTCTTGGAGCGCCCGGCGCGCTGTGGTGGCTGGCGCTGATCCCTCTCGTCATCTTGTTTTACATGCTGCGGGCACGTCGTGAGGCGCGCTCGGTGCCCAGCACACTGCTCTGGGAGCGCGCTACGCGCGACCTGGTCGCGCGGCTGCCGATGCGCCGGCTCGAGCGCAGCCTGCTCCTGCTCCTCCAGATCCTGGCGGTCGCGGCAGTAGCGCTCGCGCTGGCCCGACCGTCGCTGGCGCTGCCCGGATTGGCTGGCAATGCCGTGGTGCTGGTGATCAAGACCGGCGCCAGCATGCAGGCCACCGACGAGGACCCGACCCGCCTGGCCGCTGCGCAGCGAGAGGCGCTGGTGATGGTGGCGCACCTCGGCGCGCGGCAGCCCGCTGCGCTGGTCGCCGCGGGCACCCGCCCGGTGCTCGTTGCCGACTTCACGACCGACCGGGCGCTCCTCGCCGCCGCCATCCGCAACATGAAACCGTCCGATGCGGGCAGCGCCGTCGACGAAGCCCTGACACTGGCCGCGAGCCCGCGCGTCGAGGGCCGCCCGGCGCGGGTCCACCTGTTCAGCGATCACCCGCCGTCTGATCCGCGGGTGCAGTGGCACCGGGTGGGGCAGGGCGCGCCCAACGCGGCGATCACCTCGGCGTCGGCGCGCCGCGACGGCCGTGGCGGCACGCAGGTGCTGGTCCGGCTTGAGGCGTTTGGCGGAACATTCCCGTCTCGGACCCTGGTCGTGGCCCTCGATGGACGGCCCGTCGCGCAGCGGGAGGTCCGCCTTGTCCCCGGCGCGCCGCAGACGCTGGTGTTCGACCTCGGCGCGGCGAGCGGGATCGCCGCCGTGACCCTGCAGGGGAAGGACGCGCTGCCGGCCGACGATCGTGCCGCCCTCGCCGTAGGCCGCGAGGGGTTGCCGCGAGTCCTCGTGGTGGGGGACGCCAACCCGGTGCTCGACGCGGTCCTTGCCGCGGTGGCGACGTCGAATGTCACGCGCACCGACCGGATCGCGCCCGACGAGTGGGGACGCGCCGACCTTGTGGTCCTCGACAGCGTACAGCCGCTGCCGCTGCCGCCAGGCGCCTACATGCTCATCGGCACCCTGGGGATCAACCTGCCGGTGCAGGTCGACGGCACGATCCAGGACCAGGTCATTCGCAGTGTCGTGGCTACGCATCCCGTGACGCGGCTGGCCGATCTTCGCGGGGTGCGCGTGACGGGTGGATTCGCGATGCATTCCCGCGCGGGAAGCATCCTGGCCGAGGGAGACGCCCCGCTCGTCTGGGTCTATGAGAGCCGCGACATCCGCGCCGTCGTCCTGCCGTTTGCCCTCAACCAGTCCGACCTGCCACTGCATCCGGCGTTCCCCGTGCTTGTGGCCAACGCGATCGACTGGCTGGCCGGCGGCCGGCAGGCGGCGCCCGGCGACGCGCCCGTGATCCCCGCCGGATTGCGCCGAACGGCTATGCTGCTCCCTCCTGATGGGGTTGCCGTCACTGTTCGGGCCCGGGACGGCGTGTTTGCACTGCCGCCGCTCGACCACGTCGGTCTCTACCGGCTGCGCGCCGAGGGATGGGAACGGCGCTGGGTGGTATCCACCGTTGACTCGCGCGAGTCCGACCTGGTCGTCGCCCCGGCGCCTACCTCTCCGGTGGCCTCTGAAACGTCACAGTCGGCGCAGGTCCCGCTGACGCCGTGGCTGCTGGGCCTGGCCGCGGCGCTGATGGCTGGCGAGTGGATGCTGTGGGCCAGGACCGTACCGAAAAGCCAGGTCCCAGGTCGGCGCGGGGGCCACCTGCGGGAACGCCGCGTCCCGGAGGATCGCGCGCGATGATCCGCTTCACCGCGTTGGACATGCTGGTGGGGCTGGCTGTGTTGCCGCTGGTGGCGCTCGCGATGCGAGGGCGCGGCCGCCGCCGCGCGCTGGTGGCCCTGCGGATGGTTGCGGTCGGCCTGCTGGTGCTGAGCGCGGCCGGCATGGAGGTCAACGGCGCCGTGCCCGATCTCACGGTGGTGCTGGCCGCGGACCGATCCGACAGCATCGGGCCCGACGGCGCGAAGCTGCTCCGGAGGTTCCTGGACGGCGTGCGCACGCACGCCGAACCCTGGCACCGCATCGGGCTCGTCACGTTCGGCGCAGACGCCGTGCTGGAGGAGGCGCCCAACGGCCACCCGCGTCTGGCCCTTGCCGCTCGCGTCCGCACCGATGGGACGAACCTCGCGGCCGCGATCGAGCGATCACTCGAGGCGCTGCCCGAAGGGACCGGCCGGCGGATCGTCGTGCTGACCGACGGCCAGGCAAACGCCGGAGATCTGACCGCCGCGCTGGCGGCTGTGCGCGCGCGGGGCGTCGAACTGGACGTGGTGCCTGTCGGCTCCGATCCGCCGCCCGACGTGATGGTGGAAGACGTGACGATGCCGCCCACCGCGTCGGTCGGCGAGCGGCTGCCGGTGACGGTGACGCTCCGCGCCACCGCGCCGGCGCAGGTTGAGCTCCGTATACGGGCGAACGGCGAACTGTTGCTGTCCCGTGAACTCTCCATGCGGCCGGGCCGGACCTACGTCGACCTGGAGCCACAGGCCACGCAGCCCGGCCTGCTGCGCATCGACGCCGCGATCGACGCGACGCCGGATGGCGAGCCCGGCAACAACCGGG
>JBGPLF010000224.1:0-6871 GCA_041486265.1 bacterium
CCAGAACTTTCTGGGCCAGCCATAGCAACAGCATGGCCACTATGGGGGACAGATCCAGCCCACCGGTGGGGGGCATGAGGCGGCGAACGGGATCGATGATCGGTGAGGTGAGCCGGTACACGACGCGGACGGCGGGATGATCGGGTCCCAGTCCCGGCACCCACGACAGGATGACGCGAATAACGACCAGGAGTGTGAGCACCTGGAAGACGACATCCAGTAGTTGGATGAGCTCCAGCATCCCTCTCCCTCACTGCAAACGCCGTCCTGACATTCGAACACTTCGATTGTATCAAGCCGGTTCGCCGGCAGGCAATCGCACGAAGGCGTCCTCACTGCCTTCCACTCGCAGGAGATTGTGCACAACTTCGTCGAACACGACGAACACCGATGGCGCTGAAGCTCTACCACGACAATGCCTACCAGCGCGAATTCGAATCCTCGGTGACCGCGGTGCGGGCCGGGGACGGAGACGTCCTGCTCGTCGCGCTCGCGGAGACCGCCTTCTATCCGGCTGCCGGCGGCCAGCCGTCCGATACCGGGCAACTGGGCGGATTCGAGGTCGGCGATGTCCGCGAGGAGGACGGGGAGGTCTGGCATCTGCTCACGCCCCCGGGCGGGCGCGGCGATGCGACCACGCCGGCGGCGCCGCAGGTCGGCGCGCGGATGCGCGGCGTGATCGACTGGGAGCGCCGCTTCGATCACATGCAGCAGCACACCGGCCAGCACCTCCTCTCCCAGGCCTTCCTCCAGGCGCTGGGAGCGCAGACGGTCGCGGTGCACATGGGCCAGAGCTGTACCCTGGATCTGTCGGTTCCGAGTGTGACCGATGATCAGGTCGTGCAGGTCGAGCGCCTGGCCAACACCATCGTGATCGAGAACCGGCGGGTCCTCATCCGTGAGGTGGAGCCTGATGAGGCCGCATTCCTCGGGCTGCGCCGCCCGCCTAAGCAGGCCGGCCGTCTCAGGATCGTGGAGGTCGAAGGATTCGACCGGTCCGCCTGCGGCGGGACGCATGTGCGCGCGAGCGGCGAGGTCGGCCCGATCGTCATCCGCGGATGGGAGCGGTATAAGGGCGGCGTGCGCATCGAGTTCCTCTGCGGATGGCGGACGCTGCGTGACTACCGCTGGACTCGTGGACTCGTCCGGAGCCTGGCCGGGCAGCTGACCACCGGCGAACGCGAACTCGACGCGGCGGTCGCGCGCCTGCGCGACCGGACGCGAGATCTTGAGCGCGAGCTCAGCGAGGCCCGGAGCAGGTTGTTGGATCTCGAAGCCGCCGAGATGATCGGCGCGGCCACCGAACGGTCGCCCCTGGTCGTCGCGGCCGTCTTCACCGGACGGCCGGCCGATGAACTGCGCGCGCTGGCGCGCGCGGTCACGGCCCGGACTGAGTCGCTGGTCATCTTTGCCGCCGAGCCAGATCGGCGCCTGCTGGTTGCCCGCAGCCCGGGGATGGTGCTTGATGCGGCCGCGATCCTCCGGGAGGCGCTGGCGCAATTTGGCGGCCGGGGCGGCGGCAAGCCCGAAGCGGCCGAAGGTGTGGCCGCATCCGCGCCGTCGGCGGCGGCCCTGGTGGATGCCGTACGCGCGGCCGTACGCCGTCATCGGGGATCGCCCGATGGCTGACCATCATATCGAACGCGAGCATCTCACCGGCCTGCTCCGCCGCCTGGTGGCGACGGACTCGATCAATCCTGCCCTGGTTCCGGGCGCGCTGGGCGAAGGCGCCATCGCCCGTGTGCTCGCCGACGGGTGCGCCGCCGCAGGACTCGACGTCCGCCTCGATGAGGTGGCCCCTGGGCGCTTCAACGTCGTCGCGCGGGTGACCGGCCGCCGCCCCGGGCGGCGGTTGATGTTCAACGGGCACATGGACACGGTGGCCGTCACCGGCATGCGTGATGCGTTTTCGGCCGAGGTGATCGGCGACCGGTTGTACGGCCGGGGCGCCTACGACATGAAGGGCAGCCTGGCCGCGATGTTGGAGGCCGGACGCGCGGTTGCGGCACACGGGCTCCCGGCGGGCGAACTCGTGGTGGCCTTCGTGGTGGATGAGGAGTATGAGAGCCTCGGTACCGCTGATCTGGTCAAGCGCGAACTCACCGGCCGTCCCGCCGGCGGGCCGATTCGACCCGCTGACGCGGCGATCGTGACCGAGCCAACGGCGCTGGACGTCTGCATTGCGCACAAAGGGTTCGTGTGGGCCCGGATCGAGACAGGCGGCCGGGCGGCGCACGGCAGCCGTCACGCCGAGGGCGACGACGCCATCGCCCGCATGGGCCACGTCCTGGCGGCGCTCGATCGGCTCGACCGTGAGGTGCTGCCGCGTAGGGTGCATCCGCTGCTCGGGCGCGCGTCGATCCACGCCTCGACCATTGTCGGGGGCCTCGGCCTGAGCACCTACCCGGACCGGTGTGTCCTGGAGGTGGAACGGCGGACGCTGCCCGGCGAGCGTGACGATGGGATCGTCGCGGAGCTGTCCCGTCTGCTCGACGAGGCACGCCACGCCTCACCCGGCCTGTCGGGGAGCGTCGAGATGCTCCTCTCCCGCCCACCCTTTGAGATCGCGCCGGATGCGCCCGTCGTGCGGGCGCTCATCGACAGCGTCGGCGCGGTCCAGGGTAGTGCGCCTCGTCTGATCGGCGACGCGCCGTGGTTCGACGCGGCGCTGCTGGGGCAGGCGGGCATCCCCACCGTGATGTTCGGTCCGGCCGGCGCCGGCGCCCACGCGGCCGAAGAGTGGGTGGATCTTCCGTCGGCGGTCACGTGCGCCGAAGTGCTGGCCGACGTCGCGCTTCGATTCTGCGCCGGATCGCCGTGAGCATCATCACGCTGCTCACGGATTTTGGCGCGGCGTCGCCCTACCCGGCGGAGGTAAAAGGGGTGTTGCGTGGGGCCTGCCGCGCGTCGATCGTGGACATCACCCATGACGTGCCGCCGCACGACATCGCCTGGGGCGCGCATGTTCTGGCCGCGGTGGCGCCGGCGTTTCCGGCCGGAACCATTCATCTGGCGGTCGTGGATCCAGGTGTGGGCGGCGCACGCCGCCCCCTCGCCGTGGCGTCGGGCGGGCAGTTCTTCGTGGGACCCGACAACGGGCTCTTGATGCCCGCGGCGCGGGCGATCGGCACGCCCCGCGCCTACGTGATCGACACGGAGCGGTTTGCCCGCCGGCCGATGTCGGCGACGTTCCACGGCCGTGATCTCTTTGCGCCCGCAGCGGCTGCGCTCGCCGAGGGCCTGCCGGTCGAGGACGTCGGACCCCCCGCCGCGTCACCGATTGATCTGGCTGAGCGCGCGCCCGTGCGAGAAGCGCAGGTCTTGCGGGGCCAGGTCTCCTACTGTGATCCTTTTGGGAACATCGTGACGAACATCCCCGCCTCCTGGTTGGACCAGATCTCCGGACCGCTCGCGCTTGAGGTCGCGCGGGACCGGGTGCCGGCGCGCCGCGCCCGGACGTTCGTCGATGGGGCCCGTGACGAACTGCTGGTGCTCGCCGGCAGCAGCGGCACGGTGGAGATCGCGATCAACGGCGGCGATGCGGCAGAACGGCTCGGCCTTCATGCCGGGGATCCGGCCGCACTGCATGCGGCGCCGGGCGGTCGCAGGCGGCGCTGACTCGCCAGGGAGGTCTGCCAGATCGTCGAATTGTGGCATAATACCGTGGAGAGCCACCATGAATGACGTCAACCTTGTTCTGGCGTTTGCCGCGGGGGTGCTCGGCTTCTTGAGCCCATGCGTCGTCCCGCTCATCCCCGGATATCTGTCGTTTGTGTCAGGGCTGTCCCTGGCCGAGATGACGATGGAGGAGCGCCGCCGTCACCTGGGACGAGTGCTGGCTGCGACCAGCCTCTTCGTCCTCGGGTTCGGGACGATCTTCACCGCGCTGGGAGCCTCGGCGTCGGCGCTCGGCGGCGTGATCCTGGACAACCGGCAGGTGCTCACCCGCGTCGGCGGCGCGGTGGTTGTCCTTATTGGATTGTCCGTGCTGGGCGTCATCAAGATCCCCGGCCTGTATCGCGAGCGGCGGTTCCAGATGCAGCGGCGCCCCCTGGGGCTGCTCGGCGCGTTCCCCGTCGGGATGGCATTTGGCATCGCCTGGACGCCGTGCGTGGGCCCGGTGCTCACGGCGGTGTTGACCCTGGCCGCGGCATCGCGGACGGTCGGCAGCGGCGCGGTGCTCCTGTTCGCCTACTCGTTGGGGTTGGGACTGCCCTTCCTGGTGACCGCGGCCTTGATGACGGCCGCCTTCGACACGCTGGGATGGCTCCGCCGCAACGCCCGATACGTCACCGCAGTCAGCGGGGTGTTTCTGCTGGTGATGGGCGCCGCGATGATGACCGATCTGCTGTTCACGCTGAACACCTGGATCTTCCGGCTGGTCCCGTACCGGCCGACCATCTGATAGAAGTGTTGGAGACTCCGTGTTGATGGGAGCGTCGACGATGATGCGATTGCCAATGGCCATGCTGCGCCGGTTCCTGCCAGTGATTCTGCTATTGATGGCGGTCACGTTCGCCCCACTGGCCGCGCCGCCGCGCGCACAGGCCGCCGATGCCGGTCTGGTCCTGGAGGCGCTGGGTGTGCTGCGCGAGCGGTACGTCGATCCGGTCGACAGCGTGGCGCTGCTCAATGGCGCCGTCGGAGGGCTCCGCGCCTCCCTCTCAACGGCCGGGATTCAGGCGGACTTGGCGGACATCCCGACCGGCACCGCCTCCGCGCCGGCAGACGCCCTGTTCCGGACCCGATTTGAAGCCGCCAACACCGCGGCGGCCGGCCGCGTTATACCGACGAACCTGGCATACGCGGCGATCCACGGCATGACCGCGGTGCTGAAGGATTCGCATACCGGCTTCATCACTCCCGAACAGAACCGGGAGCGCGTAGCGCGGCAGCGCCGGCAAGCCGCCTTCAGCGGGATCGGTGTGGTGCTGATGCCACGGGAAGGCCGCTTCTACATCCGCGACGTCATCCCGGGCACGCCGGCCGAGGGCGCGGGCGTGCAGGCGCTCGACCGGATCGTGCGCATCGACAATCTCTCCACGCAGGGGATGCAGACCGACCAGGTAGCGGGGATGATCCGCGGTCCTGCCGGCTCGGCGGTCTCGCTTGTCGTGGACCGGCCCGGGCGTTCCGACGCGGTGACGCTTTCGGTGACGCGCGCGCCCATCCAGATTCCGTCCGTCTTCCAGGCGCGCGTGTTCGACGGTGGGGTGGGCTATCTGCAGCTCTATCAGTTCATCAACCGCACCGGACTCGATGTGCGCCAGTCCCTCGAAAAGATGCTGAACAACGGGATGAAGGCGCTGGTGCTCGACGTCCGGGCGAACAGCGGGGGATTTCTGCATGAGCTGACGGCGACGCTCGACGCGCTGCTGCCGCCGGGCCGGCCGATCTATCAGGAGACCACCCGGGGCGGGCAGACGCGGACCACGCGCACCTCGGGCGTCCCCGTACTCCCATCCCACGTGCCGCTGATCTTGCTCGTCGACGAGACCAGCGCCTCGGCCGCCGAACTCCTATCCGCGGCGCTGCAAGAACAGGGCCGGGCGACGCTGGTCGGGACGAAGACGAGTGGCGCCGTCGAAGCCAGTATCCTGGTCGACCTGTCGGACGAGTCCGCTCTCAGCGTGACGATCCTGCGACTGACCACGGGGCAGGGCAAGCGGCTGGAGGGCGCGGGGGTGACCCCCGATGTTCCGGTGGCGCTCAGCGTCACAGACCTGGACCAGGGCCGCGACACGCAACTCCAGCGAGCGATCCTCCTGGCGCGACAGCGCCTGGGACAGGCAGGCGTGACCGTGCCGGCCGCCAGTCGGTGACGAGACCGGTCGACCAGCCAGGGCGCGCCTCCGCGCTCCGGGGATGACCGCTCCGTACGAGGCCGAGGTGCGCGTGCCCGTGCCGCGCATTGACGAGATGCGCGCGCGCCTGCGGGCGCTCGGCGCGCGACGCGCCGAAGCCTACGCGTTCACCGACGACTACTACCGGCCGATTGCCCACCCATGGCCCGCTGAGCAGCAGACCCTCCGTCTCCGCCAGCATGCCGATGGCGACGCCGAGGTGCTCTTCACCCGCATCGCGCTCGTGTCGGAAGACGGCGTGACGTTCAAGCGGTCTGCGCTCGCCCAGAGCAAGGTCGTGCTGCATCGCGGCTCCGCGGCGGACGGCCGGTCGCTCCTCGAAGCGCTGGGGTTCACGCCCTGGCTGCGCGTGCGCAAGCTGCGGGGCGAGATCATCGAGATCCCGGGCGCCGGCACCATTGCCCTGGAGGAAATTGACGGCCACGGCTGGTGGCTCGAAGTGGAAGTGGGTGGGGGGGATCGTGTAGACGCTGCCGCGGCGCTGCGCAAGCGCCTGGCGGCGCTCGGCGTGGATCCCGGCGACGCCTCGCCGCTGCCGATCGCGGCGTTGCTGGCGCCGGCCCGGCCCGGCCGCCGCGCCTACTTCTGCGGCGCGATCCGGGGAGGACGGCAACTGCAGGCGCGCTACGCCCGCTTGATCTCGACGCTGCACTCGGCGGGGTGGACTGTGCTCACGGCCCACGTGGGCGACCCGGACGTGCTCCGCGTCGAGGGGAGCCCGGGCTGGTCCAGCGCCCAGATCCTGCGCCGGGACATGGCCGCTCTGGCCGGCGCCGATCTGGTGGTGGCCGAGGTTACCGTCCCATCCCTGGGTGTCGGCATCGAACTGGCCACCGCGCTGGCGGGCGGCGTGCCGGTTATCGCCCTGGTCGAGGCAGGGACCTTGCTGTCCGCCCTCGTGGAAGGGGACGACCGCATCCACCTCATCCGCTACACATCCGAAACCGACGCGGTGCAGTCGCTCCTGCATGCCGTGTCCGGGGTCCCCGCCTAGCCGCTGCAAGGTC
>JBGPLF010000225.1:0-6808 GCA_041486265.1 bacterium
AGGGGCACCAGCAGGCGAGCCAATCGGCGCAGTGCCGCGTTGGCCCGGCGGACCCGGGCATCAGTCAGCGCGAGCCCGGCCAAGCCGGCGCAGTAACCATAGAAGCGATCCAGTGCGGCCTCCAGCCTGTCAACTTCGGCGACCGCGGGCGAGACGTCAAACAGGTCGCGGGCGGCCGCCTGATAGTCGGCGAGCGTCATGCGGAACTCCTGCGTCACCGCGCGGAAATCGAATGGATGCACCGGGGCGTTGAGGGCGCGCATGATCGAAGTCGCATAGACGCGCAGATCGCGTCGGAGGTTCTCCGCGTCGAAGATCTCCAGCAGGTCGCCCTCCGTGTGCCACGCGATATTGCCGCCGCACCCGCCGACGGTGTAATACCCCTTCTCCTTGAGCAGGGGTTTCGGCATGGTGGAGAGCAGCATGTAGAAGCCGCTCAGCCCCAGGTTGTTGAACGACCAGTCCCCGGCACGGGGCGGCCGCTCGCCGACAGACCGCTGGCCGGTCGCGTCGCGGATCGCCGCCTGGCAGAACGCTTCGGTTTCTGGCATCCACGTCACGTCCTCGTATTCCGTGGCCCAACGACAGCCGGGTGAGTCGATGTTCATGTGGCCCAGACAGTGTTCCACTAGGTCGAGCGCGAACGTGTCGCCGTACCACGTCGAGCCGGCGTAACGGCCGGTGGAGTGGCCGGCCCACCAGGCCACGCGAAGCGTCCGGCGCAGGAGGCCGCGGTTCGCCCAGGAAACCCGCGCCAGCTCCAGCAGGGCGGCGTCGCCCGTGGCGTTGTCCCCGATGCCTGCGTGCCAGGAGTCGACGTGCCCGTGCGCCAGCAGGAACGCTTCCGGCTCGTCGGTGCCCGGGATCTCGGCCACCACCACCGGGCACCGCATCCATCCCTCCCGCAGGTGCGTCTGGATCGCCACCCGCAGGGCGCCCCTTTGGGCCTCTGTGATCAGCACCTGCCCATCGGGCCGGTTGACGCTCACCACCGGCACCGTTGGCTTTCGCCCGATGGAATCCAGATCCGGCGCGCCCCAGACGGTCGAGCAGATCATCTCGTGGATCGCCTCGCCGGGATTGATGAAGATGATGCCGGCGGCCCCGCGCGTCTGGATGTCCAGGACCTTTTGCGGGGAGGGGAATCCCTCGCTGAGCACGACCCTGCCGTTCAGAGCAGCCATCCCCATCTCCAGCGACGCATCCGAGAGTGGATCGATGTCCCCGACCGCCCTGGGTAGATACGTGACGGGGCCCTCGAGCGCCTGCCCGTTCGTGGACACGGAGAACGCAGGGGTCTTCGCCCGCACGGCGCGCCGCTGCGGGGTCATGACCTCGAGTGACGCGCGCTCAGGGACGCTCAGGTAGAGGCGCGGCTCGTGAACGGTGTGCGGCACTCCCAGTGAGGAGAGACGTCCCGCGATGTACTCTGCGGCCCGCCACTCGTCCGGGCTGCCCGACTCACGCACCAGGCCAGCGAATCGTTGGATCAGCGCCTGCGGCTCGTCCAGCGAGAGGCCGGCCAGCAGCGTCGCTTCATGAGGATCTCGATATCCAGGCGTCATGACCGCACTCCATTCTTACTTCTGATGGTTCGGCGTTCCCTGGTGACGGGAAGCTAGGGATGCGCGCCCGACGGCCCAGTGGCCGCGAGGCCGGGCGCCGGGGCATGCGGGCGATCCGTCGTGTACAGATGACAGGCGACACGGTGGCCGGGCCCGACGTGGAGGAGGGGTGGCCGCTCCTCCCGGCAGATGCTCATGACTTTGGGACAGCGATCTTGGAAGGGGCATCCAACCGGAAGCTCAAAGGGCGTCGGCACCGTGTCCGCGATCTCCACGAGCTGCTCCATGTGGTCCGGGTCGGGATCAGGCACCGCGGCCACCAGGGCCTGAGTGTACGGGTGATGTGGGTGGTCAATGATCTCCTCGGTCGGGCCGATCTCGCAGATGGTCCCCAAATACATGACCGCCGTCTCATCGCACATGTACCGGAGGAGGGCCAGGTCGTGCGAGATGTAGACTGTCGTGAGCCGTCGCTCGCTGGTGATCTCCCGCATCAAATTTAACACGCCTGCCCGCACCGACACGTCCAGCATGGACACGGGCTCGTCGGCAATCAGGAGGCGAGGCTCCACCAGCAGCGCCCGGGCGATCACCGTACGCTGCAACTGGCCGCCACTCAACTGGTGCGGGTACTTGAGGAAGAACTGCTCAGGCGGATTCAGGTGCACCTGGCGAAGGGCGTCGGCCACCAGTCCAACTCGCTCCACGGGATCCCGCCCGATCTTGTGGATCAGGAGGGGCTCCAGCAGAGACCTTAGGATGGTGAAGCGGGGATTGAGTGCCTCGTACGGGTTCTGGAAGACCATCTGGGCCTGCCGGCGGTAGGCCAGCAGCCCGGCGCCGGCGAGTTGTGCGACGTCCTGGCCTTCGAAGCGGACCGTGCCCGCAGTGGGATGGAGGAGCCCGAGGATCAGCTTGCCCGTCGTGGTTTTCCCGCACCCGCTCTCGCCGGCGAGTCCCAGGCTGTGTCCTTCGGGCAGGGAGAAAGAGACCCCGTTCACCGCGTGGACGACGCGCCGCTCGCCTGCGAGCGACGCGAGGAAGCCGGCCCGCAGGGGATAGTGCTTCTCTAGATTTTGCACTTCGACCAGGGGCGCGCTCACCGCAGACCTCCGGAACCGGTGGCCCGGATCGGGCCCTCCTCAGCTAGCCGCTCGAGGCGGGCGAAGGCCTCAGGCGCGCCCGCGCTGAGCACGGCGGCTTCATTCGCGCGGTGACAGGCGGCCATGTGACCACTCTCGGTTGCCACAAGCGGGGGATCCTCGTCCCAGCATTTGGCAATGACAAACGGGCAGCGCGGGGCAAAGGCGCACCCCCGGGGCGGCGCCACCAGGTCGGGCGGATAACCCTCGATGGGCACGAGGCGCATCTGGTGTAACCGCAGGCTGGGAAAGGCGTTGCGCAGCCCCATGGTGTACGGATGTTGCGGGGCCGCGAACACCCGTCGGACCGTTCCCCGCTCCACCACACGCCCCGCGTACATGACGGCCACATCTTGGCACAGGTGCGCGACGACCGAGATATCATGCGTGATGAGGATCAGGCTCAGCGTCAGCTCCGCGCGGAGCTGACGCAGCGTCGCCAGGACCTGGCGCTGGACGATCACATCGAGCGCCGTGACTGGCTCGTCCGCGATAAGGAGCGAGGGATCGAGGGCCAGCGCCATGGCGATGACCGCTCGCTGCTTCATGCCCCCGCTGAACTCGTGCGGGTAGTGTTCCAGACGGCGGCTCTCGAGACCCACCAGCTGGAATAAACGTTCCGCGCGCGCGCGGGCCGCAACGGCGGTAAGGCCTCCGCGCAGCCGCAGGGTTTCGACCATTTGATTGCCCACCCGGTGCACCGGGTCCAGGCTGTCCATGGCCGCCTGCGGCACGACGGCGATCTTGCGCCACCGGTATTGGTTCATCTCCTCCTCGGTCAGGCTGAGGAGGTCGGTCCCTTCCAGGCGGACGGCGCCGCCGGTGATGCGGGCGTTGCGGGGGAGAACCCGGATCAGCGCGCGCGCCAGAGTGCTCTTGCCGCACCCGCTCTCGCCGACGAGTCCGAGCGACCCGCCGGCTTCCACGCTGAGGGAGACGCCCCGTACGGCCTGAACGGATCCCTGGGTGGTGCGATACTCGACCGAGAGGCCCTCGACGTCAAGCAGCGGCATCGCGGGGAGCCTACCGGCGCCGCATCCGAGGGAACAGGAGCTCTTCGTAGCCGCGGCTGATGAAGAACCCTGCCATCACAGTCAGCATGATGGTGATGCCCGGCGGCACGAACCAGTTGAAGGCCTGGCGCGCCAGGGCCTGCGAATTGTAGGCATCCTGCAGCATCGATCCCCAGGAAATGACGTTCGGATCGCCAAAGCCGAGGAAGCTGATGCTCGCCTCCGTGAGGATCGCCCACCCGATCGCCAGCGAACCGTATAGGAACGACAGCGGCAGGACGTTGGGGGCAATGTGCACGAACATGATCCGGAAGTGACTCGCGCCCAGCAGTCGGGCCGCCTCCACATACGCCCGCTCCCGCAGCGTGAGCACCTGGGAGCGAATGACCCGTCCCGTGTCGCGCCACAGCAGGAGCGTCATGACCAGCACGACGTTCCAGATGCTCGGCCCCAGGAAGGCGACCAGGACGATGGCCATCGGCAGGAAGGGGATGCCAAAGGCGACGTCGGCCAGGCGCATGATGGCCGTGTCCACCCATCCGCCGTAATAGCCCGACACCAACCCCACGAGGGTGCCCAGGATGACGACACCCAGCGCGGCGGTGATCCCGACCATCAGCGCCGCCCGCGCACCATAGAGCAACTGCGAAAAGATGTCGCGGCCCAGGTTGGTCGTCCCGAGCAGGTGAGTTCGCGACATGGGCGCGTTGGCGTCCACGTCGCCGTTCGACAGATAGGTGAGCTCCTGCGGAGGATAGGGAGCCACGAGCGGCGCCGCCAGGGCCACCACCAGGAACACCGCGTAAATGATCAGCCCGGTGAGCGCGAAGCGGTCACGCCGGGCGATTGACCAGGTCGCCGCCAGGGCGGCCCGCCACGCGGCGGTCGCCCGCGGATACTGGACCAGGACCGTCGACAGCGGTCTACTTTCGTTCATGGCTCACGCGAGGGTCGAGCAGGCCATACAGCAGATCGGCCGCCAGGTTCATGAAGACCATTATAGCCGCCAGGATCACGAAGGCGCCCTGGGCCACGGGATAATCTTTTGCGGACACCGCGCGGACCAGGAGGCGGCCCAATCCGGGCCAACTGAACACCGTCTCGATGATCACGTCGCCGCCGATCGAGTAGCCGACGCCCAGTGCGAAGGCCGTGACCACCGGCAGCAGCGCGTTACGGGCGGCGTGCCGCAGGATGATCGTGCGCTCGGGCAGCCCGCGCATGCGGCAGAAGGTGACAAAGTCTTCATCCATGACCTCGAGCATGGTGTTCCGCATCAGGAGCGTGGGCAACCCCTGCAGATAAAGGGCCAGCGTCAACGCGGGCAGCGTGAGGTGCCGCAGGAAGTCCAGGGAGAAGAACTTGGCCCACATCGAGGGGTACACGCTGCCTGGACTTGTGGCGCCCGACGAGGGAAACCAGTTGAAGTGGAAGCTGAACAGGGCCAGCGCCAGCATCCCGACCCAGAACTCCGGGGCCGCGCGTGTGGCCAGTACCATCGGGATCCCCAAGGCCTCTACCCGAGTGCCGCGCCGGGCTGCCAGCAGAGCCCCCTGCACGATCCCGACGAGATAGGCCAGGACCAGGGCCGAGAGCGTCAGCATGATGGTGTTGGGCAGCACGTCCCAGATGGCCTTGCTTACCGGCTCCCGGGTGAAGAACGAGCGGCCGAATTCCCCCCGCGCGAGGTTTCCGAGGTAGACGAAGTATTGGACGTACAGGGGCTTGTCGAGCCCGAACTGGCGCAGCAGGGCCTGCTGCATCTCCTGCGTGAAATTCGGGTCGATGTACGCGACCAGGGGGTTGCCCGGCATCAGCCGGAAGATCAGGAAGAGCAGCGTGGCGACGACCCAAAGCACCAGCAGCGTCTGCCCCAGACGGCTGGCGATAAATAACAGCCGGGTCACGCCGCGCCCTCCCGCTCATCCTGCCGCCGGCAACCATACCCTGGGCGGCGCTGCGAATGCATTCGCGAGGAAGAAGGGCGGGAGCCGCTGTGCGGCTCCCGCCCGCGAGCCTACTTCGCGATGGACTCGAACTTGCCCTTCGGGTACAGCAGCCGGCCGTCCTTGTCCCACTCGTACCCGGCCTCGGACAGCGTCTGCTTTGCCCTCTTGATGTCGTAGTCGTACTTGGGGACATTGGTGTTGTACCAGAACTCCAGCGCCGGCGACACGAAGGAGTCGGCGACCGTGGCGTAGCCCCTGTAAATCACCGTGCGAATCGCGCGCTTGTTGGCCGCCATATTCATGGCTTGGCGGAATGCGAGATCATCAAAGGGCGGGCGCCGCAGGTTGAAGGCCGTGAAGCGCATCCCGATGTCCATCGTGAAGACCACTGAGATCGACGGCGTCTGCTTGGCCATGTTCGCCAGGATGTCAGGGTCACCGCCGTACGCGGAGAGGAAGTTCAGCTCGCCGGTGCGCAGCGCGCCCAGCGCCGCCTCGGTGTTCGGGATAATCCGAAGGACCCACCGCCGCATCTTGGGCGCCGAGAAGTGGTCCGGATTCGCTTCCAGGACGACCTCTTCAGACTTTTTCCACTGGACGAACTTGAACGGACCGGATCCGATGGGGACCTGCTCCTGAGCGGATTCGGCGTTCTCCGGCTTGCCCGCGAGGCCATTTAGGATCGGCTCCCAGATGTGCTTCGGGATAATGTTGATCTTCGCCAGACTGGACGTCAGAAACGGCGCGTAGGGCTCCCGGAGGCTGAAGCGGATGACCGTGTCCGACCGCTTCTCGATCTTGTCGATGATGCGGGTGAACGGACGGTACATCGGCACCTTGTCGCCCATCGGCGCCGTGAAGGAGAAGATCACGTCGTCCGCGGTCACCGGCTTCCCGTCGTGGAACTTCAATCCGCGCCGCAGGGTCACATCCACCGTGACGCTGTCGACCCACTCCACTTTCTCTGCGGCCCACGGCTTCGGGAGGCCGTCGGGTCCAACCCGCATCAGGCGATCCCAGATGAGCTCGGTGATCCACGAGTCCGTCGACCCGCTGATGTAGAGCGGGTTGATGGCCTTGACCGGGTCCTGCGTGTTGAGCACCATATCCCTCTGCGAGCCCTTGGGCGTCGCGGAGTC
>JBGPLF010000226.1:0-6711 GCA_041486265.1 bacterium
CCCGGGCCCGAACGGCTGAACGCCGCCGGATTGCTCCATGCGTGGACCGATGCCGCGAGCCTCTCGAAGATGACATACGATGGGATCCATGGTGCGGCCGTGTACCGACCCGAGCACGGCCTATTCATGGGAGCTGATCTCCTTGGTATCTTCCCGCTCTACTACATGGCGACGCAGGATGTAATCGTGGCGGGGACCAGCCCCGAGTTGTTTCGCAACCATCCGGCCTTTCGAATGGAGTTCGATCCCGAGGGCCTCGTCGGCATGCTTCTGACGATGCACGTGTTCGACGGCCGTACGCTGCTGCGAGGAGCCCGGCGCCTGGCTGCGGGTCATGCGCTCGTCTGGCGCCCGGGAAAGCCTCCGCGCGAGATCCGGCAATACCAGGTGCCGGTGTCCAATTGGTACGCCGGCCTGCCGTTCACCGCCCACGTCGAGTTGCTCGGCCACACGTTAGGCGAGGCCGTAGCGCGCCATGCTCCGCGAGATGCCCGGTACAGCCTGCTGCTCTCGGGAGGACGCGATTCGCGCCTTCTCGCCGGGTATCTCAAGCAGAACGGCGCCGACGTCATCGCGCTCACCCTGGGATTGCCCGCGGACTTCGATATGCGCTGGGCCCGCGCGGTCGCCCGCGATGTGGGCTTCGAGTATCGGTCGGCTGAGGTTGCGGCGAGCCAGTACCCTGCGTGCTCCCGTCTGCAGAGCACCTGGGAGCACGGCGCCAACGGATTCACGACGATTCACGGGTGGGGCGTCTACCCCCAACTGCGCAGCCTGCCGCCAAGGGTCGTGACGGGCCACGTGAGCGACTCGATTGTTGGAGGCAGCCATGTCCTGTGGGCCCGCGATGCGTCCACCGGCGCGATGTCCTTCGACGCATTCTTCACGCGGATCAACGCCTACGGATTCCGGCCCGAAGTGCTCAAGCGCCTGCTGCGGCGTGAGGTCTTCGGCGATCTTGTCCCGGAGACGATCGCGCGAATGCGCCAGTGCTATGAGAGCTACAGCGACCTCGAGGCCCAGCGTGCGTGGTGCTTCGACCTGTATCACCGGCAACGCTTTCACTCCGGGGGCGAAGCCTGGCGGCTCTCGTTCGGCGCCTGGCCGGTGTTTCCCGCGGTCGACCGGGCTGTGCTTGATACGGCTGGCGGCATCCCGGCGTCGACCCTAATGAACCGGCGCGCGCAGGAGCGACTCCTGGCAACCTGGTTTCCAGCGCTTGCCCGCCTTCCGCTCGCGCATAATCCTTTCCGCGTCGAGCTGGCCCGGCCCAGACTCCGCGCGCTGCTCCGGCTGCATCTGGAGCGGCAGCGCTCGAACCTCGCCCGACTGGCGGCCCGCGTCAGCGGCCTGAAGCTCCAGCAGCGCTACAACGCGCGTGTCTACGACATCAACGCGCCGGGATGGATAGCGATCCGGCGGCAGGTGGAGCCCTATCGCGACCTCGCGCATGGGTATTTCCACAGGCAGGTGCTGGATGCCATCCTGCCTCCTCCGGATGTTCCTATCCGGTGCAACGATGGGATCGTCGACTCCTCCGGTCACAAGACGCTGCTGGGATTGCTGCTCTGGCTGAAGGACCATCTCTAGGGATCGGGCATGATGCGCGCGCCTCACGGGATTCCCCGGGCCGAACTGATCGCGTCCCTCTCCAGGACGATCGACAAAGTCTTGAGCCCCCTGCTGCCCGCCGGCGAACCGTGCGCGCTCCTCCACTTTCCCAGCTCGGCGAACGCCGGCGACAACGCGATCTGGCTTGGCGAGACCACCTATCTTCGCCGCGCCGGGGCCCGCGTCGTCTACGCCTGCGAGGTCGCCACGTACTCGAGGGATCGGCTGGCGGCACGGCTTGGCCAGGGGACGATCCTCCTGCAGGGAGGCGGGAACCTCGGCGATCTATGGTCTGCGGCCGAGCGTCTCCGCGAGGACGTGATTGCCGCGTTCCCGGATCGCCCAATCATCCAGCTGCCTCAGACGATCCACTTTCGAGACGCCCCCAATCTGGCGCGCGTCCGCACGATCTTCAACAGGCATCCGAACCTGACACTCCTCGTGCGTGACCGTCGGAGTCTAGAGTTCGCGAGAAACGAATTTACGGCGTCCAGCTTGCTTTGTCCGGACATGGCATTTGCACTCGGGCCCCTCAGGCGTCCCGGGCGGCCGCGCCGGGCAATCGTCTGCCTGCTGCGCACCGACCAAGAATCAGTGGGACTCGCGATGAACCAGGAACTGTCAGCACTCGTGCGACTCGACTGGCGGGTCGACAGGCCGCTGCCTGGACTCCTCACCCGGGGCATCCGTGCGGCGACGAGACTGGCAAGTCGCCAGCCGCGGGCGTTGGAGTGGGCATGGCCCACGCTCACCGGGTCTTACGGTCTGATCGCCCGGCTTCGCGTGGCCAGGGGCGTACGGATGCTCAGCCCGGCGGCATGCGTCGTCACCGACCGCCTGCACGGACATATTCTCTCTCTGCTGCTGGGCATTCCGCACGTGGTGCTGGACAACAGTTACGGGAAAGTGCGAAGCTTCTACGAAACGTGGACGGCACAGAGCGATCTCGTCGACTGGGCCGATTCTCCGGCGGAGGCCATGCACCTGGCGACAGCCCTCGCCAGCCACTCGATGGCCTCCGGCACGACCCAAGGAGGGATATCATGACTGCAGCATGGCCGCGAGTAGCGATCTGGGGCGTCACTGTAGCAACTCTCGCGTTGCTTTTCTGGGTGCCGAGCGCCGCGCCCCAGCTCGCGGCCGTTCGGTTCGAGAACGTGACGGAAAGTTCGGGCCTGACCGCCGGCCTGGCTGAGGAATGGGGGATGCTTGCCATAGCAGACTACGACAACGACGGCTGGGACGATCTCTATGTCGGGCATCACGGTATCTTCGGCATGGGTGGAGTGATGGGGAGCCTCACCTGGCCTCGAGGAGGACAGCTGTTTCACAACGCTGGGAACGGGACCTTCACCGACCAAACCGGGCTGCTCCCCCTGGTGACCGAGGAAACCGAACACCGCCACCAGGCGGTCTGGTGCGATCTCAACCGGGACGGCTATGAGGATCTGATCATCGGGACAGGATTTGACGGCGACCGTGACGCTGTGGGCAATCGAGACCTCTGGCTGCGGAACGAGGCCGGCAAGGGTTTCACTGAGATTGCGCAGTCCCTGGGGACCGAAGACTGGCATTCCAAAGTCTACGCCTTGACGTGTTTCGACGCCGACCGCAACGGGTGGCTGGACGTACTCACCCTGCAGGCCCCTCAGCCCGCCATCGGCCCGGGCCAGTTGCATCACCTGTGGATGAACTCTGGCGGGAGGTTCGCCGAGGAAGCCAATAAGCGGGGGCTGGTGATGCCTGCCAACCAGGCCAAGCGTCCGTATGCGATCGATTGTGTTGACTTCAACGAGAGTGGCTGGCCCAGTTGCATCGGGACAGGCAACAACTACACGTACTGGTTGCTCAACACGGGCGGCCGGTTCCGGGCTCTCACCGGGGTGTACGAGCCGATCGCCGACCTCAGTCCGTATCTGCACGACGCCGCATGGGCGGATTTCAACGGGGATGGGCGGTTGGACGTGGCCATCGTGGACACCTTCGATGCCCGGGGCAACTCCGTCTTGAAAGTTCACTGCAACAATGGAGCCCGGGTTACCGACGTCGGCCACGCGGACGGTTTGCGCAACTGCTGGGATGCCCCGATCGCGCACCAAGTCAACTTCTCTGGCGATCCCCGGTCGCTGGCCGTCGGGGACTTCGACAATGATGGCTCGCCAGACATGTTTCTCACCCACGAGGGCGGCCTCGTCATCCAGGGCCAGAGCGCCAAGGGGCCCGATTACCTTTTTATGAACACCGGTTCGGGCACGTTCATCGAGGTAGCCGGCGCCGCAGGCCTGGCCGGTCCTGTGGGGACCAGGGAGGGCGGAGGAGGCGCAGCCGTCATCGACTATGATCGCGACGGCAGGCTCGATCTGGTCGTCGGTTACAACGCGCTTTACGCGCCGGGGCCGTTCAGACTCTACCGCAACGTGACCACGAACGGGAATAGTTGGGTGGGCTTTGTGCTGCGGGGCCCGCAGATCCTCGGCGCATCGGTGCAGGTGCAGGCGTGCGGGCGGACCTGGCACGAGCAGGTGACCGCCCGAACCGGGTGGCTCGCGCAGGATAGTCGCAACGTCCATGTCGGACTGGGCCGGTGTGCTGGACCGGTTTCCGTCACCGTCCACTGGCCGGGCGGCCAGCAGACCACCGCTTCGGTTGCTGCTGGATCCTACTACCTGCTGTCGTCAGCCGGCCCAGCGCCGACTCCGCTGCCTCCAGCCAATGGCGCCCGCGCCCGCTGAGAAGCAGCTCTCCTATTCGGCGGTGCACGCTCTCCGACGTCGCCAGGGGGAGTACGGGACTTGATATGATGCGGCCGACGCAAGGCGAGTCCTCGGCGAGGGACGGGTCCCATCGACCGAGTTTCCTCATCACCATCGATACCGAAGGGGACAATCTATGGTCCAAGCCCAGGGCGATCACGACACGCAACGCCAGCGCGCTTCCCAGATTCCAGGCTCTGTGTGAATCCTACGGGATGAGACCAACCTACCTCGTCAATTATGAGATGGCAACCTCTCCCGTATTCCAGGAGTTCGGCAGAGATGTCCTGAGGCGCCAGGCGGGCGAGATCGGGATGCATCTGCATGCGTGGAACACTCCGCCGCTGGTTCCCCTGACTGAGGACGATCTTGCGTTCCAGCCGTACCTCATCGAGTATCCCAAGGCGATCATCCACCAAAAGATCGCGGCGATGACCGATCTGCTCGAGGAGACGTTCGGAATCAAGATGATCAGTCACCGGGCCGGCCGCTGGAGCTTCAATGAAGTGTACGCGCAGAGCCTTGCGGCGCATGGATACCGCGTCGATTGTTCTGCGACGCCCCTCGTGTCCTGGCGGCAGCACCTTGGAGACCCCAACAGGACCGGCGGGACGGACTACTCACGATTCCCCAGCGAGCCGTACTTCGTTGACCTCAGCGATGTGAGTCGCCCCGGAGATTCCCCTCTCCTGGAGATCCCCATGACCATCGTGCCTTCCCGATGGCCGTCGATGCTCCACCTACGAAGGTATCTGAACGGCCTGCCGCTCACCCGGCGGATCCTGAATCGCTTCTTCCCGCCGGTCCATTGGTTGCGGCCAGACCGCAGGAACGGGCACAGCCTCGTGCGCATCGTGAGGCACGCTTCACGACAGCGGAGAACGTGCGTTGAATTCATGCTGCATTCTTCGGAGCTCATTGCCGGCGGAAGTCCATTCTTCCCTCGAGATGCCGATGTCGAACGCCTCCATCAGAACCTGAAGATGCTCTTTGCGGTGGTTCGTGAGACATGCGTGGGCGCCACCCTCCGCGAATGCTACGAGCAGATCGCGGCGAACCGGGTGGCGCCCGGGGGATAGACCGGTGGGGAAGGTGCTGGTCTTGGGCAGCGACAACCGAAGCTTCCTGGCGGTCGTCCGATCCTTGGGACGCCACGGCCTCGACGTCCACGTTGGCTGGTGCCCTCCCGACGCCTCGGCGCGTCAATCACGGTATATTCGCAGGGTGCACGACCTCCCCGGCTATTCGCCACGAGACGTGCGCTGGAAGGAGGCGCTCACGGCCCTCATGAGGGAAGAGCGGTTCGAGCTTGTCATTCCCTGCGATGATCCCACGCTGATGCCGCTTCAGCACCACAAGGCGGAAGTGGGGGAGGCCGGCCTGACGTACGTGCTGAGTGATAAGGCGTTCGAGATCGCGTTTGACAAACTGAAGAGCTATGAGTTGGCGAGGTCGCTCGGCGTTCGCATCCCCAGAAGCGCGGTCCTCTCACATGCCTCGGAGGCAGAGGTTGCGCTGTCGGGCGTCACGTTTCCCGTCGTCATCAAACCCAGAGCCACATTTAGCCCGCTGGACCTTGTGAACCGGCACTCTGTTCGAAGAGCCCGTACCATGCAAGAGCTCAAAGCGGTCCTGCAGGACGCGACCCTGCAGGGTGGGGTCCTGGTCCAGGAGACCTTTGCGGGAACAGGCGTCGGGGTGGAGTTGCTGGCAGATCAGGGCGACGTCTTGCTCGCCTTCCAACACGTCCGCGTTCATGAGCCGCCCACGGGAGGCGGCAGTTCATATCGAACGAGCGTGCCTCTGCAGCCGGACCTGATGGCGGCTGCTGAAATCCTTGTCAGAGCCATGCAGTATACGGGCGTGGCCATGATCGAGTTCAAAGTCAACTTCAAGACAGGTGCATGGGTCTTTATCGAGATCAATGGCCGATTCTGGGGATCCCTCCCGTTGGCGTTGGCTGCGGGCGCCGATTTCCCCTACTATTTGTACCAGCTGCTTGTGCACAACAAACGAGACTTTCCGCGCCACTACAGGACCAACATCTTCTGCCGCAACCTGTGGCTCGACGCGGTCTGGCTGCCGCAGAATTTCAGGAGTCATCGATCGGACCCGACGCTCACCACCCTGTCCACGTGGGACGTCGCGAGGGAAGCCATAAATGTCCTCACCCTGCGAGAGCGAAGCGACACCTTCGTCCTCGATGATCCAAAGCCGGGATTCGTCGAGCTCGCGCACCTCACGCGAGTCCTGTGGAGGAGGGTGGCCGGGAGAGGCTGGCTTTCGCTCTTGACCTTCCCTCCAATCAGGAAGCTCCACGAAGAGAGAGCCCGCCGCGCGGTCCGGC
>JBGPLF010000227.1:0-6643 GCA_041486265.1 bacterium
CCCCGGCCACGGCCGGCACCGGTTCCGCGACCTCAATCGCCAGCCACTCTCGAGCCTCGACCGGAGGGGGGGCATCAGCCTCGATCCACTCTCGGTCATAGAACCGCTCGATCGGCCAGTCGGGGCGGGACCACAACTCCTGGAGAAACACGGCCCAGCCGGCCTGGGCGTGGATCTGGTCGACGAAACCGGCCCCGTCCCGGGCGCCGCGCCCGAGCGCCAGGTCGGTCTCGCGCCATCGTCCGCGACCCTCGTCGTCGACGGCCGTCGCGGCGTCCTGGTAGAGGGTTCGGCCGAAAAACCGTCCCAGCAGGTCCCAGCCGAACTGAGCGGCGATGGCGTCGGCGACCACCTCGGCTTTGACGAGGCCCCCGAAAACCGGCAGCGCCAGCACGCCTAACGTTTCGCCTCGAAGCACCACCTCACAGTGCAGCCGTTCCGCTGAAGATGAGACGAGAATATCAGCCAGTGCGGTCGAAGGGTCGACCGATACGGTGTGGGTCAGACGGAGCGTCACCGGTCGCGGGGTCCGGTCTCTCTCGAGGACGCGTTGTTCGATCGTCAACTCTGCCCGCCGGGCCAGTCCGGGAGCTTCGGCTTGTTTCTCGAGGGCAGTGAGGAATCGGTGGAGCGGCGAGGCGATCCCCGGCCAGAGGGTCGAGGCGGCTTCGGGTGCCAGGCACCGCGGCAACAGCATCGACTCCCACAGGGTCACGGCGACGACTTCCGGCTCTAGGTCGGGTGCCCGGAGACCCGCGAGTTCGGGGAGCACGGGGTCGGAGTCTCGCTGTTGGCCGAGGAGAAGACCCGCCGACCAGCACGCAAAGCCCAGCTTCCTCGCCGGGAGCAGCTCGGCCCGGAGACCTTGAGCGTGAGCGGGATCGGACGTGGCGACTCGCGGATCGGCGGCATGGCCCCGTTCTAGCACCGTGAACCCGTCGCGGAGCATCCGAGTCGGGTCGAGTGAAGCGGAAGCCGGCCGCATCCGGTAGAGGGCGCCAACATCGGGGATCGGCTCGAACCGGGCCCCGGTCCGAGCGATCCGTTGCCACAGGTCCCAATCCTCGCACGTCGTCAGCGTGGGCTCGAACCCGCCGGCCTGAGCGACCAACGCACGGCGGATCAAACAGGCGTGTATCGGGAAGGGACAGGCACGGCCGAAGACCTCGAACAGGTCGCCGGCGACGCCCCAGTGCCTCCCTTGATAGATGGCACCGTTGGGGGCGAGTCTGGCCCAGCCACTGTACGCCGCGGCCACCGATGGGTCTCCTTCCAAGACCCGGGTCAAGGATTCGAGGTGGGCCGGCTGAATCAGGTCGTCGGCGTCCAAGAACAGCAATGCGTCACCGGTGGCCGTGGCGATCCCGACGTTCCGCGCGGCGCTCACACCTCCGAGAGCACCGGAGAGGAGCCGGATTCGGCGATCTCGGCGAGCCCAATCGGTCACCACGGCCGCGGTGTCGTCGGCCGAGCCGTCATCGACGACCAGAGCTTCCCACGAAACGAAGGTTTGCCCGGTGACGCTTCGCAGCGTCTCGGCGATGGTGTCCGCCGCATTGCGGGCGGGGATGATGATCGAGATCCTCACGTGAAGGAACGCTTTCGCATTGGACGGGCTAGCCGCCGGGATCACCGGCCGCGGGTGATGGGTGCCCCTGCTCGTGCGGCGTGGGCTGGTGGGCTTGCGGCGTCCGCAGCAGGTCCTGGAAGTACGCTACCGTGCGGCGCACACCGTCCTCAATGGAAATCCGCGGCTCCCAGCCCAGCAGGCGCCGGGCGCGCGAGACGTCGGGCCTTCTGACGCGAGGATCGTCGGCGGGCCTTGGCAGAAATCGCACCGGGCTGCGGCTGCTCGTCTCGGCCAGAATCAGCCGCGCGATGTCCAGGACACTGCGCTCATCCGGGTTGCCCAGGTTGATGGGGTGGTGGATCGAATCCTCGGCCTCACTGCTGGTGTGCAGGAAGGCCCGGTCGACGCGTTGCTCGGGAGTCCGGTCAGATGGAAGACGAAGAATCGCAAGGACTCCTTCGATCATATCGTCGAGATAGCAGAAACTGCGCGTTTGCGATCCATCCCCATACACTGTCAGCGGTTCGCCGCGCAAGGCCTGCACGATGAAGTTAGAGATCACCCGGCCGTCGTCTGGGCGCATCCTTGGCCCGTATGTATTGAAGATCCTCGCGATGCGGGTGTCCACCGCATGATACCGATGGTAGGCCATGGTCATGGCCTCGGCAAACCGCTTCGCGGAGTCGTACACTCCCCGGGGGCTGATGGGATTGACGTTCCCCCAATAGGTTTCGGGCTGGGGATTGACGAGCGGGTCGCCGTAGACTTCAGAGGTGCTGGCCAGCAAGAAGCGCGCGTTCTTCGCCCTTGCCAGTTCCAGGGCGTTGTGTGTTCCGTACGCGCCCACCTCGAGCGTGCGGATCGGGTACTCCAAATAGTCTTTGGGGCTCGCCGGAGAGGCGAAATGCATGATCGCGTCAACGGGACCCTCCAGAGCCAGCGAGAGTGACACGTCGTGCTGGATGAAGCTGAACGCCGGGCGGTCGCGCAGATGGGCCAGGTTCTCCTCGTTACCCGTAAGCAGGTTGTCAACGCAGACGACCTCACACCCGTCCTCAACCAGCCGTTCGCACAGCCAGCCCCCCACAAACCCCGCACCGCCTGTGATGAGGATCCGCCCTGGCATCTGCATCTCGGTCCACCCGCCTCCTACTATTCGTGCTGGGGGGATTGCTGTCCAGTGACGGGACGACAGATGACCGTCTGGACAAACGCCTCGGTCGCCCGGAACTCCACGTGGAACCCGGCGGTCTCCAGGAGGGCCTGGAGGGCGCTGGGCGTCAGTCCCCAGAACCAGTTCCCGTAGCCGGCGGCCGGGTCGAAGGCGTTGGAGATACCCGCCTGGTGGGCAACGCCCAGGCTGCGCAGGTCCCATAACCGGCGATCCGCGGGCTCAAGCATTGGGAAGTACACCGCTGCATTCGGGAGCCCGCTGATCTCGGGGATCGTGGCGGTGCGCAGGATGAGCGTCCGGCCGCACATCTGGCGGAGGGCCGCCAGCAGGACATACGGGCTGGGATGATGGTAGAGCACGCCGGAGCAGAAGACGACATCCATGACCCCAATCCGCGCGATCGTCCCGGGATCCGTACAGTCCCCCAGGATGAATTCCACCGACGAGCGGCGCGCGGCCTTCGTGGCCTCGAACTCGGGCGTCGGTCCGAAGACGTCGACGCCCTTCACGTTTGTGGCGCCGGCCTCCTCGGCCATGAACGCGTACGCGCCGTGGACGCCCCACATGCAGCCGATGTCGACGAAGGACCGTCCAAGAGCGTAGGTGCGGATGTAGTCGGAGAGGCGGTTCACATCCCCGACGTCTGCGCCCCTCCAGGCCTGCCAGCGACGCCACAGCAGGTTCCCCTGGCGCGTCTTGAGCCAGCGGACCTTCCACGCGTAGAACATGCCGGTCATGCCCTCCCCCGGCTGAGTCCCTGGCGCCTGACGAGGCGACGGGCCTGGAAGAGGGCCCATGGCCCGTTCAGGTTGCCGGCAATCTCGGTCAGAATCAAGGACACCGGATAAGGGCCTTTCCGCCGAATGCGGGTCCATATCCGCCACAGGTGGGCCCATGGAAGTTCGTACCCCAGACGCACGAGGGCCCGCAGATCGCGGTCCCTGAGAAGCGTCGTCAGGTGGTAGGCCACGTGTCCCTTGCTGTAGTCGTAGATCTGGCGGCGCAGCGCAGCCATGTCGCGACGATGCTTGTGCCAGACATAGGCCGCCGGCTCGTACACGATCGTGTAGCTGGCCTTCAGCACTTTGTAGAACAGATAGGTGTCCTCGCTGCACCCCGTCGGCATACCCGCACCGAGAGCCTCGTCCAGCAGCCCGATATTCGGATGGTCGAAAATCGTTGCCCGGAACGCGGCGTTGGCCGTGCCACCCAACTTCCAGGTGGGTACCGCGGCCCGGAAGCGCCTGAACCACTTACCATCGACGACGCGAAAGCTTTCGAAGCCCCGCCCCAAGCCCCCGTAAGATTCAAAGAGCTGCTGCGCGGTCGTGTCGAGCTCCCGCGGAAGAACGTTGCCCGTGACGACCATTACTTCGGGGTCGGCGAACGGGGCGACCAAGTCCTCGAGCCAGGTCGGAGGCATTGTCACATCGTCATCGGTGGCGACGACGATGGCCCCGCGGCTGGCGAGGAAGCCCTTGTTGCGGGCGTAGGCCAGCCCCCGACGCTCCTCTTGAACGAGGACCACGCCTGGGAATTCGGCAATGACCGGCGGCGTCAGCCCCGAGGCCGGGTGGTTGTCGACCACCACAATCTCGACAGGCCTCGGTGACGCCTGCGCGACTAGGCACCGCAGGCACTGGCGGAGGCCGTCGGGCCGGTCGCGCGTCGCCACTACGATGGAGACCGGGATGTCGACCGGCAATCTCGCACCGTCCCCCGATGATCCTCCTGGATCGTTGGACGCCAGCTCCCGCGCCAGCATAGTCTTCAGCAGTTTGCCGAAGAGCCAGCTCGAGATGGCCTCCCGCAGGCGCGCGGCGCTGATCGGTTGGTAGTGGTTGTCAATCCACGCGCTGCCGATGGCCCGACCGTCCCACAGTACGAAGATCTGGACGCTCCTGAAGTCGCGGACATCGGTCAGCGGTTGCACTGAATCACGCAGATCGACCGTCCGCACCGCGACCGTGGAAGGACGAGCGGGCGCGCTCATGACGATACCGAAACTTCGGACACCGTCACTCGCTCGGGCGGACCGAAGGCCGCGTCGATGTCCGCCGCCCTGCGGTGCGCCTTTCGGTACCGGCTCAACCCGACGAGGGAGCCCCAGAGTTCGGCCAAGATGAGATCCCGCGGGAAAGATGACGGGTGTCTGAACGAGATCAGGAGCCGGCGGAGGCTCCACCACCAGAACCACCAGACGCCCAGCCGGATGAAGCCTCCACGCTCGTCAGGATAGGCCAGGGCACTGCGCACCAGGTGGGAGTAGAATCCGATGCCGTTATTTGTAAGCTGGGTGCGCAACTGTGCATACTCGCGGCGGTGGCGGTGTCGCACCAGCGCGGCCGGCTCGTAGACGAGCGCGTGGCCTTCTTTGAGCACGCGGAAGAACATCTCGAGATCCCCACCCCCGTTGGTGACCGTGCCTATGTCGAGGGCCGGATCGAAGCCCCCGATCCGGTCGAACAGGATACGGCGATAGGCCATGTTGGCCCCCGTCCCAAACTTGCCCGAGCCGCCGTGTAACTTGGCGGTCTTCTGACCTGCCCGAGAGTCGACGCGGTACCACTTCCGCTCGAATCCCCTCCCGAACCCGCCGTAACGTTCGAAAAGGATCTGCGCCTCGGTCTCCAGTTCATACGGGACGACCAGTCCGGTGACGGCCATCGCGTCGGGGTGCTCAGCGAACAAGGCCGCGATGGCCCGGACCCATCCACGGTCGACGATGACGTCATCGTCCGTGTAGGCAATGATCTCGCCGCGGGCTTCGAGAATGGCCCGGTTGCGCGCCCAATCGAGCCCCGGTCGGGGCTCGCGTACATACCGGAAGTGCGGAAACTGGTCCGCGACGAGGCGGGCGGTGGCGTCTGTCTTCGGCGCATTGTCCACCACCAGAACCTCCAGGGGATCGTAGTCGAGTGCGGTCAGCGCCTCGAGGCACTGCGCCAGGTCCGCCGCTCGGTCACGCGTGCACACCGCGACCGTGACGGACGGGAACGGCGCAGAGAACGTCGGGTGGGGGACGCCGAGGAGCGCGGTGAGACTCACTTCGGTCGGCCGCGACGCTCCCAGCGTGTCGCGCAGGAGATGCATGATGATTACCCATTGGTGTCGATCGAGCACGGCCTGCCTCAGGGCGGTCGCCTCACACCGACCGTCAGTGACCGGCATGCGGACCCACGCGATCGGCACGCCGTGAAGCCGGATCAGCGCCCGGAGTGCATCATACTCTTCGAGACGCTCGATCGTCTCGGTCGGGGACGTGAGTTCGATGTCGACGAGCTTCATACGCCTGAGCACGGAGTGGTCCCTATGCCCCTGAACGTTGGACCGGCATGACCTGAGGCCGGGGTGACGCCATCACCATCGAGACCAGGCGAGGGACCGGACCCTTAGTGGAAGTCCTCAGGCCCATGCGCGCGAGCCCCGCTTTCACGGATGCGGCCGTCCTCAGAGGAATGCAGATCCGCCAGGCGGCGACGAGGTGCCGCCGCGTCGCGACCGCGCGCCACGAACTCCTCACGGCAACGCCCAGGTGACGAAGCGCGAGCCGCTGATCCCCGGCTCGCCGCGCCACGAGCCCGACCGCCAGGTGCACCGCCGCATTCCGGGCCGGCGGGACAGGCGGCGCCGGCGTGGCAAGTGTCAATGCGAAGCGGATCGCAGCGTCCATCGGGGATCGCGGATCCTGCGTGCCCTCAAGTTGCTGTCGCTTCCAGATCGCCCTGGCGACTTCGTAGTAGAAGTCCGCCGAGTCCGCCGCCGCCGGGTCCAGATCGATCGCCCGCCGGAGGAGCGTTCGGGCGCCTTCGATGTCGCCGTGTTCCAGGTAGAGCTTTCCCAGGTACAGGCTCATGGCAAAGTACGCCTGGCCACGGACGGCCAGCGCCTGCGGCGGC
>JBGPLF010000228.1:0-6530 GCA_041486265.1 bacterium
ACGCCGACGATCAGGGCGCCGGACAAGGCCTGCCCCACCCCCCCTTCCTGCCCGTCGCCGCTCACGTAGCGCAGCACACGCTGCTGGCACTGGGAGTTGAACACCTGCTGCAGGTTTGCTACCCCAAGCCCGCATGTATCGTCGACGCCGACGTCCTCGGCCCGGATGTCGGTCAATGGCGGGAAGTCCGGCCGGCAGTCGGTTACGGTAGCCGTCCACAGCGCGTCGGACTGCTGCCATTGGATCAGCGCGAGTCGGCCGTAGTGGTGCTCGATCCCCTGAGGCCGCGCGCCGGTCAGCGATTCTACGTCGCCATTCGTGCGGGCGGCGAAGACCCAGTAGTCGCCGGTCCGGAACGGGCCCCCGCTGAATCGGACCTGCACGCCGTTTTCCAGCGGCACCGGGTCGGCAGTGAGGGCGATAGCGTCGCCCGGCTGATCCCACCGGCGGACTTTGGGATGGGCCTCAAGTGCGTGACTCGATACGTCAACACTGAGGGTCAGGACGTGTTCCGTCTCGTCAATCCCGTTGGGGACGATCTGCGCGAGGGTACCAGGAATGCCTTTCAAATCGGTCTCATCACCCAGTACTTCCACCCAGTCGCCGATACGCAGGCCCAGAACCTGATCGCGGCCGAGCGATTCGACCTTGACCTTGGTGGGCTCGCCGGCGATGAACTCGCTGATCGGAAAGGCCACAGAGCCATTGTCGCGGGACCACTTGAACGTCGCCGCGCCGGGGCCCGGACCAAGACTGCCCCCGTTGTGAATCTCGACCCGGTAGAGCTGATTCTCCAGACCGCGGAAACCTCCGGCGGGCACAACGAGACAAGGGTCGCTTCCGGGAGGTGCCGCAAGCACCTCACTGGTCAGGACGCCCCCGCTGGGCGCCGGCGGCCATCCCGCGATGGCGGCCCGGCAGTCGGTAATCCCCACACCGGACAGCACCTTGACCTGCCACACCGTCTTGAGGCGGGTCGTCGTGTCGGGTCCACCTAACGCGACCTCACGAATGTCGGGATCCTCGATCATGGTGATGTGGCGCTGCCACACGTCCAGGTAGACGAGGTCCGCGCGCTCAGTGTTTGGCAGGTTCAGCGCTGAGGGATTGGGATAGTCGGGTTGACCCTGATAAGTCGTCCCGGGTGGCGCAAGTTCGCACAGGATGCCATCCACGTAGAGACGGCCGGAAGCAATGGTCAGCCCAAACGTCAGGCCGTCGGCCTGCGCGGCCGCGCCGATCGCGAATCCACCGCCGATCTTGGGGACGCCGGACGATCCGATGATATCGGCGGTCTCGGTCTGCGCGTGCTGCTCCTGGATCTCGGCCAGCTCGTTCCAGTCGGCATCCAACTGGACGCGGCCCTGCTGCATCCGCACGCTGCGGTAGTGCTTGTCGTGATTGAACGTGATCCGACTGAAGTCGCCCTTCATGATGCCCTCCTCACGTCACGTAGACCGCACCCGCTTCGAGTCCGAAGCGCAGGTATTCGTCCAGGTGGGTCTGAAGGCTCTTGAGTCGCTGGGCCTGCTGCAAGAAGTGGAAAGCGCCCATCTCGCCCTCGTCGTCGGCGCCGGCGCCGATCTGCTGCGGACATGCCGCCGCCAGTTGCCCGTAGGCGGGGTGGCCGTACGTGACCGAGGTGAACTGCGGGACCACCTGGGTTGCGGAGACAGCGTCGCCGGGCCGGCAGCGGTAGCGGCGCGGCGCCACCGAGTCTAGAGGCAGGTAGCAGAACCGCACACAGCCGACCTGCCGGCGGGCGGCGCTTACCCGACCGGTGAGGATGCTGTTGCTGGCCTCCAGGCTTCCGGTGACGATGCCGCCGATGATCGTGCTCTCGTGCACCACGGCCGTCGCGCCGGGGGCGGCTATCGCTGGACCGCCCGCGCCGTCCACAATGCTGTCCTTCACCCGCACACCTGGAATGGAGGGGGGCAGGGTCAGCCGGCCGCAGATGCTGCGCTCAAGCCAGACGGTCAGGCGCTGATTCTGCTCGTCGGGCTGGACAGATGGGTTGACGGTCAGTCCCCCCAGCCCGGGCACGAGCGTTGTGTGGATCACGCCGAGACTGCCCAGATTCCCGACAAGAACCGTCACGCCCCCTTCAATCAACAGCCCGTCGAGGATCAACTCGCCGCAGTTGAGGCTTTCCGTTGCCGCGGCGCCCCGGACCGAGATGTTGCCTTGCAGATGCGGACGCCGGCCTACTGCGGCCAGCCCGCCGATCGCGCGCTGCTTCTGGCCGGGGGAGCCGGGCACGTCCTCCTCAGGCCAGTCGGCGGCGATGATCATCAACTGGCTCGCGGCCGGAATTGTGATGGTGCTGCTTCCGGTGAGGTTCTCCGTGTAGGTCCGGCTGTCCATGATCGCGATCATACCCACTGTGCCGGCTGGCTGAATGTTCCAGGCCTGGACGGCTTCGGTCAGCGTCCTCACGACCTGGCTCTGGCTGGCCGGCGCGCCTTGCGTCACGCCCATCTGCCAGGTCACCGGCCTCGTGAGGGCCGAGGACACCGAGCCGCGGCGGTCGTAGGGACCGCCGCCCAGGTCGCCGGAGAATCCATAGACGTATCCGACCTCGACCTGCCCCGGCAGCACGCCGGATGGAAAGGCAAGGCGCCCGAGCACGGGGTCAACGGCGACCTGAATTGAAATCGCTTGCGCTGTCCCACCGCCCGCCGTCACGTAGCTCTTGCTGGGGAAGGGCCTCCGCCATCCTTCCGGGAGAGGGGATGGGGGATCGCCCAGGTTACAGATGGCGATCTGCTCCGGCGGCACAGGCATGCCGGACACGAAGACCTGCAGGACGGGCGGGTCGCCGAAGTACACGCGATGGGGCGTCGTGTGGTCCACCAGCGCCTGCCGGCCGGCCTCGAGTTCATCGTAAAGAGGGCGGCGGCGCAGCGGCCCGGGTACGTTCTCCTCCGAGGCCGGCCCGATCATCTCGGCCTCGGTGCGCGGGCGGTTGAACAGCAGGGCGCTGACACCGAGGGGATGAAATGTGTAGCGACCATCGGCGGGACTGGCGACGGCGCGCGCGGTGCCGCGCGGGACGGCGTAGCTCTGGAGCCGCCAGACAAAGATCCCGACGTTGGGAATGTTGTACCTCCCCCGTCCGCTGTCGATATGGCGCACATCGGCGGTGTGCGCTGTGCGCTCAAAGGGACCGCCTCCGAGTTCCAGCTGGTTGGCGTCGCGCAGGTCCGCCGTAGCTCCCTTTGCCGGCCGCACGTGGTTCAGGTACTGCGTCGTCGCCAGCAGATCGAAGAACTCGACCACCCTGGCGGGCCACCCTGTGACATCGCGCGCGAGTTGCCCCAGCACGGCGGCGGTGCCCTTGGCCCGCCGGTAGGCCAGGGTATTGGCCACCAGCGCCCGCTGGCTAAACGCCCCCTCGCGAACCGGCACCAGGCCGCGCACACCTAGCAGATCACCCAGGTAAGGGACAACCCACTCCTCGCAGGTCTCGATGAACCAGTTGTCGTAGAGGCGACCGATATCGCCTTCCAGGAGCGCCCGCTCGCGTTCGAGCACGGCAAACAGCGCGCGCAATGGCTCGCCCTGCGCCGCATCGCGCACGCGATAGATCGCCGGCAGCAACTGATAAAGGCGCTCGCCGGTCGCCGCGGTCATGGCGTCATCTCCTCCAGGGTGATGCCTACAGGATTTATGAGGAGCAGCTCGGCGGGCCTGATCTGATCAGAGGTGACATCCCATTGCACGCGTGCCGCGTCCACCACCTCGGGGATGATCTGCGCGGTTGGATCGGGCGGGGATTCACCCTCCTGGTACCGGTAGAGTTGATCGAGATCGGTGGCGACGACGCCCGGGACGCGCTGGATCACGGTCACGATCTCGGCGGCGGTCACGGGCTGGCCGAAGCCCCGCCGCTCGAACGAGAAGGCCGCCGCAAGCGCACTCTCAACCGCCGCCAGCACGGTGGCCGGTACGTAGCGTAGGTTCACCAGCACTTTGGCCCTCACGTTGAAGAACAGCGGCTGATACGAATCCACCAGGAACCGCTGGGCCGGGTCGCAGAATTCCCGCACGGCCGCGACGAGATTCGCAAACAGGGGCGAGGTTCGATCGACCACGTGTGTGGCAAGCGAGGACCCGCCTCCCGTATCGGGGCCTACGGTCGCCGCGGCGGCGGCGATCGTCAGGTGAACCACGGACACCTTACCCAGCCGCAGCGCCACCGCCTGAGCCTTGCCGATCCCCGTAAAACCGCGGGCAAAGTCTTCGAAGTCGCGCAGGGACACGATGCGATCGAGCGTGAGTACCGCAAGCGGCGCATTCGTCCGCGCCTGGTCGCGGTTCTCGGGATCGGCCGCGCCGCTCGCTGGAAGCGGATTCGTCACGCCGCGCACGCCCAGCGGCCGCGTTTGCAGCAGCGTCAGCGTATCGTCCCCCACCATCCCAGCAAGACCGATCCCGCTGCGGTAGGTGGCGATGACGTTCTCCGTCCCCGCCGGTAGGCGGGCCCCCTGCGTCCCATCGCCGAACAAGACGTGGGTTGTGCCATCATCGTCCACTCGCACGATGTAGCGCTCGTCGAGACCGGACAGCCCATAGAGGCGCGGCGCTTCCGTCCACAGGATGTCGTTGGCCCGCACCTGGAGGGTGCTCTGCGATCCGCTGGAGGTGGCGGCCGAGACATAGGTCAGCGGCGGCTTCTTGAGTACAAACCCCTGGTTGGGTTGGGCGCCGTCGCCGCTCCCCATGACCTCGCTGACCGTCTCGCCGTGGGTGGCGCGCGCGACATTCGCGTTGAGCCTCACTGTGGCCCGCACATACACGGACTGCAGCGGGTCATCGAAGGTCAAGATCGTGTAGCCGCCGGTGTGACGGATGTCGGCGAGGAGGACGACCTCGCTGTCGGTGACGCCCCGCAGATCGTCGCGCTCGCCGCTGAGGATGACCGGTTGATCCACCTGCAGGCCGAGCACCATCCGATCGAGCTGCAGGATCGTCGTGCCCGCGTCCACCGGATCCTCGATCGGTAATTGCGCCAGTTCCAGCCCCCGGCTCTGCGCGTAGGCCGTGGTGCGGCGTACGCGAAAGGGTCGGGACGTATCCGGCGGCGACGTGCCATCGGCCTGGGTCAACTTCAGACCCGTGGCCCTAGCGCTGAGCGCGTAATCGGCCAGGGACGCCTCGGTGGTCGCGTCCACGCGGTAGGCGGCCGGCGCGATCCCCGCGCCCTCAAAGACCACCCAGCCGTTGGGCAGGATCTCGGGGACGCTGCGCTCGAGGTACACGTGGACGCCGGTGTAGGCGCTCCCCTGCGAGTCGGTCCAGATGTCGCGCCCCGCGCCGCCGTTGGCGCCGTCCCAATCGTCCGGGAAGGACGTGCCTCGCTGGTTGTCCGTCTTTGGCAGGCTTGCGTGAAGCGGCGCATTGTGCCCGAAGAATCCCGCCCGCGCCCGGAACGCGAAGACCCCGGCATTCGCCGGAGGAGGCGCCGGGGCCCGCGGCGCGTTCACGTGCCGGACCAGGTCGCGCCGGTTCCACCCTTGAATCGACAGGAAGGCGGACAGGTCGCGCTCGCGCCAGGTCTGCTCCCGGACCACATTGCCAACCTGGCCGCTGTCGAAGCTGAGCGCGCTGAGCCTAACGATGGCCATCTGTCGCAAGAGCGGCGCGAAGGTCGCAGGACTGGGCACTTCGACCACTCCGGGTGTCTCGAAGTCTACCCGCGTGCGCTTCAGATCAGAATCCGCGCTGACCTGTTTGATCCGGCGAACGACGGTCCTGATGTCACCGGCACCCTTCGTCCCTGCGAACAGGAGGATCTCACCGGCCTTCAGGTTCGCGTCGGTTCCCGCAAGATACGCCCGATGAACTTCCACGGCCTGCACGCTTCCGGCGGGCACGTCAGTTGTCGCGTCAAGTGGATAGACCCCCGCAGCGGGAAGCGTCACCACCCCGGGGGCGCCCGGGGTGAAGCCGGCGCTGATGCCGAGCAGATACAGCCTGTCCTCCCCGCCGGGAGCCTGGCTGATGGCCAGTTCCTGCGGACGCGTCATGCGCGGACGCAGGGCGTTCCACTCGGGACGCGCGGTGATCTCTGCGCTGGTCTCAAACGTCTGGGGGAGTTGCCCCTGGCCCGGGACACTCTGCACCTTCATGCCCTTGAGCACAGTGGCCGCGGCTGGCGCACCAGCCGCGTCTTCGACCGTGAAGGCGAGATACGCGCTGGCCGCGACGCCGGGGTTCAACTCGTAACCGATGGTTCGCGCCATCTCCAGCACGGAGCGGCGTTCAGTGGCCGTGCGCAGGTAGCCCTCGTTGGCGATGCGCTCCTGATAGAACGTCAGGACATCGGCCACGGTGGCCCAGGCGTCGAGCAGCGCAATGGCCGGATCATCGGTCGCCCGCGTGGTAAGAGCTCCCAGCGGCCTTGCGCCATTGGGATCATCCGGAGGCACTGGCTGGGACGACAGGCGCGAGCGCATCCGCCGCAGGAAGGATGGGTAGGTGCCGATGCGATACGCCAGCGACGGCAGCCCCGGTCGGTTGAAGAG
>JBGPLF010000229.1:0-6462 GCA_041486265.1 bacterium
CCTGATCCAAACCCTGGGGAGCGGGGACTCTGCCCGCTCCATGAGGGTCGTCGCCGAATACCTCACCGCGCCGTTCCTGGATCCGGGCATGCTGCCAGTTAGAAACCTCGGCGAATGCAAGCCGGCGGCAACGGGCGGGTACGAAACGCCCGGAGCCGCCACATGAGCGGCAGGTCGTGATCCAGACCATCTGCTCGAGTTTCGCAAGCGTCCCGGCCGCCACGCGATAGTTCGACTCGTCGCACACTGGGCAGTGAAGCTCAACGGCGAAGCAAGGCTTGCCGGTGGCGCTCACGGCCCATAGACCATCGGCATGAATGTCCTCGAATCTGAGCCGCGGCGCGTGGAAGCCCTTCAGCCAACGCTGCACGGTTCGATCGCTGACCCGCAGGAGACTGGCGGCTTCCTTGATAATCCTCCCTGCGGCGTGCAGCTTTAGCGCCTGCTCGGCCTGCGGTGGATGCTCCCACTTACGCATGGCACGAGCAATCTGCTCGGCGCCCTGTGGGGGGCGGCCCCGCTTGAAGAGGTCGCGGGGATAAATCGTCACCCTTCTTGGACTCGTCATCCTCCCGGATGCTTAGATGCCCACAGATACCACACCTTCCCGAAAGGAGGGGGAGATCTTTGAACAGGGACAGGATCTACGGCATTAGTGACGCCGCGAGCGCGACTGGCTACTCGACCGAGACGCTGCGGCGGCTCGAAGCCGCGGGCGTCGTTACGCCCATGAGGGATTCCGAGGGCCGAAGGCTCTCACTGCAACCCGCTCTGCAAAAGCAGCTTGTAAGGGGCAGGTGGAGTCCTGCCGCGATCGGCTCCGACAGCAGGAGGAATCGGTTCGGCGGTGGCGGCCTCTCTCGCGTCTCGCATCCGAAGCCCAGCTACAGTTGCCCACGTCCCCCGCGTACGCTCGCGCAGGTGGGGTCCTATGACAGCGGCGAGGCCCTAAATACCCGCCCCGGCAAGCTGGACCCTGGAAATCCTCGCGCTGGAGCGGGCCTGCTAGGCTAGATTCGGCTCCTACGCGGTGCCAAGAGGCGGGACCTTCGCCGACGCCCGCCCGCCTGGGCTCTTCGGAGCGCTTGGACCCGGGCGCAGTCATTCGGAGGGCCGTTTAGCGGGGGGAGGAGATTCGGCCGAATAACGAAATGGAGGGGTAACGGCAAACGCGCCACATTCTCCGCGTCTGTGTGGACGTTCGGGCCGTTCGAGACATCATGAGAACTGGACCGGCCCTTATCACACCAGAAGTCGCACGCTGGGCTAGGGAGCGCGCTGATGTTTCCCACAAGCGCGTTGCCGAGAGCATCCATGCAAAGCCGGAGGAGATAAGGTCCTGGGAGAGTGGGTTGCGGCGACCTACCCTGAAACAAGCAGAGAGACTTGCACACACTCTGCGAATTCCGTTTGGCTACTTGTTTCTATCCTCCCCCCCTGTTGAGACTGTTCCTCTGCCGGATTTCAGGACGATGCCAGTCCGCACCCGACGAGGGCCAGGCCTGAGTCCAGATCTTCGCGACGTCTTGAATGATGTTCTAGTGAAGCAGGAATGGTATCGGGATTTTCTGTTAGAGGAGGAAGCGGAGCCCGTCGCACTTGTAGGTCGGTTCAGTCTGAAGGACGATCCGGACGAGATCGCGGGCTACATCCGTGGCGAACTTGCCATGGGTGAACTGATCAGACAACATGCGGACCCGGACGCTTTGCTCCGCGCCTTGATACGAAGAATCGAATCGCTCGGCATTGTCATCATGGTTAGCGGCGTTGTCCGGAGTGACAATCGTCGCGCCCTGTCCCCGAAAGAGTTTCGTGGCTTCGCGATTAGCGACCGGTTTGCCCCCGTCATCTTTATCAATGGCAAAGACGCCAGGGCCGCACAGATGTTCACACTCGCGCACGAACTGGCGCACATTACTATCGGAGAAACCGGCATTTCGAATGAGTACTTGGGCGAAACGCGCACGGACGCGCGCCATGAGATTGAGCGTTTCTGCAACAAGGTCGCCGCCGAGGTTCTAGTCCCACGTGAAGACTTCTCCAGCGAGTGGGCCGACGCAGCGCCCATCGATGTGAATCTAGTTCGACTGACCCGCCGCTACCGCGTCAGCTCCTTGGTTATCCTCAGAAGGGCTTTTGATCTCGGCAGAATGGATCGGAGCACATTCACGGAGTGGTATTCCAGAGAAGAGCGACAAGGCAGAAAGCGCCCACCAAGCGGCGGTGGGGATTTTCGTTCCACCTTGCCGGTTCGTAACAGTAGAACGTTGACCAGTGCAATTGTTAGGGCGGCCCTCGGCGGGAGACTGTCGTATCGGGAAGCGGCGCGTTTTCTCGGAGTCAAGATAGGCACCCTGCCCAAGATCGCTACGTGGCTAAGGACCAGTGACTGAGAGCACGTCGAGATACTGGATGGACACCGACGTTTTCATACAGTCGAAGAATGGCCCGTATGCTTTTGACATCGCCCCTGGATTCTGGAAGGCTCTGGAGACGGCAGCGTCACGTGGGTTGGTATGCAGTTCCAAGAAAGTCTATAAGGAGTTGATGGACTACTACAAGAAGGATGAACTGAAGCAGTGGGCCCAAGAGAGGAACGAATCAGGATTTTTCGTTGAGGTCGATGAACCTACGCAGCTGGCTTTCAAGGAGATCGCTGATCACGTGCAACTTCGATATGATCCTGCCCACGCCGCAGCATTCCTGGGATGCGCTGATCCGTGGCTGGTTGCTCATGCAAAGGCCGAAGGCGCGATTGTTGTAACTCATGAAACGCTACTTGCCCCTGACGCCAAGAAAGTCAAAATCCCGAATGTATGCAACCACTTCGCCATAGAGTGTATCCCCGTACATGAGATGTTGCGAAGGCTACGTGTAGAACTGAAATGAGAAGCCTGCGCCGGTGTCAACTACCAGGTGGCCATTCTCACGAGGAAGACCGCCTGTTGCCCGCGCGATGGCGCGGCTACGGGGCGCCCCGACAAATACCTGTCGCTCGAATGGAGGCACGTAGCGCGAGAGGCACGGTGAAAACCCGTGGCGCTCGTCAGTGCCTCCTTCCGCACGTCCAGCAGCCAATGATGGGGCGCCAGAAGAGCCGAAGCTAGGACCGGCTGCTAGATCATGGGAACGTCGAGGTCTCCTGACGAGATCCGCGAGGCGTGGGCTCGTGCTATGGGCCCTCAGCTCGGCGCCGTCTGCTATGCGCTGTTCCTTGACGTGGCATGGCTCCACACCAAATGGTTGCAGTTCAGGACCCTGTACGCTCTGTCTGCTGAGCGAGTTTCCTTCCTCAATACGATCGCCAGCACCTTCTTCGGGACCGTGGCGGTCGTCATGTGGGATGACGTCCTCCTGCATATCGCCCGCCTAACAGACCCACCTCGTTCGGGCGGGAGGAAGAACCTAACACTCCGCCGACTTGCCGAGATGGTCCCCGATGCGATGCTCAGGAACGATGTTGAGAAATTGGTCCAAGACCTGCAAGAGGCCGCGTCATTCGCCCGTGACTGGCGGAATGCCCTGGTGGCTCACCATGACCTCGATGTTGCATTGAGAACCGACGCCAGACGGCTTGAGGACGCGAGCCGAGAGAAAGTGGAGAAGGCCCTTGAGGCGATTCGTGTCTTGCTCAACGAGGTCCTGACGCGCTATGGGGAAGCCCCGATAGCATTCGAGCACATGCCTTCTGAGCCGGATGGCCCTGACGCGCTCCTCCACTATCTCCAGATCGGAGCACGCGCTGAGGAGTGCAGGAGAAAGCGCCTTGAGGAAGGCCGGCCGCTACCCGAAGACCTAGAACGCCTGGACAACATCTAAGTCGCCACGGACGGCGCCGACATGAGAAGCCATCCCGGGCCGCGTGCCGCAAGCCGCGGCAGGCCCTCATGAGGCCGGGGAGTGTCCAGACAGTCACCCGACGCGCCGAGGGGCAGAATCCCCTAATGGTTCAGGGGGCCTCCCGACGACGGGTGGGTACTACCCATCGTTCCTCGCCTCATTTCGATATTGCCCTAGGAATTCTGCAAACCTCCTAAGATGCTCTTCAAGGTTCTGAATCGCCCGTTCTTTCTCACGCGAAAGCGCCTTGCCTTCACACCTGTGGTGGAGCGTTTCGTCGGTTGTGACCGACGCCGTGAAAATCATCATCGCGGCAGGTGAGTCATTCTCTAGCATCCAATAGGCGACTCTCTCTCGCCATGAATTGATTTTCTGCCACCACTCTTTGCTTTCATCACCAAGGTCCTGGTAAATGGCTTCCTTCACGTTCTCCCCGGCGAAAAACAGCGCGGCTGCGTCGTCTGCCCGTGCCCTGATCGAGCGATCTTTCTCCTCAAGAAACTCCTTCAGGATAAGCGCGAGGATGCCAACAGGAATCAAGGCCCAAGGGAACCAAGGATGAGCAATGATTGCGAGTAGCCCGCCGACAATAAGTCCCCATCTGCTTGAGAGCCGTAGAAGAAGTTCTCCGAAGAACCAGTGTTCAAGCAGACCGAGAGGAACCGTGATCGCCAGAAGCAAGATGGCTGCTCGAAGCCACTTCTGGAGGCGGCGTCTCCATTTCCACCGGAAAGACACCACAGTGCGTCTAGCGTATCAGCCAATCACGTGTCGTGACAACGCCCAATCGGACCTCGTCCACGGGATTTACAATCGACGCGATTCCTCTCCTCGCACCAGCTGCAGCCGTCAATCGCACTGGCCCGCTTGTGTGTCTGTTGCAAGTCAGCTGACGAGACTGCTCTATCGCAGCGTCGTGTCCAGTAATGCGTGACCCAACAGCCGGCGCACCTCATCAAGCCCCGCGCCGCCTCGCAGCCAGCTCGTCGCCGCGAAATGCCGTAAGGCGTGCGGGTGCAGGCGACGATGTGCGGACAGGTCGGCCTTCGCCCTCAGGCGGTGGACACCTGGACCAGGTGTCGCTGCTTGAGCGGACGCCCGCAGTGGTCGCAGAACAGGAACGCCTCGCGCGCTGGCTGAGGGTGACGTGCGGGCCACGCCTTCAGGACGCAAGTGGTGTTCGGGCTGGTGAATGCTCCCGGTGTTGCGGCCCTTGCCGGCGCGCGCGAACAGGCCGCAGCTGGTTGGTAAGCGATGCCCTAAAGGGCGAATCGCGCCGACTGAAGGAGAGGCGGAGGGCTGGGTTCTCAAGCAACGGGTGGCGTCGGCCTGACATCGGGCGCTGCCGAGGAGAGGGTCAAAATACGAGCATCGGGCGGGTCAAATTCGGGCATCATTGACGCGTGCCCCTGCGGACTATCCCGGCCCCCACTCCCGTCCCTGAGAAGCCGTTCCTAGGGCAAACGGTGGGGCGGTGCCAAGGGAAGTCAGGCGCGGATAGGGACGCGCGCCGCGATCTTCTCGGTAGGCATGAAAACTGCAGGGTTGAGCAAGCCCCCGCTACCAGATGTCGAGACAGGACGCGGGTTTTGACTCGCGTCCTGTTTCACTTCCCAAGACCCGCTAACGGATTGCTAACGGCTGCCCCTGGAGCGTCTTGCCGGCGAACACCGGTCGCCCCGCGACCAGCGCCTCGTATTCGCTCTGGGAGACCGGCACCGCGCTGAAGCCACCGTGATGGCGCGCAACGAGGAGCACCTTGCGCCGTGCGCCAAGCAGGACCAGGTCCGTCACCAGGATATCCGTCACTTTTGCACTGGCCCTTGCCCCGTCTTCAAGTCGTACACTTGCACGGCGAATGAATCTTCCAGTTCTGGGGCTCGCGCCAGGGACGATTCGCGGGGACTTCTCCGTCGACTCCCCAACAGTGGCTAGTCTGCAGAAGCGGCCGACGGGTGGATGAGGAGCTCATCCTGGGGTAGGGGGTTGGGATCGGGAGCCGACTCGCTGGCTGATCCAGGCGACAGCCGAGCGCGAATGCGTCGCCAGCCACCAGGTCCGCGCCAGAAAGTCCCCAAGCCGATACCTTCGTGATTGCCGGATCTCCTCCAGTGACGCCTCCAGGGACACCACGGCAGCCTCCGCGCCGGAGCGCCAGGCCCGCTGCGCATCCACTTCAGCCCGCAGGCTCGCGTGGTGGCGGGCGAGGGACTCCGAGTAGGGCAGAAGGGCGGTCAGGGGGCGTGCTCCGTCATTGCAGGGCGGGGTATACTCGATCGGATCTCCCAGGTACTCGACGGAATCTTCGATGATCCGGGGCTCAACCGCCATCTCATCTGGCGTGAGGGCATAGCGGGCTGCCGCCTCCCGGAAGTCCGTTGCGAAGCACTCAGGATCCTTTTTGAGGAGCTCGAAGGGGTCGGCGTAATGAAAACCCCACGATGGATCCCGCTCCGTCATGGCAAAGTACTGCAGACGGTGGATGGCGACTTTGGCCGCGTATTGTCCCGGCGACCGGACGGGAAAGTGGGCGAGGTAGGCCCGTTCGCATTGGCGGGACAGACACGATGACCCATCGACCACCAGGGCATGGCTGCCCTGGGCGAGCGTGGCTGCCGGCAG
>JBGPLF010000230.1:0-6436 GCA_041486265.1 bacterium
ATCCGGGCGAGCGCCGGCTCGGGCTCGCGATCAGCGATCCCTCGGGGATGATCGCGATGCCGCTCGAGGTCATCGAGCGCGCGGGGTGGGCCAAGGACCTCGCGGCTCTCCGCCGCCTGATCGAGGCACGTGGCGTCGACGAGATTGTCGTCGGCAGGCCGCTGACGACCAGGGGGACGCTCGGGCCTCAGGCACAGGTTGCCGCGCGACTCGCCGCGCGGCTGCGCGAGGCGCTGGCGCTGCCGATCACCGAGGTGGACGAGCGGTTCTCCACGGCTGGGGCGGAGCGGATCTTACGCGAAGGGGGGCCGCGCGGGCATCAACGCCAGACGCGCGATCGCCGCGCACGGCGTGATGCCATCGCGGCCGCGCTCATACTCCAGCCTTACCTTGATCGCCGCCGCGCGGAGGCGTTGCGAGGGTCTGATGAAGATGTTATGCTCGCCCCGTGACGGACTTCGACCACCTGATCGGCGTCGTGGGACGAGCGGAAGGGATCGTGGAGGTGCTCCGTGGTTGACGAATCCGACGTGATCACGCTGCAAGACGAAGACGGCCTGGAGCACCGGTTTAACATCATAGACATCGTCGAGGTCGATCGCCGCCGGTATGCCGTGTTGCTCCCCGAGGATGAGGAGGATGCCGCCGCGGTGATCTTCCGCATGGAGAGCGAGGACCGCCTGGCCCCCATCGAGGACGACGATGAGTTGAGCCGCGTGATGGCCGCCCTCGAGGAGAGCGCGGGATACAGCGAGATCATTCTTGAAGACGAAGAAGAAGCCGCGGCCGGTCTGGATGTGCTCGAGGACCTGGGTGGTGAACTCGAGGGCAACGGCGACAGCGCCGACGATGAGGACGAGGAGGACGACTAGCCGGCGCTGCGGGCGGCGACGGTGACCGAGGCGGGCGGACTGGCACAGCCCCGACTCCGGCGAACGATGCGGCAGGTCGGCATCGCGATCGCCGGTGTTGTGTGTCTGGCGGTTGTCGTCGCCGCAGGCCTCTGGTGGAACCTCCGTCCGGTGGGTTCTTCCGGCAGGACAGCGCAGACGATCATTATTCCCCCTGGCGAGTCCACATGGCAGATTGGCCGCCGTCTCGCCGGCGTCGGTGTGGTCCGCAACGTCTGGGCGGTAGTCGTCGCGGCCAGGCTGCGAGGCGTCGCAGGCCATCTCCGGCATGGTGAATACGCGCTATCGCCGGCCCAGAGCGCGCTGCAGATCGTGGACGCACTCGCCCGGGGCGAGGCCGTCCTTCACCGCGTCACCGTCCCGGAGGGTTACACCGGCAGGCAGATTGCCGACCTGCTGGCCGCGTCCGAACTCGCGGATCGCGATCGCTTCCTCGATGTGGTGCTGCACGGCGGCCGGCAGATGGCGCGGGCGACCGTCGAAGACCCGCCCGTCGACAGCCTCGAAGGCTATCTCTTTCCTGACACCTACCTGTTCACGCGTGGCCTCGACGAGACCGCGATCGTCGAGCGGTTCCTCGACCGGTTTGACGCGGCGGTCGGTCCCGATATTCGCGCCGCGGCGCGCGCGCGCGGATTGACGCTGCATCAACTCGTGACGGTGGCCTCGATGATCGAGCGGGAGGCGCGCGAGCCCGAGGAGCGGCCCGTGATCGCCGGCGTGATCTACAACCGGCTCCGGCGCGGGATGCGTCTCGAGATTGACGCGACCGTACTCTATGCGCTGGGGCGGCACAAGACGGTCCTGGCCGCCCCCGACCTCGAGGTGGACTCGCCCTACAACACCTACCGGCACGATGGTCTACCACCCGGCCCGATCGCCAACCCTGGCCTGGCCTCCATTGCCGCGGCCGCCCATCCCGCCGACGTGCCCTTCCTCTACTACGTGCTGAAGCCCGACGGACGCCACCACTTCAGCCGGACGCTCCAGGAGCACCTTGACGCGGTGCGGCGGTACCGGCCGTGACGATCGTATTGCGCCTGCTGGCACCGCGCTATCGGGTGGCATCGATCGCTCAGCTCACGCCGGGCCGGCTCCATGCGTGGGGTCTCGAGGCGTTGATGCTGGATCTCGACAACACTCTCGTCGCATGGGGGGAATCTACCCCGCCGCCTGTGGTGCATGATTGGCTGGCCGAGTTGCGGCGGTCTCGCATCGCGGCCTGCGTGGTATCGAACAGCTACTCCGCGAGGACGCGGGCCATCTCGACATCCCTGGGCCTGCCGGCGGCCCAGGGTCGCTCCAAGCCCAGTTCAAGGAAACTCCGCGACGCGTTGCGCATCCTCGGCTCGCCTCCCGAGCGCACGGCAATGGTGGGAGATCAACTGTTCACGGACGTGCTGGCCGGCAACCGGCTCGGCGTCCCGACGATCCTGACGGCGCCGCTGGCCCCGAACGAGCCGTTCCGGGTCTGGATGATGCGCGGGATCGAGCGTCGCGTGTTCGCCGTACTGGCCCGGCGGGGCCTAATGCCGCCAACCCCAGAGGTCTGACCCGGCTTCGGCGAGGGTATACAACTAGATGCCTCCTGCCGGCGCCTCTTGGGTGATGTATGCGTAGACGCGGCACGTTTGAGTGGTGGCCCTTGTACGTCCGAGGCCTGGCCGTGCTCTTCGGCGTCTCGGTGCTCTTGATCGGGACGCAGGCCGAGCCCGCCTCAGCGTCGCCGGTCGTCCTGTTGCTTCTCATCCTGCTCTTTCCTGCCGGACTGCTCAGCGCCCTGGCGCCGCAGCAGGGCGGTGGCCCCCACGCCGCCAGCGTCACCGGGACCGCCCTGGAGATCTTGATCGTTTCCTTTATCGTGCATGAGACAGGCGGACTCACGAGTTTCTTCTACTTCTTCTATGTGCCGGTTTTGATCTGGGGGACGGCCGGCAGAGGTCTCGTCGCCGGCGTGATGGGTGGGTGGGTGGCGGCCATTGGGTTCGCGCTTGCGGTCAGCCTCCGATTTCCCGCGGCATCATACGGAGCACTGCCGCGCGCCGCGCTGCTGCTGCTCACCGGGTTCCTGATCGGCCTGATCGAGCAGCGGCGCAGCGAGGTCGAAGAATCGGCGCTGCGCGGCGCGGAGCAACTCACGCAGCAGGCGCAGGCCACCGCCGAGATTCGGGCGGCCGTGATGGACATGGCGCCGCTCGACCTGCCGAGCCGTGGGCGCCGCCTGTTGAAGCACGCGCTCCGCATGGCGGACGCCGATCACGCGCTGGCCATCATCCTGGACATCGAGGGCCGCCCAGTTGTGGAAGCGGCGGTGCAGAGCTCCGGCGAGGAGCGGCCGCGGGGCGAGGTCATGCCCAACACGGCCATCCTGGACGCCGCGCTTCGGTCCGGGCTGCTCCAGACGGTAGTGGATGCAAGTCAGGATGCCCGGTGGCTCAGCGTCTTCGGCACGGATGCTACGGGATCGGCGATGCTGCTGCCTCTGCGCGCCGAGGGGCGCACGTTCGGGGTGATCTTCACGGCGCGCCGTGAGGTGCGTCTGTTCAGCGAGGAAGAGCTCAGCGCGGTTCGCGCGCTCGTCGAGATGGCCACGGTGCTGCTTCGCGATGCCAGGATGCAGGTTCAGGCGCACGACTTCCTGCTCAGCACGGTGAACACGCTCACGGCGGCGCTGGAAGCCAAGGACCCATACACCCGTGGACACTCACAACGCGTCGCCAGCAACGCCGTGACCATTGCGACCGAACTGGGGTTGCCGTCAGAAGAGGTCGAGCGCGTCCGCTGGGCGAGTCTGCTGCACGACATCGGCAAGATCGCGACCCCCGAGGTCATTCTCAGGAAGCGCGGCCCGCTCAGCGATGAAGAACGGGCGATCATGGACAGGCATCCCGAGCGCGGCGCCAGCATTCTCCGCGAGATGGCGCCCTTTCGACCGTTGGTGGACTACGTCCGCTACCATCAGGAGGCCTACGACGGTACGGGATACCCCGAGGGCCTGGCCGCTGACGCGATCCCGCTCGGTGCGCGCATTGTGACCGTATCCGCGTCGCCGATGCCTTTGACGCGATGATTTCCGACCGCCCCTACCGCCAGGGCCGGACGGTGGCCGGGGCGATGTCGGAGTTACGCGGGATGGCCGGGGGCGCGCTCGATCCGACACCGGTTGAAGTGTTCCTCCGTGTGTTGAGGGAGAAACCGCCCTTTGAAGTGCAGTTGCGGATGTGGCGGGAACGGTGAGCTAGAAATCTTGCGCGGTCGCAGCGACCACCGTCGTGTTCTTACCTGCTCGGGCGCGGGCCAGCGCCTCCTCAGCCCGCGCGAGCAAGGCCTGGTCATCCTCGCCGTCGCGGGGGAAGCAGGCCAGGCCGATGCTGACCGTCTGTGTCATCGGAAACGGGTGCTCCGGCAGCGCAAAGGCGCTATTCTCCACGCCCTGGCGGAGGCGCTCGGCCAGGACGAACGCGCCTTCGAACGATGTCTCCGGCAGGATCAGGCCGAACCGGCCGCCGCCGAGGGCCGCGCGGAAATCCACCTGGCGCGTCGTGTGCGTCAGGATGTCCGCCAGCTGGATGGTCACGGCGCGCAGCCCTTCTTCTCCGAGCGACTCTCGGATCTCGTCGTCTTGATCCAGCGAGACGAGACCGATCGTGAAAGTCCGGCCGAACCGGCGACTGCGGACGCTTTCACGACGGACGGCGATCGCGAAGTAGTTGGCGTTGAACAGGCCCGTGAGCGAGTCCACCAGTACTTGGCGGCGGAGACGTTCACGCAACTCGTCGATTTGCTCCTGCGCGGCAAGCGCCCGGCGATCGCGCTGACGCTCATGCCGCCGGATGGCCTCGAGGATGGCCACCGAGACCAGCCGGTTCAGCTGCTGCACGGTGTCGACATCGAGCCCCGGTGCGGGATCGCCTTCGGTCAGGAAATCGAGGGTGATGGGCTTGAGAAGCAGGAGCGCACGGATGACCTCGTCCAGCGGAATCTGGAGGGCAAAGGCCTCCTGGCTCAAGCGGCTGGCGAAGTCCACAAAGTGATCGATCTTCCCGCTCACGCCGGCCTCGACGAGCGCATCCATCCCCGTCATCATATGACGGTCGATCCGCTGGCCGTCCCGCCACAGCGGGCTGGCCCTGGGGATGTCGGTGACCTGCCTGGCCCACCGGGCCGCCAGGGCGCGGCGGTGCATGCGGATGCGTTCGAAGGTGTTGGTACCCATCAGGGCGTCTCATTGTGTTGGTACGCGGTTGATCCAGGCATATCCTTCCGTGCGGGGGGAGGCACATCCGAAGCACCGAACTAATCCGGTTGCCCGGACGCGATCATGGGGACGAAACTGCGTGGCATCCTGCAAGATCTTGCGGGTGAGGACACCCGTGCGGTGGCCCTCGTCGGCATCGACGGTGAGGTGATGGAGGCCGTCGTCAAAGGCGGCGCGCAGGATCTGCACACGGTCGCGGCGGATCTGGCGGCGCTGCTCAAGGTGGGTGCATACTGCATGCGCAAGCTCGACGGCGGAGACTTGGACCACCTCACGATGACGACCGACAGCCTGGCCGTGGTGGCGGTATCATTGGGGCCGGCCCACTTTCTGGTCGCCATGCTTGACGCGGGCGGCAACCTGGCGCGGGCGCGCCTGCACATTCGCCGCCGCAAGGCAGAGATCGTTGAGGAGTTGTCGTGACGATGCGCCGGCGCCTGTTCGTAGCGGTTCTGGCGGGTTTCCTCTGGACGGCCGCGCTTCCCACGGCCGGCGCGGCGCCCTCGGCGTCGCTGCGAGACGGCGCGGCGCAGTTTACCCAGGGCCGCCTCGCCGAGGCCGAGGCCATCTTCACGCGCGCCGTCGCGCTGCGTCCGCTCGATGTCCACTCGTGGCTTTGGCTGGGCATCGTCCAGTTCCATCGCGGCGCCTACTCACAGGCGGAGCGCACGCTGGCCCGCGCCGCTGGGCTCGCGCCCCACGATGCCGCCGTTTTGCTCTGGTGGGGGCACGCCCTGGCTCGATCGGACCACGCCGGCGAGGCCGCGACGGTCTTCAAGCAGGCGCTGCTGCTGCCCGGCGACTCCAGAGTCCACGAACTAGCGACGCAGGCACTGCGCGCAATGGGCCCGCTGCCGCCTGGCCCACTGCCGGGACCCGTCTCCGCGGAGACTCTTGCGAAACCGACGGCTCCCTCGTGGGTGGTCAGCGTGGGGAGTTACAGCGCGATCGCGCGATTCTACAACCCCCGGCTCACGGCCGACGAGGCGGACCGCATCGGAAGGGCGCTGCTGGGGTACAGCTATCAGTTCAACCTCGATCCGCGCCTAGTGGTCGCGCTCGTCGTGATCGAGTCCGGATTCCAACCGATGGCGCGCTCGCGGGTTGGCGCGCTCGGGCTGGGCCAATTGATGCCCGAGACCGCCCGCGCGCTGGGGGTGGATCCCACGGACCCGACGCAGAACCTCTATGGTTCGATCCGGTACCTGCGGGGTAACCTCGACCAGTTCGGATGGGAGAACGTCCATCTGGCGCTGGCCGCCTACAA
>JBGPLF010000231.1:0-6433 GCA_041486265.1 bacterium
CGAACCAGCTCGGTCCGGTCGTGCAACCCGAGCTTCTCGAAGATGTGGGCCCGGTGCGTCTGCACCGTCTTGATGCTGATATAGAGGCGGCCGGCGATCTCCTGGTTGGTGTGGCCCTCGGCGATCAGCGCCAGCACTTCCCGCTCGCGCCCGGTCAGCCCATCGAACGGCTTCCGCTCAGTCTCACCGCGTTCGAGCCGCCGCAGGTAGTCGTTGACGACGGTCTTGGCCACGGATGGATAGAGGAAGGCTTCGCCCCGGCTGGCCGCGCGCACGGCGTCCACCAGGTCGGTGGCGGCGGCGCGCTTCAACACGTAGCCCGACGCCCCGGCCCGGAGGAGCTGGAAGACGTAGTGATCGTCCTCGTGCATGGTCAGCGCCAGCACGTTCACCTGGGGCGTACGCGCGCGGATCTGCTGGGTCGCCTCGATCCCGTTCATCCCGGGCATGCTGATGTCCATGACGACCACATCCGGCTGCAGGGTCTCGGCCATCGAGACAGCCTGCTCGCCGGACCCGGCCTCGCCGATCACCTGCATCTCTGGGTGGGCGGACAGAATCATGCGGACGCCCTCGCGGACGATCGCGTGATCGTCCACGATGAGCACTCGAGTTTTCTTCAGGACGCCGGCACCGCGTCGCGAATCGGCAGGACGGCGGTCACGACGGTCCCGACGCTTGGGGTTGATTGAACCTCCCATCGGCCTCCTACCAGTTCCACGCGCTCTTGCATGCCGAGTAGCCCGAACCCTCCAGGCCGGTCGCCGGAGCGGGACCGCCGGGGATCAAAGCCCCGGCCGTTGTCTTCAATGCGAACGTGCAGCTCCCTCCCTGCCGCGGCGACGCTCACCGTGACCGAGGACGCCTCGGCATGCTTCAGCACGTTCGTGAGCGCTTCCTGGACGAGCCGGAAGGCCACGGTCTCCAGCTTGGCCGGCAGCCGGCCGCTGACGCCGCTGATCGAGAGCGTCCATGTGATCCCGCGGGGGTCGAGGAAATTCTTGGCGTACCAGCGCAGCGCAGCGGCCAGCCCGAGATCATCGAGGATCGACGGCCGCAGGTCGTAGATCAGCCGCCGGATCTCGCCGAGCGTCCGCTCGGCGAGCTCGCGGAGCTGCGCAAGCTGGCCCCGCAGGCGTTGCGGCGACGACTCCTGGACGGCGAGCTCCAGGTTCACGATGAGGGCGGTCAGCGACTGCCCCGCTTCGTCATGCAGCTCGCGCGCGATGCGCCGGCGTTCGTCTTCATGCGCCGTCAGCAGCTTCTCCAGCAATTCACCGCGGCTGCGCTCTTTGGCGATCACCTCGTCGAAGAGCAGCCCTCGCTCGACCGCCAGTCCGATCTGATTGCCAACAGCGGACAGCATCTGCAGCTTCCGCTCGTTGAAGGTCCGCCCACCGGGCAACACCAAGTTCATCAGCCCGACGGTGGACGCGCTGGCGCGCAGCGGCACGCTGGCGTGGCGGCTCTGCAGGCCGACTTTCTCCATTCGCTGGCAGTCCACAATGTTAACGGCCAGCGGCAGATGGTCTTCGGCGAGCATCGCCAGGCACCGGCACTCGCCGGTCATGCGCACCGCCGTGTCGGCCGCCAGCGGCGCGGGCAGGCCGTGGGAGGCGGTGAGCACGAACTGATCGCGATCACGCAAGAACACCCAGCCGCTCTCGACGCCCAGCAGCGAGGCCACCAGGCGCAGCGCCTCGCTGAGTGAGTCCCGCACGTTCTTGGAGCGGTTCAGGACGCCAGCGATCGTGTTCATCAGCTCCAGTTCCCGGGTGTCGTGCCAGGTCCGAAGGATGAGGCCGATCCCCAGCATCAGGGTGAGCGCGCCCGCGAGCAGCGCGCCGACCAGGCTCCCCCACTGCTGCGGCCGAAGCAAGGGGTACGCGAGCTCGAGCGCGCCGGTAAGCGCGAGCGCCCACGCAATCAGCGAGGTGGCCGGGTCCCAGCTTTGGCCCTCCGCCCGCCGGTACGCCCGCGACGCGGACAGGAAGAGCGCCCCCTCGACAATCGACGCGAGCAGCATGCTCTGCGGCCACGTCAGGCCGGCGACCGCCAGCGGCCAGGAGGTCGTGAAGGCGACCACGCTGGCCACGATTGCCGCGCCCGAATACCGCCGATTCGCCGCGAACGAACCGAACACGAGGTTCCCGGCCGCCAGGACCAGCGCGTGTCGCGCGACGATCAGGCCCGGCGTCACGCCCCCGGCCAACAAACCCTCGATCAACTCCTGGGCCGTGAGCAAGCCGTAGCCCATCGCCCAGAGACCGGCCGCCGGAGAGCGCGTATCCAGGTAGCGAAGCAGCAGGAAGAAAGTGACCACCAGGTGCGCACCGACGCCCAGCGCTATGACGTCGAGGACCCAGGAGAGCTGAGGGAAACCGGTCATGCGCCGGCCACGCGGCTCCTAACGTCCCCTGATCAGCACAAACGCCGCCAGGTCGAGCAGGCTCGCCTTCGCCGGGCTACCCGGCAGCGAGCTCAGCGCCGCGGTCGCACGCCCGGCGAACTGTCGCGCCGCATCGAGGGCCGTGCGGACGCCGCCATAGCGGTCCACGATCGTCCGCAATTCGTCCAAGGCTCCATCGCCCGACGGCAAGCGCACCAGGGCTCGGAGGCGCTGGCGGTCTGGTTCCGACGCTTCGCGCAGCGCGGCGATCATCGGGAGCGTGACCTTGCCTGAGTCGATGTCGCTCCCGATCGGTTTGCCGAGGTCTTCGCGTTTCCCGGTCAAGTCGAGCGCGTCGTCCGTGATCTGAAATGACATTCCCCACTGAAGCCCGAACTCGGCCAGCGCCTCGGCGGTCGCGTCCGTCGCGCCGGCGATCAGCGCCCCGGCCCGGCACGCTGCAGAGAACAGGCGCGCGGTCTTGCCTTCGATGATCGTAAAGTAGGTCGCTTCGTCGTCATGCAGTTCCCCACCGATCTTGACGGCCAGGATCTCCGCCTGGCTCATGGACACGGCCGCCGTGGCGATGACCGGCGCCACCTGGGGGTGGCGGATCCGGCTGACGAGATCGAAGGCCGTCGCAAACAGATAGTCGCCCATCAGGACGGCGATCTGGTTGCCCCAGAGCATGTTCACTGTCGGGGTCCCGCGGCGCAGGTCGGCGGCGTCGATGATATCGTCGTGAATGAGGGACGCGATGTGGATCAACTCCACGGTCCCGGCCAGGAGCAGGCGCTGCTCGTCGGTACGGCCGCAGGCCGCCGCGGACAGGAGTGCGAGCGCCGGGCGGACTAGCTTCCCTCGCGTCGCCAGCACGTGGCTCACAAGTTCCCCGATGAAGGGATCGTGGGTCGCCAGTTCCTCGCGGAGCAGCCCGCCGAGCTTCGCCAGGTCCTCACCGACGGGGGCGTAGATCTGCTCGAGGGTGAGACTCACGAGACAAGAGCCCTCATGAGCACAGACACCGCCGTGCGCCACACAGGCACTCGCCGCGCCTCCTCACCCTAAGGTGTGATCAGGCTTCCGCGATGAGCCCGAAAGACGCTACGAACATCAGCAAGAGAATGAAGAATAGATAGAAGATCAGATACGCCACCCACACGCGAAGGGGACGTTTCATCGTCATCCCTCCTGGGCCGGCCCCGCCGGCGATGCCGCGGCGGCCCTGGCCGGGGCAGCTTTCGTTCCCGCCAGCGCGCTGAGCCGCCCGAGTGCCTCGAGCATCGCCGCCACATCTGCCAGGAACGCCTCGCGATCGTGCAGGCCGTGGGCCAGCATCACCAGCCGTTCCGGTTCCACCTTGCGGCGCTGCAGCCGGCGCTGGAGTTGTTCGATCCGCTCCTGCATCAGGTAGTTGCCTTCGCGGTTCAGGCAATCGCCGTACGGGCACCCTACGACGAAGACGCCGTCGGCGCCGGCCTTGAGGGTGTCCTCCAGCCACGAGGGGCGAATGAACCCCGAGCAGGGCACGCGGATCACGACCACCGACGGATGGGCCGCCAGGCGGCCCGCCGCGTCGGTCAGGCCGGTCGTCGCTACGGCCCAGTCACAGACGAACCCTACGACGCGCGGGGCTCGCTCGGCGCCCGGGGCCGGCTGGCTCGGCATCATGCGCGCACCGCCTCGGCGACGCGCTGGCGGACATCGCTCTCTAGCAGGCCGGGCAATTCGAGCGCCTCAAAGGGACAGGCGCCGATGCAGATCCCGCACTCCACGCACCGCGAGTCAATAACTGCGGCCAGCAACTTTCGGTTCGCCGCCGCGCGGGTGAGGCCCGGATGCGGCGTGGGCACCATGACGATCGCGTCGTAGGGACAATCGTAGTAGCACAGCTCGCACCCGGTGCAGTTTCCATCGATGATCTGCGCGATCCCGGCGTGCCGGACCCCCATCTCGCGGGGCGCCTCCCGCATCACGTACGGGATCACGAAGCCCGCAGTGAACAGCCCGGCCACCAGCAAGACGACGAGCACCGGCGGCACGACCCCGGCCAGCCAGAACGGCAGCAGGAAGAAGACGTCGAGCGGGATCGCACCGGGCGTCGCCCCAGGGGCCGCGGGCGTGCCGCTCACCGCCGGCACCAGCGCTGCCAGCAGCGTCACGACGCCCAGGCTGACCAGGACCCAGGTAGCCGGCGGCCACACCTTGGGATGGCGGATGCGGATGTAGTGCCACCACAGCAGCAGGTAGAGCGCCGACGCCGGCCCGACATGGAGCAGGAGGACCCGCGGCAACGTCCCTTCGGACAATCCCCCCCCGCCGACCAACAGCGAGGCCATCGCCCCGCCGATGGCCGGAATCGCCCGGAGCAGTTCGGTGAAGGTGGAGAGGGTCGCCAGCGCACGCTCATCCCAGACCAGGATGTAACCGGTCGCGCCGATGAGACCGCCCAGCAGCAGCATGAACATCCCGGAGATCCACGGGCTGTCGCGCGAGAAGAGGTAGCGATCTGTGAACCAGTTCCGGAAGAGGTGCAGCAGGGCGGCCACGATGAAGGCGTCCGCCGCGTACCGATGGATCCCGCGGATCAGCCCGCCATAGGGCACGCGGTCGGTCAGGTAGGTGACGGAGGGGTGCGCGTCCGCCAGGCTCGGGACGTAATAGAGGAAGATGAAAATCCCTGAGAGCACGAGGATAAACAGGAACAGGTTCGTCAGTCCGCCGGTGTAGTACAGCGGGTTCAGATCGGACGGATAGACGCGGTTGATCGCCACGTCCAGGCGCAGCGTGAACCGTTGCAGCGCGGTCAGCGTCCTCCGGTACACAGGAGCCTCCCTATCGTTCCGCCCGTCGCGGGCCGATCATACCCATCTTGCGGAGCAGCAGCAGAATCAGGCCATAGATCACGAAGATCGTCCCCAACGCCGCGCTGCCGAGCTGCCAGTACCAGAGGTGGTCCGGCCCGCCGAACGCCTCGCCCAGCATGATGAGCAGGGCACAGCTCAGACCCAGGACCGACAAGATCCCGACGCCCCACGCGTACCGGTCGCGCTTATCGCCCATGGGGCCGCATCCTCTGCGAGATCGGGTGTGAGGCTCCGCGGCCCCGGTCAAGTGCGCGGTCAAAGATCGCAATACGGCGCCTCGTGCGGCCGGCCGCGCGATCGGCCGCGTAGATCACGAACGCGAGGTAGCCCATGCTGCCCACGAACACCCCCATCCACACCAGCGCCTCGGCCGGACCGTACAGCCGCTGGCCGTCCAGCGCGCCCCTGACACCTTGCCAGAGCCGCGAGAAGGACACAACCGCGGCGGCAAAGATGCCCATTAACACCATGAGCCGCACGGCCTACGGGTGCCCCGCGTGAGCGGCCGCCGCCGGTCTTGGCCGCGGCACCGCAGCAGCCTTCACCGCCGCCTGCGCCTGCCGGCGGCGGTAGCGCCGTTCCCAGATGAAGGCGGATAGCATCACGACAAGGGTCACCGCCAGTATAATGGGCGGCTCGCGCTCGATGACCGCGATGTTGAACATGATCAGCATCGTAAAGATGAGCCAGTAGGCCAGCGCCAGCATCCCGACGACGAAGAAGAACGGGCGATCGAGCGGCCGCCGGCTCTTGCTGCGATCGAGAAACGGCACCAGCATGCCGAACCCGATGAGCAGCCCGGGGCCAAGCCCCGCCCACAGGGGCGGCGTGTACTTCACATACTGATAGAGACCCAGGAAATACCAGTCGGAGAGGATGGGCAGCGGCGTGCGGTTGGGATCGGCCCGCCGCCCCAGCTCTGCCGGCAGCGCCCAGCTGACGAAGACGAGCAGGGCCGTAAACAGCAGGATCGGGAAGAGCGACATGTTCAGCCGGCTGCGCCGCATCCGGTAGTAGAAGACCTCGGCCACGATGAGCAGCACGAGCGAGATGCCGAAGTGCAGCGCGTAGAACCGGGTGATCGTCGCCGCCCCAACGGCCGGACCGCCCAGAAAGAGGAACGCGATCATCGAGCCGACGTTAAAGTGCTGACCGATGACCGGGATCTTGGCCGTCA
>JBGPLF010000232.1:0-6427 GCA_041486265.1 bacterium
CTGCGTGGTGTGTTCCAGACCGAGAACGAACTGACGTTTCCCATCTCCGGTACCGGCACCGCCGGCATGGAGGCCGCGCTGCTGCAGATGGTGCGGCCCGGCGACCGCCTGGCCGTCTGCACGGCAGGATTCTTCGCCGATCGCATCGCCGAGATCGGGGCCCGGATCGGCGCCGAGGTCATCCGGATCGAGGCGCCGTGGGGGCGTGCGGTGGATCCGGGCGATCTCGAGCGGGCGCTCGCGGGCGCGGCGGGCGCGGTGGCGTGCGTGGCCGCGGCGCATGTGGAGACCTCGACGGGCGTCTTGCAGCCGCTGCAGGAGCTGGTCCGGATCGCGCACGCCCGCGGCGCGACCGTCCTGGTGGACGCGGTGGCGTCACTAGGCGGCGCGGAGTTGCTTGTTGATGCGTGGGACATCGACGCCGCTTACAGCGGTTCGCAGAAATGTCTAAGCGCGCCGCCCGGGATGGCGCCGATCACGGTCCATGCGCGCACCCGCGGCCGGGGGGCGCCGGCCACCTTCTATCTCGACCTGGAGCGGCTGTGGCAGTACTGGGGGCCCACCCACGCGTACCACCACACCGTTCCGGTGCCGTTCGTCTACGCCATGCGAGAGGCCCTGCGGCTGGTCCAGGCCGAAGGACTGGGCGCCCGGATCGCGCGCCACCGGCGCAACGCGTACGCCCTGTGGGCCGGGCTGGAGGCGATGGGTCTCGAGCTGCTGGCCGCGCCCCAGGACAGATCTCCAACGGTCACCACGGTCCGCGTTCCCGGGGCTGTCGACAGTGAGAGGGTGCGGGCCCGGCTGCTGCGCGAATACGGGATCGAGATCGCCGGTGGCCTCGGGTCTCTGCGCGGGAAAGTGTGGCGGATCGGCCTGATGGGATACTCCAGCCAGCCGCGCTGGGTGCTGTTGCTGCTGGGCGCGTTGGAATCTCTGCTGGCGGCCGAGGGATTCCGTATGTCCCGGGGCGCGGCTGCCACCAGCGCCGCCGCGGCCCTCTGAGGCGGTGCGGCCGGTCGCGCTGTTCGTCACCTGCCTGGTCGATCAACTCTTTCCCCATATCGGTGAGTGCACAGTGCGCGTGCTCGAGCGCGCGGGCTGCGCCGTGTCGTTCCCGCCGGCCCAGACGTGCTGCGGCCAGGCCACATTCAACGATGGTTTCCAGGAGCAGGCGCGATCCCTGGCCCGGCAGTTTCTTGATGTCTTCGAGGGGGCTCCGGCGATCGTGGCGCCATCGGGCTCGTGTGTCGCGATGGTGCGCGAGTGGTACCCTCAACTCTTCGAGGAGAGCCCCGCGCTGCACGAGCGCGTCCAGGCCCTCGCCCACCGCACCTACGAGTTGAGTGAGTATCTGGTGCGGGTGCTGGGGCAGACTGACCTCGGCGCCCGCTTTCCTGCGGCCGTGGCGTACCATCCATCGTGCCACGGACTGCGCGGCCTCGGACTGCGGGAGGAGCCGCTGCGCCTGCTGGCCGCAGTGCGCGACCTGCGCCTGGTCGAGTTGCCGCGCGCCGACGAATGCTGCGGTTTCGGCGGATTCTTCTCGGTGAAGTTCGCCGGCGTCTCGGGGGCGATGCTCTCGACGAAGATGGAGTCCATCGAGAAGAGCGGAGCCGAGGTCGTAACCGCGACGGACGCGAGTTGCCTGATGCACATCGCCGGCGGGCTCACGCGGCGCGGGAGCCGGGTACGGGCGATGCATCTGGCCGAGGTGCTGGCGGAACAATGAGGTCGACGGCGCCCCCAGACCCGACGACCGTGCCGCAGGGCGCCACCGGGCACGCGGGCCCCCGCATCGACATGATCGGCAACACCGAGCGGGCCATCCGGGATCGCGCCCTCCAGGACGCGCTGGGCCGGGCATTGCCCGTCTTCCGTCAACTTCGAAACGAAATGGCGGCCGAGATCCCGGAATGGGAGCTCCTCCGCGAGACGGCCGCCCGCACCAAGGACCATGTGCTCGCGCATCTCGACATCTATCTGAGTCAGCTTGAGGCGCAGGTCACCGCGCACAACGGCGTTGTCCACTGGGCGCTCGACGCCGCCGAGGCCCGGCGCATCATCACGGAGCTGGCGCGCACGCGCGGCGTACGCCGTGTAGTGAAGAGCAAGTCGATGACGACCGAGGAGATTCACCTCAACCCGGCGATCGAGGCCATCGGCGTCAAGGTCGTTGAGACTGATCTGGGTGAATATGTTGTCCAGCTGGCAGGCGATCGGCCCAGTCACATCATTGCGCCGATCATCCACAAGTCGGCGGCATCCGTGGCCGAGCTCTTCGCGCGGAAACTCGGCGTCCCGCAACACGAGCGGCCCGAAGATTTGGCCCGCGTCGCGCGCGAGACGCTGCGTGCGGAGTTTCTGGCGGCCGACATGGGTATTACCGGCGTCAACTTCGCTGTCGCCGAAACCGGCACGCTTGTCGTCGTCGAGAACGAAGGCAATGCTCGGCTCACTGCGACGCGGCCGCGCATTCACGTCGCGGTGATGGGCATCGAGAAAGTCCTCCCCCGGCTGGCCGACCTGGGGGTGTTCCTTCGGCTGCTGGCGCGCAGCGCTACCGGCCAGCGCGCCAGTGTCTACGCGTCCCTGGTCACGGGGCCCCGGCGGGCTGGGGAAACAGACGGCCCGGAAGAACTGCACCTGGTCATTCTCGACAACGGACGGACGCGGGTGCTGGCCGATCCCAAACTCCAGGAGGCCTTGCGGTGCATCCGATGCGGCGCCTGCTTGAACGTGTGTCCGGTTTTCGAGCGGGCCGGCGGGCACGCTTATGAATCGGAATATTCCGGACCGATCGGCGCCGTGATCACGCCGGCGCTTCGCGGGCTGGAACATGCCAGCGAGCTGCCGTTTGCGTCCACGCTCTGCGGGGCGTGCCTGGAGGTGTGCCCCGTGAAGATCGACCTGCCGCGGATGCTGCTCGAGTTGCGGGGCCGCGCCGTGCGCGCCGGTCTGGCCGGCTGGATGGACCGGGTGTTCGCGCGGGCCTGGGCGTTCGTCATGGGCAGCCCCGCCCGGCTGCGCGTGCTCGGCGGCCTTGGCCGCCTGCTGCAACGGCCGTTCGTGCGCCGGGGGAGGATTGAGCGATTGCCCTATCCGATCAGCGGTTGGACGGCGTACCGCTCCGCACCGCCGCTGGCGGCGACGCCGTTCCGGGATTGGTGGGCATCGCGCCGGAACGCATCGCCTCCGGATGCATCAGGTCCCGGCACATCGCGCGAAAGGGACGGGCAGTGAGCCGCGACGCGCTGCTCGCGCGCATCCGCGCGGCCTCTCCAGGCCCGGGCTCTCCGGGCGCGGCCATTGCGGGCAGAGCCCCTTCAGCGCATGCTCTTCATCCGGCACCTCCCGGGCTCCCCGCCCTGCCTGCGCCCCAGGTCCTTGGTGATCCCGTGGCGCTCTTCATCGACAGAGCGCGCGATCTCGGAGTCGGTGTCGAGCGGGTGCCTTCTATTCAGGAGGCGGCTGAGCTGGCGGCCGCGAGGTTGGCGCAGCGCCGCGTCCACCGCGTGGCCGTGTGGGAGACACCGGATCTGGCGCCCGTGCTCGAACATCTGCGCGCGGGAGGCATCGAAGTCCTGGGCCCGGGATCGTCGATCGAGGCGCTGGCGCAGGCCGACGCCGGCGTGACCGGCGCCGAGTGGGGGATCGCCGAGACCGCGACGCTGGCCCTGGCGTCCAATCCACAGCAGCCCCGCCTGGTCTCACTGCTGCCGCCGGTCCATCTGGTAATCCTGCGCGCCGACCGGATCCTCTCGGACCTGCATGCGCTCTTCCTCCATGGAGGAACGCTGCCGTCATCATTGACGTTGATCACCGGTCCCAGCCGCAGCGCAGACATCGGATCGGTGCTGGTCCTCGGGGCGCATGGGCCGACCGAGGTAGTGATTTTGCTCATTGGGAGGTAAGAACGATGCCGCTCCACCCTGATCACATTGCCGCGCTGAAGGCGATGCCCAGCCCGACGATCGCCAATGCCATCGAGACGTTCAAAGTCCGGCCGCGCGAGGCGGGGAATCTCTCTTCGGATATCCGCGCGCGCTTCGCCAACACGGGCCCCATGGTTGGGCATGCCGTGACAGCGCTGATCCGGGCGGAGCGAGGACCGTTTGAGGGACACCGCGCGAGCGTCTTCGCCTGGTGGGACTACATCCAGACCATCCCCGTGCCGCGGGTGGTCGTGGCGCATGACCTCGACGATCCCCGCGGGCAGGGTGCTCAGTGGGGCGAAGTGCAGGCGAACATCCACAAGGCCTTGGGCTGTGTCGGGATCGTCACGGACGGGTCGGTGCGGGATCTGGACGAGGTGCGGGCGCTGGGATTTCAGTTCTTTGCCGCCTGCGTCTCGGTCTCGCACGCCAACGTGCACTTGGTGGATTTCGGTCTGCCGGTCAAGGTGGGCGGCGTGTGGATCAATCCGGGAGAATTGATTCATGGGGATCAGCACGGCGTGCTGACCATTCCGCAAGAGATCGCGGACAGGATTCCAGAGGCCGCCGCCGGGATCGAGGCGGACGAGCGGGCCATCATCGAAACTTGCCAATCACCCGATTTCTCGCTGGACCGCTTGAAGAGTGTGTATCGGAGAATCCGCCCGGGAACCTACTAAGCCGGCGTCTGCCGGCGCCGCGCCCGGGGTACGCCTCGTGGTGGCCGGCCAGGCGTCGAGGATTCGAATCCTGGGCCACGAACCTGATTTATGAGAGCGCTATCACACCAGGCGAGATCGCGGTGCGCACGGGGTATTCCGCGATGGACGGAGGACGAGGATGAAATCCCCGAAAGTCGGCATCTTGACCTTCTCTGACGGCCGGCCGCACGTGCACCAGGAGTTGCTCCCCCTGACCCGCCAGTTCCAGGATCGTCTGGCGGCGCGGCTGCGCGCCATCGGCTGGGAGGTCGTCACCGGCCGCGACATCGTGTGGACCACCGACCTTGCGAACAGCGAGGGCCGTTACCTGGCGGCGCAGCAGGTGGAAGCCACCATTTTTAACTACGCGATCTGGGGATGGCCGCACTATTCGGCGATCGCCGCGCAGTTCGTCCCGGGCCCCATTCTCCTGTTCAGCAACGTGAACCCGCAGTACCCGGGCCTGGTGGCCATGCTGGCGGCCGCCGGCAGCCTGGACCAGGTGGGCGTTTTCCACGGGCGTGTCTCGGGCGACATCGATGACGAGGCGGTGTTCCAGCGCGTGCTGCAGTTCCTGCGGCCCGCCGTCGCGAAGAACCGGCTGCGGGGCGAGATGTACGGTATCATCGGCGGACGCTCCATGGGCATGTACACCGCCGTCCCGGCACTGGACCAGTGGCGCCGCGACTTCGGCATCGACATCGAGCACATCGACCAGTTCGAGATCGTGCGGCGGTCCGAAGCCGTCCCGGACGCCCGCGCCGAGGCCGGTATCGCCTGGCTGCAGCGCAACGGCGCGACGATCCATTACGACGGAAAGAAACTGACGCCCGATCTGCTGCGCCGGCAGATCAAAGCCTACCACGCCGTGCGCGACATCATCGACGAGTGGCGGCTGGACTTCTGCGGGATCAAGGGCCAGCCGGAGATGACCAACCACTTCGCCACGATGGACGTGCCCGAGGCGTTCCTGAACGATCCTTACGACTGGGAGGGGCCGCACGACCCCATCGTCTGCGCCACCGAAGCCGACAGCGACGGTGCGCTGACGATGGAGATCTTCAAGCATATCGCCGGCACCCCGGTGCTCTTCGCCGACGTGCGCCACTACGACGCCGCCGACAACATGTGGGATCTGGTCAACTCCGGCGAGCATGCGACCTACTTCGCGGGCCACTCCTTCGACCCGGCCGTGAATCTCAAGCACGTGCATTTCTATCCCGCGATCATGTACTTCCCGGCCGGCGGCGCGTCGGTCATGCACATCGCGGCGCCCGGCGAGGTGACGCTGGCGCGGCTCGCGCGACGGAACGGCAAGTACTGGATGGCCATCGTGCCGGGCGAGCTCATCGGGTACCCGCCCGACGTGGCGATGCAGAAGGCAAAGGCGACGACGCCCGAGTGGCCGCACGCCTTTGCCCGGTTCAAGGTTCCGCCGGACGAGTTCCTGGCCGAGTACGACTCCAACCACATCCACGGCGTCTACGGGAACTGGGTGGCGGACCTCGAGTGGGCGTGCAAGATGTTTGGGATCGAGGCGCGCGTGTTCGTGTGAGGTGAAGGGGTGCCTCGCTACAGCATCGGGGTGGACTTCGGGACGGAATCGGCCCGCGCGGTCTTGGTGGATGTGGCGACTGGAGCCGAGATCGCAACGGCCGTGCATGCATACCGGTACGGAGTGCTCGACCGGCAACTGCCGACCGGGGAGCGCCTCGGCGCCGACTGGGCGCTGCAGCGTCCTGCCGATTGGATCGAGGCGATAGAAGACTTGCTGCGGCAGATGGCCTCATC
>JBGPLF010000233.1:0-6377 GCA_041486265.1 bacterium
CTTCTACCTGCGGAACGCAAACAGCACGGGTGTCGCCGACGTGACGTTTCAGTTCGGGCCGGGTGGGGCGGGGTGGGTCGCGAGGGCGGGGGACTGGGACGGCGACAACACGACGACGATCGGGCTCTATGCGCCCAACACGGGGTTCTTCTATCTGCGGAACACGAACGGCACCGGGGTCGCCAATGTGACGTTCCAGTTCGGCCCGGGCGGATTGAACTGGAACTCGCTCTCGGGAGATTGGGACGGTCAGTAAGAGACCAGTTTGCCGTCTGCGGAGCGGGAGTTGCATGAAGGATACGGGTGAACGCTTCATTCCCGGTCTAGGCGACGCGCGGATAACTTACGAGCACCTGCTGCGCTATCTGCTGGCGAAGGAGGCCGTTAGGGACAAAGAGGTCCTCGACCTTGGGTCTGGGGAGGGGTACGGAGCCTTTCTGCTGGCCCACGAGGCGCGGCAGGTCGTCGGTCTGGATATCGCGCTCGAGGCCGTCGCCCACGCGTCGTCGAAATACGCCGCTGCAAACCTCTCATTCCTGGTAGCGTCGGCTCTCGCCGTTCCTTTCAAGCAGGGCACGTTCGACGCGATCACTTGCTTTGAGGTGATCGAGCACATCACCGATGCCGCCCGGCTCCTTGCTGAGATAAAGCGCGTTCTTCGCCCCGGCGGCATCGTTCTCATCTCCACCCCGAACAAGAAGACGTACTCCGACGATGCCAAGTACGCCAACCCCTTTCATGTCAAGGAGTTCTATCTAGACGAGATCCGCGAGCTCCTCGAGCGCTCGTTCACCCACGTCGCGTTCTACGGCGAGCGGCTGGCGTTCGGCGCGAGTCTGTGGAATCTGTCGCCTTCTGCCGAGTTGTCTCGAATTGGAGAGTTGGTCGCGGAGGTCGTGCCTGGCGAGCCTGCTCCAGTGCGCGAGGCTCAACAGGCGCGGCAAGAGCCATTGTATTTCGTTGCCGTCTGCTCGGATCGGCCGATCCCTGAGGGCCTTCTCTACCGGTCGCTCTTCCTCAACGACCAGACACGCCTCATTCAGGTTGAATTCGAAGCAACCCGCGCACGCTGGGAACAAGAGATTGGGGCACTGCGCCAGGCCATGGGGCGTGCGCGCGCTGACGTGGACGCCATCGTCGCTGGGCTCCAGGGTCAGGTCGCGGAGGACCAGGGGGTAGCCGAGAGGCTCCGTGCCCAGATTCTGGAGCTTCGCGATCAGCTCGCCGAGAAAGAGCGTGCGGTGGCGGCGCTGCAGGCGGAGGCAGTGCGGAAAGCCGAAGAGTCTGAGTTGCTGAAGGCTCGTCTTCAGGCACACGAGCGGTCAGGACACATCCTTCGGAAGGACCTGGCAGAAAGGGCACAGGCGATCGATGCGCTGCACGCGCGGCTGGACGAGCGAGAGCGAGCACTGCAGGCGGAGATCAGTCACGTTTCGCACCAGCTCGAGACGATCCTGTCCTCGACGGCCTGGAGGGTGACCGAGCCCCTGCGGCGGGTCTCCTTGAAGGCCCAGCTCTGGAACCCCCTCCATATCCTCAGAAGGGCGTGGCGTCAACTGGCATATGACCGGCGCCCACTAAGGTCCCTGACCCCGATTGTCGAGACGAACCTGCCGAACCCCCGTGAAGCGACTTATTGGATCCCGGGCCTGCAGGTCGCGCACCAAGCGCTGGAGTCGCTCTTCATGCATCCAACGACACGAGTGACCCATCGGCTCCACCTGCCGCCGAGGGCGACGTTCCGCGCGTATGCGACTCTCCTGCCGGAGGCCTGGGGCAGGAATCCATCCGGCGTTGAGTTCGCCGTCACGGTCACGCCAGGGGGCGGCGGCCACGTCAGGACGCGGAACTGGTTGATCCATCCAACGGGCTTCCCGCGGCACCGCAGGTGGGTCGAGCTCACCTTGAGCCTTGAGCAGTTCGCCAACCAGGACGTGGAATTCGTGCTCTCCACCGCCATCCCGCCCGGGGGATCTCCCGCTTCCGCCTGGGCGGCGTGGGGGGATCCGGCGATCCTATCCCGCAGGTCCGCCCGCGAGATCTGGTCGCGTGCTGTACGCTCCGTGAGGCTGAACGGACTCACCGGCGCTCTGGCTCGCGCAGCGGCGCCAATTGAGCTTCATGAGTCGCCGGCGAGCCCCGTGCCCGATCAGCAGCCGGCGCCATCTACCACGACCTCGATGATCGCGGATCAGGCCGTGCTCGAGGCAAGGCTGCAGCAATTCTTGTCGCAGCCGTCAGTACGGTTGATCTTCCCGCACTTCGAGGAGCCTCTGGTCAGCATTGTCATCCCGACGTTCAACAAGGCCGAGTACCTGTATCAGTGTCTCGAGAGCATTCTGATCCACACGGACGTGCCGTACGAACTGATTGTTGTCGATGACCACTCTCGGGATGCGACCAGAGAATTGTTGGAAAAATGCGAAGCGTTGCGGGTGGAACGAAACGCCCAGAACCTCGAGTACGTGCGAAGCTGCAATATCGGAGTCGCATTGGCTCATGGGCGCTACATCATGTTTCTGAACAACGACGTGGTAGTGACGCCGCGGTGGCTCTCGCTGCTCGTCGACACGATCGAGCGTAGTCCGGAATGTGGGGCGGTGGGGGCAAAGCTGATCCGGCCGAACGGATCGCTGCAGGAAGCCGGTTCGATCGTATGGGCCGACGGCACCGCCCTGGGATACGGGCGCGACGACGATCCGTTCAAGCCTGAATACTCCTACCTGCGCGAGGTGGACTACTGCTCGGCAGCCTGCCTGCTGGTGCGCGCCGAGCTTGTTCGGAAACGCGGAGGATTTGACGAGCGATATCGCCCGGCGTACTACGAGGACGCGGATCTCTGCTTTGGCGTGCGCCGGCTGGGGTACAGAGTGTTGTTGCAGCCCGTGGTGACGGTATTTCACCATGAATTTGGAAGCCGTTCGTTTGAAGGGGCGCGACTCCTGATTGAGACGAATCATTCCACGTTCGTCGAGAAGTGGGGCGAGAACCTCCGCAAGCAGGTTCCGTACGGCGATGTGTTGAGAGCGCGCGATCGCCGGCCTGGACGCCGCGTGTTGGTGATGGACGATCAGATTCCTGCCCCTCATTTGGGTTTGGGCCTCCCACGGACCCGCAGGCTGCTTCAATTCCTCTCCGAACTGGGATGCGTGGTGACCTTCGTGCCACTGGTCGACGCGACGGCGCACCAGCCGATCACGGCGGAGCTCCAGCAGATGGGGATTGAGGTGTTCTCCGGGAACTTCAGCCCCGAAGGCCTGCTCCGCAGCCGGTCCGCATACTACGAGGTTGTGATCATCAGCCGGCCGCACAACGCGGCCAGGGTTATGAGCCTCGCGCGCCAGCAGTTTCCGAACGCGGCGATCATCTATGACGCCGAGGCGATTTTCTGCGTGAGAGAATTCCTCAAGGCCCAGCTGGAGGGACACAGGTTGCCGGAGGCCGACAAGCAGAGAATGCTCAAGGAGGAACTGAGCCTGATGGCCGGGGCGGATGTGGTGACCACCGTCTCCCAGGTGGATCGCGACATCATTCTCAAGGAGCGCGCCCACAACCACGTGATGGTGTGGGAACACGCCCCTGACCTCGCTCCGTCCTCGCTGCCCTGTTCGCAGCGAAAGGACCTGCTCTTCGTTGGTACGGTGACCGAGGCTCATCCGCCCAACATCGATGCGGTATTGCACTTCGCTGCCAACATCCTGCCCCGGATTCGCGAACGTCTCCCGAACTGTCGGTTCATCATCGTCGGCTCCGATCCGGCGGAACGGGTTCGTCGCCTGGCGTCTGAATCCGTTGTCGTGACGGGCTTCGTAGGAGACTTGCGTGAGTACTACGAAAAGTGCCGCGTCTTCGTCGTGCCGAGCCGGTTTGGTGCCGGGATCAGCCTCAAGTTGATCGAGGCCATGGGCCAGGGGATTCCCGCGGTTGTCTCAGCGTTCGGGGCATCCGGGCTCGAGCTTCACAACGGACGGGAAGTGTTGATCGCGAAGAGTGATGAGGAGTTTGCCGACAGGGTTGTTGAGCTGTATGAGAATGAGGCGCTTTGGAATAATGTCCAGCAGGCTTCCCAGGACTTCGCCAGGCAGCATTGGTCGCCAGATGTGATGAGAAAGAAGCTTGCGGACATTCTCGATCAAAAGGAGGAGCTGCTCGCGCGCCGGGGGGTTTGACTGCCGTATCGATGGGCTGGGCTTCTTGGCGTGCCCCAGGGACTCCCTTCTAGTGCCCTCAAGCATCTTACTCCGGCTTCTGCAGAGCCTGCCGCCAGAATGCAATCGTGCGACGCAGACCTTCTTCGAGCGGCACGGCCGGCGCCCACCCTAATTCGCTGCGGGCCTTTGAATAGTCCCCAAGAAGCACGTCGATATCGAGCGGCCTCCTGGGAATCGTGTGCCAGGAGACGTCGCCCTTGAAGCCCGTGAACTCCTGAAGGAGTTGCACGAGCTGGCCGATCGAAACCCCCCTGCCCGTGCAGAAAACATAGACCTGGCCCAAGGCGGCTTCATGACCCAGACAGGCCAGGTACGCCTTCACATGATCGTCTACGTACATGAGGTCGCGGATCGGATTGGAGTCTCCGAGCATGACCTGGCCGCCGCGGAGCATCTGCACGATGATCCTTTCTACGACGAAGTGGGTGTCGTTCTTCCGGCCGTAGGTGTTGAACGAGCGCAGGATCGTGATCGGAAACTTGTATGCGTCTCTCATGTATAGGAGGTAGGATTCGGCCGCCAGCTTGCTCACGGCGTATGGACTGTTGGGCCGCTGGAGGGTGTCTTCGGTCTTGGGGCATGGGCCGTTTCCATACGTTTCCGATGTCGAGGCGAAGAGAAAATGCCTGAAGTGTGGGACCTCTCGCAGGCACGCTTCAGCCAGGTTGATCGTTGCGAGGAAGTTCGCCTCCGCGACCTCTTGAGGATGCTCATAGCTGTACGCCACGGGACTGATCGAGGCGAGGTGGATGACCGCGTCGGGTTTGGCTTCCCGAATAACTCCGCGGACTGCGTGTGCGTCCCGGAGATCGGCAAAGTACGTGTTCACCCGCCGTGCGGTTCTAAGCGTGTAGCGCGACGTCACGTACCGCTCAATCGTCGCAACTTCGTGATGGCGATCCAGGAGTTCAGGCACGAGATGGTTCCCGATGAATCCGGTGGCGCCCGTGACCAGCACCTTCATTCGCGCGACCTCCCTGTGTGCTCTCTGTCGCTTTCCGCATTCTTCTTTAGGGCTATGATTACTTCGTAGTCATTCTTCACAATCCCAGTTCATAGTCCGTGCCGGAGCGCGTGAGGTTGGGACTATAGAACGGGTCGTCCTCGATTTTCGCCCGCCACCGGTCGTTCAGCGCCTGAACCTCGTCCGGGTTCGTGGGAAGCGGCTGGTCTCCGAATGGGGCTCCCTCGTGATGGTACAGTTCGGCGAAGGGCGTGAACACGATCCGGTAGCCCCTGGCCCCCACCCGCAGGCAATAATCGACGTCGCTGAAGCGTGCCGGGAAGCGTTGGTCGAACCCGCCCGCCTCGTCGAAGACGGCCCGCCGTGTCATCAAACACGCTCCAGTCACGGCCGAGTAGTTCCGCACAACCCACGCGCTCCCGAAGTACCCGGGGTGAGTCCTCGGCTGCCCGCGAAAGATGTGGCCCGCGGCCCCCTGGATCCCCAGGACGATCCCGATATGCTGGATGCGCTCGTCGGGAAAGTACAGCTTGGCCCCGACCGCGCCGATGTCCCGCTGCTGCGAGAACTCAAGCATCGCACTGAGCCAGTCGCTGTCAATCACCTCGACGTCGTCGTGGAGCAGGAGCAGGTGCTCGCCCCGGGCGTGCTGGGCGGCGAAGTTGATCTTCGCTGCCGGGTTGGACGGCCCCGCGTCCATGAATGAGATCCGGCGGTGCTTGACGCTCTCCAGGTATGCTCTCGCCGCGGGGGATAGTTCACCATTGTCCACCACGAGCAGTTCGTAGTTTGTGTACGATGTCTTCTCGACGACGCTCCGGGCGCAGTCCAGCAGCAGGTCCTTCGGCCCGCCGGCCGTGTGGACCATCCGGCCACCCGTGAGGATGATGATGGTCACAAGCGGCTCCCCCAGGATCTGGTACCGCACCCGCCGGAACCCGCCGCCGGGCTGATCAACCACCTCGGCGGCGATCCCGACCCTGGAGACGTAGTCGGCGAGCGCCCTCACACCGGCCGCATGCGCCCACGGCTTGGCCTCAATGAATCCTGCCGCGGACACTGACACCTTGCGCCAGTGGTAGAGGATCCGCGGGATGTGGACGATCCGGTCCGTCTGCTCGACCGCCCGGAGGGCGAGATCATAGTCCTGAGACCCGTCGAACTCGGGACGAAATCCCCCAACGGCATCTACCAGGCTGCGC
>JBGPLF010000234.1:0-6341 GCA_041486265.1 bacterium
GTTGAAGGCCGCATCAGGCGCCGGGGGTGCAGTGCTCTGCGCGTTCGAGGCCGATGGGACGCCGGTCGGCTTCTGCTACGGCTTTGCGGGCTGGCGCGGCGGGCAGCCGCTCTTCTACTCACACATGGCCGGCGTCCGGGGCGGCCGGCAGTTGCAGGACATCGGCTTTCGTTTGAAGTGCGCCCAGCGCGAGGCCGCGATGGTGATGGGCTACGAGCACGCGGTGTGGACCTACGATCCGCTGCAGAGCATCAACGCGCGCTTCAACATTCACAAACTGGGAGCCACGGCGACGCGGTATTACGTCAACTATTACGGCGCGATGCCGGATGCGATCAACCGGGACCTGGACAGCGACCGGCTCGAGGTGGATTGGGCGCTGACGTCGGCGCGTGTCGCCTCCGCCGCCGCGGGCCGGCCGGAGGAGCGGGCGTGGGGACCGGCCCCGCGCGCCCTGGAGGCCGTCCCCTGGACCTCGGGGGTCGGGCCCAGCGATCCGGTCCTCGATGTCGACGCGCCGGTCGTCCTCATCGAAACCCCGACCGACTTCGCTGAGCTGAGAAACCGCGACGAGGGACTGGCCCGCGCCTGGCGGCTGGCCACACGCGAGGCCTTCCTGCGCTACTTCGGGCGAGGGTATCGCGCGGTAGATTTCATGCTGCAGCGGGACGAGCGATTGAGAGGTCACTACGTCCTCACAAGGGGGACCAATGAGGATTGACGCGATCGAACTCCACCAGATCGAGATGAAGTATCGCGCGCCGTTTGAGACCTCGTTCGGCCGGGAAGCCATGAAAACGTGCCTGCTGGTGCGGGTGCGGGCCGATGGCCTGGAGGGATGGGGTGAAGCCCCGGTCATGCGGGCGCCCCTCTACAACGAAGAGACCACCGACACCGCGTGGTCGGTGTTGGAACACTTCGTCATCCCGCCGCTGGTGGGCAAGGAGATCCCTTCCCCGCGGGCGTTCGCGGCGCAGGTCGCCCCGATCCGCCGGAACCACATGGCGAAGGCCGGCGTGGAGGCCGCGCTATGGGATATCGAGGCCCAGCGGCAGGGCAAGCCGCTCGCCAGGGTGTTGGGCGGCGAGCGGGACAGGATTCAGGTCGGTGTCAGCCAGGGGATCGAGCCGACGCTCGACGAGCTGCTCGGGCGCGTGGGAGCCTATCTCGGCCAGGGCTACCGGCGCGTGAAGATCAAGATCAAGCCGGGGTGGGATCTCGAGCCGGTGCAGCGGATCCGGAAGCAGTTCGGGGACATCCTGTTGCAGGTGGACGCCAACTCGGCGTACGCGCTGTCGGATGCCTCGACGTTCAAGGCACTCGACGATTACAATTTGCTGCTCGTAGAGCAGCCACTCCAGGAAGATGACATCGTGGATCATGCCAAGCTGCAGGCGCAGATGCGTACGCCCATCTGCCTGGATGAGTCGATTGTGCACGAGCGGGCGGCGCGGGCCGCGCTCGAGCTGCGTGCCTGCCGCGTGATCAACATCAAGCAGGCGCGGGTGGGGGGCCTAACCGCCGCGGTGGCGATTCACGACCTCTGCCGGTCTCAGCAGGTCCCGGTCTGGTGCGGCGGGATGCTCGAGACCGGCATCGGCCGGGCGGCGAACCTGGCGCTCTGCTCGCTGCCGAACTTCACCCTGCCGGCCGATCTCTCGGCCAGTGACCGCTACTTCGAGGAAGACCTGATCGATCCGCCCGTGGTGCTCAACACTGACGGGACGATCAGCGTGCCCACCGGTGTGGGGCTCGGCGTGCACATCGTGCCCGAGCGCGTCGAGCGCTACACGGTGCGGAAGGCGAGGTTCGCAGCAGGTATCTCTGCGCCCGGAAGAGCGTGAGATCGAGCACGGGGCCTCGCACGCGACCCGAGCCGACGTGACCATGCGCGGCGCGGCGGCCTGCCGCCGCTGCGAGAAGTACGTGCCGCAAGACCCGCTGCTGGCACCGCTGTTCGCCCGCATGTCGCCAGACCATCCCCAGCGCGTGGCCAAATGGCTTGCTGAGGTCTTCGGCGGACCAAAATGGTACAGCGAGGAGTACGGCGGCTACCCGCGCATGGTCTCTCAACATGTTGGCAAGGCGCTCACCGAGGAAAAGCGGGCGCGATGGGTGGCGCTGCTCTTCCAGTCCGCGCTGGAGGCTGGACTACGAATGACTCCGAGTTCCGCTCCGCCTTCAGCGCCTACATCGAGTGGGGGTCCCGACTCGCGGTCGAGAACTCCCAACCCGGGGCTCGCCCACCGGCGCACATGCCGATGACGTCGTTCACCACGCTCATGCCATCCCCGCGCGGCTCGAATCCGGGACGATGCCCTGCGATGGCGCGTGGCCCAAAGTGAAAGTCGAGGCCTTCCGGCGATGGGTCGAGGGCGGCAAGATGCGGTGAGGGCGCGGATGGCGACGACGAGGTCCAGGTCAGGGACGGCGAGGCGCCGGCCGTCTGACATCGTCGACTCCCTCTCCAGCGCCCGACCCCCCCTTCGGGCCGACGAGGGCGGAAAGCACCCGCAGCAGATCCAGCCATCCCTCGAAGCGGAGGGGCTCCCCGCTCCCGGCTGTCGCTGTGCCGGCGAGGGCTCTGGTGTCTCGATTGAGATGCGGATCTCCATCACCCTATATCCACACCAGGGCGGCCAGCAGCCAGGGCGTCGTCCAGGGCAGACGTCCCAGAAACACCATCGCCGCGCCGGTGATGAAGAGCAGCACGTACGCCGGGTTGGCGATCCGGTCGTCCAGGATCTTGACGCCCCGAAGTGCAAACGCGAGCGCGCGGGGCTCGCGGGCCGCGCGCGAGATCCAGATCCCGTAGGTCATGTTGGCGCCTATGGCCGCAATCGCAAGCAGGACGTGCAGAAACTTGACCACGTCATAGACCCTCACCCCTGTCCCTCCTCACGGTTGCCGGCGTCTGCGCCCGCGGCGTCCGGGGGTCGCATCCTCGGCAATTCATGCAGGTTGGTAGCGAAGGAGGACGACCCCCGACTTCAACGGCGTTGCCTCCAGAAGCCTCAGTCTTAGTCTGTCTGGACTGGGTTTGAACAGGGGATTCCCACCACCCAGAGCGAGCGGATTGAGGCCAAGGCGGTATTCGTCAATCAGGCCATGCCGGATGAGTGTCGAGGATAGGTTGGCGCTGCCGAAGATGAACAGATCCTTGCCAGGTTGCTGCTTCAACCTGGTAACTTCCTCTTCAGCATTCTCCGTCACCAGCCGTGTGTTGCTCCAGTCGACTCTCTCCAGCGTCCTCGAAAAGACGACTTTAGGAACGCTGTTCATGAAATCGGCGATTTCGCCCGTCGCGGATACCCAATAAGCAGCCATGCCCTGATACGTCACGCGGCCGAACAGGAGCATGCCGATAGATTTCGACTGCTCGATTGCGAACTGCTCCAACTCCTCGCCCCAGACATATTCGTGCCAGTCGATGTCCCAGCTCTTAGGCCCTTCAAAGAAGCCGTCAAGCGTCACCATGTTCCACATGATGACCTTCCGCACGGCGTCGATTCCTCAGGCTTTGGGCGCGGCCTGGCGCTTCGCGAATTCTTCAAACGCGGCCGCCTGGCGCTTCGCGAGTTCCTCCGGGGAGAGGTCAACCTTGTGAGTTGCGATCGACCAGGAGTGGCCGAAGGGGTCGGTCACCATCCCGTAGCGGTCGCCCCAGAACTGATCACTAAGCGGCATCGTGGCCTTCGCCCCGGCCTTCGTGGCCCGCTCGAAGGCCGCGTCCACGTCCTCCACGTACAGGTGGATGACCGCCGGCGTGCCTCCGAGGGTAAGGGGCGACTTGGACCCCCACTCCGGGGCCTCGTCCATGACCATCAGCATAGAGTTGCCGATCTCCAGTTGTGCATTGATGATCGACTTCCCGTCGGGCCCCAGGCTTCGGGACCGCTCTGTCGCGCCGAACGCGCGCTTATAGAACTCGATCGCGGCGCTGGCGTCGCGAATCACCAGGTACGGCGTGATCGTGTGATACCCTTCGGGAATGGGCTTTGTCGTGCGAGCCATTTTCGTCCACCTCCGTGTCGTTGCCGGGGCATCTCCCCGGGTTTTCGATTACAGGTGCGTTCAAGGCAACCGAACGAGTGTTCACTCGCCCGTCATGAGTCATCTTCCCCCGGCGCTCGCCGCGGGAAACCTCTGGGCAGCGCGCGCATGCGCCCTGGCGGCTTCTTCGGCGCGATTCCTGGATGGAGCACTTGTCTCGAGCGTGCTGAGAAGCTTACTCACGACCGCTGCGATCTCGTCAATGGCCGCAAGGAAAGCCGCTTCGTTGGCTCTCGAGGGCTTGTGGAAGCCGCTGACCTTGCGCACGAATTGTGTTGCCGCCGCATGGATCTCTTCTTCGGTCGCGGGCGGTTCGAAGTTGAACAGGGTTTTGATGTTTCTGCACATAGGTGTGACCTCGATGCTGCCTTTCTACGGCCAACCGACGCCCGACGCGGGCGCCTGAACGATCAGCACCTGACCCGTTCGTGCTCCGTCAGCCATGCTCGCGGTACCATGCCACTCGGCCGCCATCAGGAACAACGTTCTCCTATCCGCGCCTCCGAGCATGCACGCGAAGCACCCGTGGTCGAGTTCAATCGTCTGCAACGCCTCACCGCCTTCGCGGACGCGCACGCACCGCTTGTTGGGGACGTCCCCGTACCAGACCGCGCCTTCGGCGTCGATACAGATGCCGTCGGGATAGCCGTCGAGGTCGGCCCACACCCGCCGTTTCGACAGACTTCCGTCCGCGGCGATGTTGAAGGCCGTGAGCCTCTTGCCATACGACTCGGCGATGATCAAGGTCGAGTTGTCGGGCGTTACGGCCATCCCATTGGGGAAGGCGATGCCGTCGGCCACCTGTCGGGCCGAGCCATCGGGGGCAACCAGCGCAATGATTCCCGGGACGAATGGCTCGCCTGCCATGAGGTCAAAACCGCCGCCGTTGATGTAGATGTGGCCGCGACCGTCCACGACGATCTCGTTCCAGCCCTTGTCAGAGAGGCGTCTCAGATCGGCATGGGTCGCCAGTGAGCCATCAGACTCTTTGCGGAGGAGAAGCCCCTCGCGCCCGGAGACGACGAGCAGGCGCCCATCGGGCAGCCAGTCGATGCAAAACGGAATTGTAGTCGGGACGCGGACCATGACCTCGCTGTTGCCGTTGAGATCGACGGCGACAATCTCTTGCGCACCCCAGTTGGAGAACCACAGACGGCCCTCGTGCCAACGCGGCGACTCGCCGAACGCGAGGCCGGTCATCAGGGTTTGCAGTTCAGGCACCGGCAACCCTCCACGCAATCGGCGGATTTCGCCTCCGCGAACTCATCGCACCCGAATGGACAACGCATGACGGAACACATCTCGCGGATCCCACCGCGCCTTGACCCGCTGCAGGCGCGGGTAGTTTGCCTTGTAGTACAGCGTTTGCCAGGGCACGCCCGAGGTATTCAGGGTCGGGTCCGCGAGGTCGGTGTCAGGGTGATTGATGAGTGCCCCATCGCACGCCTCGCCCGGGACCGGTACGCCTCCGGTCTCCGCAAACAGATCTCGATAGAACGACCGCACCCATGTCAGATTCGTCGCCTCTTCCTGCGGATCCAGCCAGCCTGTATTGCACGCGATGTCGAGAATCGAAGCGCGTTGCGCCGAGGCGGTCGCATCGGGTGCGACGGTATTGATCCGGCCGCCGTAGGTTGCGAGGCCCAACATCCCACCCATGACATCGTGATCGGTGCGAGTTAGGTAATCGTACGCCACGCCAATCTGTCGATCGGTGAACCGTTTCTTGAGGAGCGCGTCCTTCACCTTGACACTCACCCCGCCCGGCGGTGCGCCGAACAGATCGGGAAACGGGTTGAGGGCGAACTCGAGCCACGACATCCGCGCCAGCTCTCGGCCATGCGGTGCGCCGACCCCTTCGCCCAGCGCCGCCAGATGGTCATCCACCTGCCGCTCGGCGGCCGCGCCTGCCGTGCTCACGCCGCGAATGATGACCTTCCCAAACTGGTTACGATGGATCTCGAAGAGGGTCCAGAGCGAGGCGTACGGGGAATCGGCGTTACTGTTTCCCTCGCACCAGATCCCGTGGTTCCTCAGGGTTCGCAGGAAGGACGGCTGGTCGAGGTCGCTCCAGTTCCATTCCGCTTTGAAGGTCGTGATCGACTCCGGCGCGCGAGGCAACAAGCCGGCGGGATCGTCGCCGGATGCGCCAGGCGATCCGAACCAGTATCGAGTGACGACGCCAAAGTTGCCGCCGCCCCCGCCAGTATGCGCCCACCAGAGATCGCGATGCGGATCAGGCGTCTCTCGGCTCGCCACGACACTCCTCGCCCGTCCACCCTGATCCA
>JBGPLF010000235.1:0-6301 GCA_041486265.1 bacterium
CGAGCGATCGGGAGATGCTCCGCCAGGGCGTCATAGCGAATCTCAGGCGCCACAGCGCCGACCAGACCGATCAGCATCAATACTGCGAGCCCCCACCACCAGACGACTGACGGTCCATCGTGAAGCCGCTGCGGCTGCGCTGGCCCGATCGCGGGCGGTCTGCGCAGTGAGAGGATCGCCAGCGCGATTCCGAGGAGATAAACGCTTCCGACGACCGGCCTGATTAACAGACCCGCCGTGCCCGCCGCCAGGCCGAGCACAATCAGCATCGCCCATCCCAGCGCGGCCAGCAGCGGCGCGCCCTGCCACGTGTGGCGCAGTTCATGGAGATCCACCCACCGGGCGGCCCGCGCCCCGTACCCGTAGGCCGCAGCGACCATCAGGGTGGCTGTGACGAAGGAGACGAGCACCTGCGCCAAAGCGGCGATGAACATGGCAAGCGCACCGATGACGAACAGCAGGATCTTTGCGGCGGTGCGCGGGCCGCGCAGTCTTTCCGCGTACCAGAACCCTGCCGCGGGCAACCCCGCGACAAGCGCGCCAGCGACAAGGATGCCGCTTCGCTGCAGGAACATGTGGACGAGTGAGACGCCCGTAGTCGAAGCACTCACGAGGGAGACGGCATAGAGCCAGCAGAGCAGCGCGGTCCAGGGGAGGAGCAGCGTAATGATAGACAGCCGGAGACGGTCCGCCATCCCGGAGGTTTCTCCTTCGTGGGAGGTGTGGGGAACTCCCTCTGCGCCTGCGCCCACGGCTGCAGGATGCGCGCGGTTCTCATCTAAGACCCGGTGGGGAAGGAATGTCATCCTGTGACGAACTCACATCCGGAGCATGGTGCCTACGCATCCTTCTGGGATGACGTGGGTGCCGAGTTCCCCTCGCTCAAGGGCGCGGCATCCACCACCTACTACTTCGAATGCGAGCGGATGCTGCATGAGCAATTCTTCCCTCCGCTGGATGGCCGGGTGCTCCTGAAGACCGACCTGTGGGATGAAGCCAAGAATACCGAGATCCTGCGGTGGGCCGCCGAGCGCGGCGCCCGTCCGGTCGGCGTGGATATCGCCCTCAGCATCGTGCGGCAGGCCCGCGACATTCTCAACAGTCATAGCCCCCGCTTATCCGTGGGCGACGTCCGGGCGCTGCCCTTTAGGACCGACACGGTTGACCTCATCTACTCGATGGGCACGATCGAGCACTTCCCCGATTATGCCATCGCGGTCGAGGAGATCTATCGAGTGTTGAAGCCCGGCGGCATCGCGATCATCGGGGTGCCCAACAAGCTCGATCCCTTTCTGCGCCCGCTCCTGGCGTCGTCCATGCAGCTCGTCGGCCGGTATCCCTATGGGATGGAGAAGTCGTTCACTCCCCGCGCGCTGCGCGCGCTGCTTACGTCGAAGGGGTTTCGCGTCACCGCGCTTTCCGGCATCCTGTTCATGCCGGGATGGCTGCGGATGGCCGATCTCTGGTGCCACACGCGCCTCCCGGCGCTGGCCCGAGTAACGGGATGGTGTGTGCGCCCCTTTGCGTGGCTGTACCGCCGGGTCCCGCAGGTGCGCCGCCACGGGTATCTCATCGCCTGCGTCGCGACGAAGCCGGAGGCGCGGTGATGGATCTGGGGATGGTGACGCGCCTGACCCGCGATTTCCCCGGATTCCTGCGCGCGCCCATCACCGTGGATCGGGCGACCAGAGACCTCAAAGCCCGCCTGGCACAACGAGAAGAGTACTTCCTTGGGACGGTCGAGCAGATGATCTACGGGCACCCGCGGAGTCCCTACCTCCAGTTGCTCCGCGCCGCCGGATGCGAGTCTGGTGACCTGACGACGCTCGTGGAGCGGGAGGGACTCGATGGGGCACTGATCCGCCTCACCGATGCCGGCGTCTACGTGACCTTTGATGAGTTCAAAGGTCGCAAGGAGGCCGTCCGCGGGAGCCAGCGCTTCGCCTTCGCGGAAGCGGATTTCGACAACCCGCGGGTGCCGCATCACTTCGAAGTACGCAGCGGCGGAACGCGAGGTCCCGGCACTGTCGTCAAGGTCAACCTGGATTTCATCGGTGAGCGTGCGGTGAGCACGGCAGTGGCTCTTGCGGCCCACCGCCTCGAGCAGGCTGACCACGTCATCTGGTTGATGGCCGGTGTCACGCAGATGCTCATCTATGCGAAATTGGGCCGCGCGCCGATCGCGTGGTTCTATCCCTTGAAGCCTTTGGCGTTTGACCTGCACGCGGGATCCTGGTTCATGGCGGCACTGAGCCGGCTCTCCGCCACGCGCCTTCCGCTACCGGCGTTTCTGGATCTCATGGACCCGGGGACGCTGGCGGTCTGGTTGGGGATGCGGTTGCGGGAAGGCCGGCGTCTCTGCGTTACGACGTACGCCTCCTCGGCCGTGCGCGTCGCTGAGGCCGCGCGTGCGCGTGGCATCGGACTCGATGGCGTGAGCTTCATCACCCTCGGCGAGCCCTTCACTGAGGCCAAACGGCGAGCACTCGAAGCGGCCGGTGCGCAGACGCTCGTCCGCTTCGCGTTCACGGAGGCGGGCATCATCGGGTACCAGTGCGCCACCCCGCAGGCCCCGGACGATCTTCATTGTTTCACCGACAACTTTGGGCTGGTCCAACGTCGCAGGGCCGTAGGAGGCGAGCAGATCATGGTTGACGCGCTGCTCGTCACGTCCCTTCTGCCTTCCGCGCCCAAGATTCTGTTGAACGTTGAGAGCGGGGATCACGGCATCCTGACCCAGAAGCCCTGCGGCTGTAGTTTGGGCGCGCTGGGATTGACCACCCACCTGTCCGAGATCCGGAGCTTCGAGAAGCTGAGCGGCGAGGGTATGACGTTTGTGCAGACGGACCTGCTGCGGGTCCTCGAGGAAGTTCTTCCGGTCCGCTTCGGCGGAACCGCCGCTGACTATCAGGTGGTGGAAGAGGAAGAACAGGGCATCCTCCGGCTCTTCCTGATCATCAGCCCACGAGTTGAGGCGCTTGATGAGAACGGCGCCCGCAGGGTATTCCTCGAGGAGCTTGAAAAAGAAGGGGGCTTCGCCACGGTGGGCGCGCGGATCTGGCAGCGCGCCGATACGGTAAGCGTCAGGCGCCAGTGGCCGCTGGCGACCAAGGCGGGCAAGATTCTTCCCTTCCAGCTCGTGAAGCGATCAGGCGGTGCACAGGATGGCTGATGCCGGACCTCCGCAGCTCTCGGTCGTGATCCCCGTCTACAATGAGCGGGCCACCATTGGAGAGCTTCTGCGGCGGGTTCAGGCCGTGGCGATCGACAAAGAGATTATCGTCATCGACGACGGCTCGACCGACGGCACCCGTGAGTTTCTACAGGCTCTGCGCCGGGGCATCGTCCGGGTACTATTCCAGGAGCAGAATCGCGGCAAAGGAGCTGCGCTGCGCCGGGGCTTCCGGGAGGCGCGCGGCGCCATCATTCTCGTGCAGGACGCCGACCTGGAATACGATCCTCGGGATTACCCTTGGCTGCTCGCCCCCATTCTTGACGGGACCGCCGATGTGGTCTACGGATCGCGATTCCTGCAGGCGCGCCGACTATCGACCCGGCAGTACCTGGGGAACAAGGCGCTCACGGTGCTCTCGAACCTCTTTACACACCTCGGAGTCTCCGACGTGTATGTAGGCTACAAGGTCTTCAAGCGGACGGTTCTGGAGCGAATTGAGCTTCAGGAGGATCGGTTTGGGTTCGAGATCGAGGTGACGGCGAAAGTCGCCCGGGGCGGCTGGCGGCTGCAGGAAGTGCCGATCTCCTACCGTCCCCGCGGCTATGCGCAGGGAAAGAAGATCACCTGGCGAGACGCGCTCGCCGGCGCGGGGTGCAGTATTCGCTACGGCCGCGCGCGCGCTCCGCAGCCCAGGGCGGCAGTAGAAGAGCGGGCCGACACCGTCGCGCCGGTAGCGCCGGCTGACCCGTGACGAGCCACCGTCAGGTGCTTACCGGCTGTGCGCCATCTCGCTGAGCACGTCCTCGACCGCCTGTAGGGTATTATCGATATCGGTCTCGGTGTGGGCGTAGCTGATGTGTGCGCGCTTGATGTTCATCGGGATTTTGAAGACCCCGCGCTGCATCAGGCGGCGCCGGTACTCGAGGAAGAAGTTGGTGTCGTTCCGCATGAGATCACTGTAGTTCTCGATCGGTCCTTCCATAAAGTACGTGAGGAAGATCGACCCGAAGCCGGCGACCGTGGCGCGGATGCCGAGACGCCGGTGGATCTCGCGCAGCCCGAGGCGCATCCGGTCGCCAAGCCGGAAGATGCGCTCGTGCACCGGCTCCCGCTCCATGATGTCGATCGTCGCAAGCGCGGCCGAGGTGCCGACCGCATGGCCGTTGTAGGTCCCGGCGAAAAAGACTGAGCCGCCCGGGCGCGTGTTGAACCACTCCATGAGATCGCGGCGGCCGGCCAGCACCGCCATGGGATAGCCGTTGGCCACCGCCTTCCCCATGCTGACCAGATCCGGCGTGACCCCGCAGACCTTCTGGTAGCCGCCGATCCCATGGCGGAAGCCCGTCACGACTTCATCGAAGATGAGCAGTGTGCCGTGGTCGCGCGTGAGCGTGCGCAGGCCTTCGAGGAACCCGGACTTCGGCATTACGCAGCCGATGTTGTGGGGGATGGGTTCGAGGATGATCGCTGCGACGTTGTCCTTGTGCGCGATTAGTTGCCGTTCGACGTCGTTGAGATCGTTGAACGGGCAGACGAGCGTGGCGTCGATCACCTCATCCAGGATCCCGGCCGAGCCGGGATCGCGCGTGCCGATCTTATCCGCGGCGCTGAGCATGTTGCGGCAGACCGAGTCGTGATAGCCGTGGTAGCAGCCCTGAAACTTGAGGATGTAGCGACGTCCTGTCACAGCGCGGGCCAGCCGCACCGCGTGAAAGGTGGCTTCGGAACCGGCGTTACACAGCAGGCTCATCTCCGCGGCTGGGACGTGCTGGCGGATCTTCTCGCACAGGGCGATCTCCATGTCGGTGGTGCCGACGCCGAACAGGTCGGTCTGGTGGATCGCGTCGATGACGCGGCGGTTGACCTCAGGGTGGGCGTGGCCCAGGACGAAGGGGCCGAAGGCGGCGTGGTAGTCGAGATAGCGCTTCCCGTCGACGTCCCAGATGTACGCGCCCTGGGCCTTGGTGAACACCATCTTCTCGGGAGTGTACCGGTTGGCGGTGTGGACACCCCCGGGGGTGTACTGCTCGCTGGTCGCGTACAATGTCTGCTGCTGAGTCTCGACCTTCATGTCACCGACTCCTCTCCCGTTGGGTCCCATTGTACCGTTCTTCTTCACCAGTCCGCCACCGAGCCGTCGTCGTGCCAGTAGCGCAGGAGCTCTTCTTGCTGGAACGGGTGCCGTACAGCCTCCGCTTCATTGACTTCGATCCCCAGGCCAGGCTTCTCATACGGCAGGGCGTGGCCGTCTACGATGCGGGGAGGTGTGACCACCGTGTCCCGCCAGGGAACGTCGGAGCGGATCGCTTCCTGAATCAGAAAGTTCGGTGTGGCGAGGGCGAAATGAATGCACGCGGCGGTCGCAATGGGCCCCAACGGATTGTGGGGAGCCACCGCAACGTAGTAGGCTTCCGCCATCGCGGCGATCTTGCGTGCTTCCCAGATGCCACCACAGTGGCACAGGTCGGGCTGGATGACCGCGCAGGCGCCCTTTTCCAGCAGCTCACGGAACTGGAACCGCGTCACCAGCCGCTCTCCGCTCGCCACAGGGATCGTCACGGCACGCGCGACCTGCGCCAGCCCATCGGGATGCTCGGGCAGGGCAGGTTCTTCGATAAACAAGGGCCGGTACGGGGCGAGCGCTTCGGCGTACGCAATTCCCATCGCCGGCGTTGTGCGGCCGTGGAAGTCCACCATGATGTCAACACCGTCGCCGACGGCCTGGCGAATCGCGGCCATGACGCGGACGGCCCGCTTGACTGGCTCCGGTCCATCCACGGGTAACGTCCGCGGCACCGCAAGCACCTTGACCGCAGTGTAGCCCGCCGCCACCGATTCGCGGGCACGCTGCGCCATGACCTCCGGAGCGTCATCGAGGTACAACGCCTGCATCTCACCCCCGCCCAGGTGGTCGTACATCCGCACGCGGTCACGCACGGCGCCACCCAACAGTTGATAGATGGGGACGTCGAGGCTCTTGCCCAGGATGTCCCAGAGGGCGGTGTCGATCGCGCTCAGCGCGCTGTTGAGAATCGGCCCGCCACGCCAGCGCGGACGGCGGTAGATCGCCTGCCAGAGCCCCTCGATGTCGCGCGGATCCCGGCCGAGCATGTAGCGCGCGTCCTC
>JBGPLF010000236.1:0-6286 GCA_041486265.1 bacterium
CAGGGGTTCGAATCCCCTCGCCGGCTCCAGTCAACCCCGCATCAGACGCATGACACGGCGGTGGCTGAGCCGGTCGCCCCGGTCGCGCACTGACAATGCGGCGCGGCCGAGCGTGTGTCGCCTAGCCGTGGCTACGCTGGCTGTCAATAATGAAATCGAACTGGTGCACATTGGTTACGTCCAAAAGAGGGCAACACGCGAATGCTCCGTTACGGGTGATTCCGAGCAGTTTCGCGAGACGGCGGAGAGGTTTCTAGGTGAACCGCTCGAGATTGTCGACGAAGCAGTAGGGACCCAGGATTGCCCCTCGGCTCCAGACAGATGGTGCGACATCTACCGACGGAAGTGGGTGTGCCGGATGATCGGCACACGATATACTTGCTCCGGTCCGATGTATCGCTGGTGTGCTGAGATTCATCAGGAATCGTTGACTCTCCTCCGCGTTCTATCCTTTGTTCATGAAGCCTAGCCCGCGGCAGGCTCCGGGACGCTTTCTGAGGGGGACGTCCTCCGCCAAGCCTCGATAGCCCCTCCGGCGCTCGCGTCCTCGGTAACTCTATCGAGGAAGGTGTTGGTCACATGGGCGATCCTCTACCGGCTGCCGCACCACAGCGTGACCATCAACATCAATGGCGAGTCGTACCGACGGAGAGGTGTTCCTGAGCAAGCCAAGGTTGTAAAGTCGCGAGAGGCCGAGCCTATTCGTTCGACAGTTGGGCGTTGCGAGATGTTGCAAACGCAATTGTGGACATATTGGAACAGACACCCAAAAGCCTTCTCGCGTTGGGATTCGCTGAGCGCTCAGGACCGTAAAGAACTGGAGGAATCCGCACGGGGCGAGTACACGAAGGACTTGAAGTACGTTCGGGAGCGACTAACAGAGATCGAGACTATTCATGTCCAAAGTGCTCCCGTCACCGTGATGGATGACGCAAGCGCCAGGGCGATTGGCGGCCGGGTTCTGTCCGTCGCGGGATACGTTTGGTCGTTAGAGGAATGGAAGAAGCTTCACAAAGCATGGCGTCGGGTTTTGAAGGCCGTGGGGCGGCGGTGGAATTATCAGGTGTCCAAGGAAATCGTGCGGTGGAGCAGGAATTTGGCGATCGCCACCGAACGGAGGAAAAACTATATGCTTCTCGACCAGGATGTCTCCTCAACCTTGAGCCTGTCACCCACCCACGCTCCTTGGCCTTGTTGTCACTGCAAGTCAATCTCTTAGAGAGGGAGGCGCGAACATGCGGGAGCCAACGAGGAGAGGAAAGAGATCGCTCAGGAAGCCGCGCGGGGCGATTCCCGACTCCAAGGCGTTAGCATTGATTCGAGCTAGCGGCATCCTCAATCCAAACGCGAAGCTCGATCGGATCATGAGCCTGAGTGGGCAGATTGAATCCAAAGCTCAGGCCAGAGGGCATATCTTCATATTTCGGAATGTTGTGCTTATTGGATGCTAATCGTCAAGGGGGCTAACTCATGGCGGAAATTCGGAGGAAGCGCACAACACGCTCGCAAAGGAGAAGGGTAGGCGACGCACCAGCTCGGCGCCTCCCGGATGCTGAGGCACTAGAGCTGCTCAAAGCTAGCGGGATTCTCAACTCCAATGTGACGCTTGATCAAATCATGAAGCTCAGCGAGCAACTGAAGGTCAGCGTTGCTCTGAGAGGATTCATCTTTCGCGACTTCATCTTTCGTCCCTGTTGACGCGTTGCCAGAGCCGAAGCCAGCACTCGGGGGAAGCGCGTAATCCCGGTTCTCACCGAACGAAGATGACGTTATATGGTTGAAGTACGGGCATGTGGGCGTGACTTGAGGAGTTCGCGCCTGAAGCAGCATGCCAACAACAGTTTGGGTTGGCTGACGCGGAACCTAAACGAATTCTCCCCGACCGGAAATGGCCGTCTGAAGGATTTGCGTGTCAAAGCACTGTCCGAACTATCGTTAGTTTTCGCTCTTCTCTGTCAATGGAGGCACCTGCGAGCGAGTCGCCCCCTAAAGGTCTGGCGCACCTTTATTTTGCAGCATTGCGAAAACCCCGAATACGCTCAGATGCCTCGAAAGAGGCCACTTGCCGCTTTCCTATACCTGATGCCCTACTTCATGCTTCGTTCCACAGGCTACCGCTGGCAGTACTATGAGGAGGTGTTGAGCGAGCTCCAACGGCAGCGCCTCTTTGAACTTCCGGAAGTGGTTCCCTACCGTGCGCTGGACCGAGCATATACCCTTTGGAAGTCAGGTTTTCTCCTTCGAGAGCCCCGATGGCTCAGTCTCTACCGGGGCACGACCCTTGATCGTTGCCGCGGTCCACTTCATCTTGATGACGAAGCGGCGTATTCCATCACACATACTCTATTCTACTTGACCGATTTCGGTAACCGTACTGCGACCCTTCCTGAGGTTGAGATCAGGCGCGCGGCCGATGTGGTGGAATGCCTGCTTCTACATTACTGGCGGATGGGCCATTGGGATCTGGTTGGTGAGCTACTAATAGGCCTAAATTGCTTAGGTGTTTGCAGGCCTCAGATCTACCTCGCAGCCGCCGAGGCTTTTCTGGGTGCCTGGTGGAACTCAGGGGCCGTCCCTGCGAAGGCTGCGTTCAAAGAGGAGCAGTACACTCTCGGTAGACCGGGGAAATTGGGAAGGACCTTTCAGGCGTGCTATCATACCACGCTGGTCGGTGTATTGTACTGTACGACTGCTATCAATCGGATTTACGGGACGAGTGAAGCCCTACGAATCTGACATTCGAAGCGCGGCGGCGAAAGCGCGCCGGTGGATCATTGGTATCTCTGAGCGCGGTTCGCATGCGTCGATGCGGCGAGTAGGCCTCCTATTTCATGATCAGATTCGAGGCAGCGGTCTGGCGGTAGCCGAGGGGTCCATGACATTGCCGGCTCCCATCAAAATTATCTCGATGAGTCGTCGCCAACTTCTTGGAGTCTCGCAGGAGGCGAGCCTTTCGCGCACTAGTTCGTTGAGAATCGCTTCTGGCGAGCTGGAATGCTGGTCCCTAATCCTCGGGGGACTGGCACTCTCCTACGCTCGAACCGGAGACGTTTCGGCTGTGGCAGCACTCGTGCGTATGGCAGCACATTTGCGGCTTGATGGCGCCTGGCTGAGGGAAGCGCAATGCTACCTTCTTAGCCAGCAACACTCCAATGGGTCCTTCGGTCTAATAGGCCCGGAGCTCGCGTCAATTCGGCGTCATCACCCACCCGTTGGGCCAGCGTTGCGCCTCACCGTCGAAGTGCTTTGGGCGTTTTCTGAAGTCATCGCTGGAAGACGCGAAAGGTTGAGAGGACGCTTCGCCAATCATGTTCGGGTGGGGTGACCGCTCGTCGCGGAACTCCTGAAGCCAGAGGGCGACAGCGCGGGCCGCCTCCTCGTCTAGGCAAGCTGGCAAGACCGACGCTGAACTTTCGCCTAACTCGCCTTGTGCACTCCACGAATGATCGTCATTATGATGTATGGCCGCCTAGTGCCACGGTAGCTTGCAGGAATTCCACCGCAGCTGCCGTGATACAGTCGGAACCTTTCCGTATCTGTCTCCCTGTTCGGCTTGACGTCCTCCCCAAAAGGTGGTCCAGGGCAAAGGTGAAGATTCACCTTTTGGGCGGCGAGGCGATGAAGCGGTCGCGGTTTTCGGAGACGGAGATCGCGTACGCTGTCCAGCAGGCTGAGGCGTGCCGGTGGCCGACGTGGCCCGCAAGTACGGGGTGAGCGAGAAGACGATCTATGCGTGGCGCAACAAGTACGGCGGGCTGGTGCCCAGTGAGGTCGCGCGCCCGCGGCAGCTCGAAGACGAGAACCGCAAGCTGAAGCAGTATTGGTGGCGGGGCTCTCGCTCGACAAGCACGTGCTCCAGGAGTCTTGCGAAAAAAACCCTAAGGCCCGCCGTGCGTCGAGAAGTGGTCGAGCGGGTACGAGAGGTGTATCGCGTGAGTTGTCAACGCCGGTTTGAATCCCCCCAGATCGCCAGTTGAAAACTCCCCACCTTCTGGACCTAGCCCGACCTCTTGCTGCGTCCCCGCTGGGTTGCCGGCGCGGCCTCCGGAGCGGGCGCGCCAGGGCCTACGGTTGTGGTCGCGTCGACCGCCCATCTCCTCAATCCCTTAGGGGGCACCCGCCTGTCTTGTCACCTGTCAAGATCCCCAAGAACGTCGCCAGCAGCCCGACACTGATGGAGCCGCTTGCGGCGCGTGTGCAACGCCCCCTCAACCACGGGCCTCTCGACAGTCAAACAGTGGGACGGCGAGCAGGACTGATGCAGAGGTCAGCCATGGTCCCTTCACCGCACCCTCACCGCACGACACGAAAGACAGGGCTCCCTCGGGGGGAACGGCGGGGAACGCTGCAGACGCCGAACGCCGCTCTTGCTGCAGACTTCAGGGACTGCGGGGAACTTGACAGTACGCTGAAGACTTCCCAGAATAGCACTCGTAATGCGCAGGTCAGGGGTTCGAATCCCCTCGCCGGCTCCAGTCAAACAGCGTTTTCGCTTTGACCGTGATTTCAAGAGCAGGCACGATCCTGCTCCCCAGAATGGTGTCACATCTTCAAACCGAGGGGTGGACCGGCCGGGCGATGAGGTCGATGGCCAGAGCGGCGGTCCACGAGAACTCCGAGCCGCCCAGACACTCACCGGTGTACGGGTGGAAGTACTCGCACAGGCCCGCGGCCTCGATCAGGTCGAGCGTCGCATCCGCCAGATTCCGTGCGTCCTCGTAGCGTCCGAGATCTTCCAGGCCGCGGATGATGAACCAGTTGGTGTTCACCCAGACCGGCCCGCGCCAGTACCGGGCGGGATTGAACCCCGGATCGTCGGGCAGGGTCGAGGGCAGCGGCCGACAGCCAGCGCTGCGCTCGCGGTAGTGCGCCAGCATCGCCGAGGCCTGGGCCGCGTCAACAAGCCCCGCGTAGATGGCACCCAGCCCTGCCACTGTGTCCGCCGGAATCTGTGAACCGCTGCGCACATCGGCGTCCCGAAAGAGACCGGCCGCCTCGTTCCACAGCGTGGCGCGATATGCGCGCCCAAACGCATCGAGATCGGCCTCGCCGATCGTCGGCGGCCTGCCGATTGCAGCGGCGATCCGATTGAGATCCACCGCGGCCCGGTACCAGATCGCGTTGAAGAGCGCATCGTACACGGCGAACGGTGTCTTGGCCAGAACCTCAGCCATTCGGTATCCGCTGCCGGTGATGAGTTCCACCAGGTACATGTACAGATCGTAATCGGCCTGAGCCGGCCGCATGGCGGCGCCGACAATGGTGTTGTCCACCCGGCGATAGGGGCGTGAAGGCTTGAGGCCGGCGCGCACCGCGCGGTCCCACCGGGGACTATTGTCGAGGCCGGCCTCCCAGGGATGGATGATCGCAATGAGCGGGGAGCCGCCGATGGTACGGTGCCGGACAAAGTAGAGCAGGGCGTCGCGCAGCGGCGCGTAGAGCCTGGTCCACCAGGCCAGCCGGCGGTCGGCGTCGGACTGCAATAACCCCACGATGTAGACGGCTGTCGGCAGAACCGGCGGCTGCGAGATCCCGCTGGTGATCACGCCGGGGCGCCGCACCGGCACGTCCGGCCACCACTCCGGGCCGGGATGGTATTCGGTGACCGCGGGATTGTACCGGATGTGCGGCAGCATCCCGTTCTGCCACTGCGCCTCCAACAGATGGTCGATCTCCCGCTCGGCGCGCGTCCAGTCGAAGTGCGCCCACCCGATGGCGACGAACGCGGTGTCCCAGTTCCACTGATGGGGATAGAGGCGGGGGCTGGGCCGTGTGTAGCTGCCGAGATCGTTGCCTCGCAACACGGCCTCGGCTTGAACGGCGATGCCGGCGAATCCACGCACGGCTACTGCCCGATGGCGTTCCCGCTGCGCGGATCCATAAACCGCATGCGGGACGAGTCGAACTGCAGCCAGACGTTCTCACCGGGGCTGGTTCTGAACTCGGTGGGCGTGGTGATCTTCACAGTTTGCTCGCCGACCTGCACGGTGAGAAGTTTCTGCGGGCCGATCGGCTCGAGGACCAGTACGCGGCCGAGGATCGCCTGCGGCGCAGGCGCGAAGCCCACCGCAATGTGCTCGGGCCGCACACCGACCAGCACCTCGCCCTCCGGCCACCCCCCGCGATCCCCAGTCTCCCCGAGCGGGATACGCACGCCGGCCAGATCAACCGTCCGGCGCCCGTCCGCCGTGCCCGCCGCAGCGACCATGAAATTCATGGGAGGGCTGCCGATAAAGCTGCCCACGAACTGGGTGGCCGGCCGGTCGTAGATCTGCTCCGGGGTGTC
>JBGPLF010000237.1:0-6229 GCA_041486265.1 bacterium
GAGATCCTGTCCGTGGCGTTCGCCGGTAAGGGTCAGCACCAGGATCCGGGCGGCAAGGTGATCCATGCCGCGCCGCACACGCAGTCGAGCGTCGTCAGCAAGTCGATCTCGAAGGACGGCGGGCGCGCTGGCTATCGGGGTCTTGTAAAGATCTATCCGGGCGCCGTGGGCAGCAAGTGCGCCGTGCGCTGTGACGCCCTGATCCTCGACGAGAAGAGCCGCTCCGACACCTACCCGTACATGGAAATCGAAGAGCAGGACGTCTCGATTACCCATGAGGCGACGGTGTCCAAGGTCAGCGACGAACAGCTCTTCTACCTGATGAGCCGTGGGATCAAAGCCGACGAGGCGATGAACATGATCGTCCGCGGTTTCATCGAGCCGATCGTGAAGGAGCTGCCGCTCGAGTACGCAGTCGAGTTGAACCGGCTGATCGCCATGGAAATGGAAGGGTCGGTGGGATAGCCACGCCGGGCTGCCCGCGCGGCGTGCGCGGGCCTGATGGTGCAGCGCGCATAGCCGGGAGCGAAGGCAGGAGGGTCGCCGCACCTGCCTTCTTTTTGGGCGAACATCGATTGCAGGCGAGCACCGTTTGCTCCCACACAGGATCTGGAGGCACAGAGTGAGTCAGCACGCAACGCCGTCTGTCACCGCGGGTGGATTTACCCGCGCCGCGGTGGAAAGACTGAGCGAGCGTCTCGGCGAGCCCGCCTGGGCTCGGGAGCGCCGTCTCGTAGCCTGGGAGGCGTACGGGCGTCTTCCACTCCCGTCGGTCACGCGCCCGGAGGAGTGGCGTCGCACCGACATCAGCGGGCTAGATCTCGGGTCGTTTGCCCTTCCTGACGGCGGGACCGGGCCCACCCGTCCCAGATACTTTGGGCCCATTGCCAGAGAGAGCGGCGAGCGGGCCGGGTTGATCACGCATCTTGACGGCCTGTGCGCCGCTGCGGAACTGGGTGAGGCCGCCGCGAGGCAGGGCGTGATCTTCAAGGATCTGGTAGAGGCGATCCGGGACCATCCCGACCTGGTCCGCGAGCATCTGCTCACGACGATCGCGCGGCCCGATGAGCACCGGTTTCGCGCGCTGCACGCCGCGCTGTGGTCGGGCGGGACCTTCCTCTATGTCCCGAAGGGTGTGGAGGTCGCGCTGCCGCTCATCACGCAGACCTGGCTGGGGACCCCCGGGGGCGCCGTCTTCCCCCATACGCTCCTGATCGCCGATGAAGGAAGCAAAGTGACCCTCGTTGAGTTGCACGCCTCGGTGCCGTCCGGTGCGCGCAGCTTGGCCTCGGGGGTCGTGGAACTCTCGCTGCGAGCCGGGGCGCAGGTCCGCTATGCCGCCGTCCAGGAGTGGGGGCCGCCGACGTGGGAAGTCGGCAGCCTGATCCGGGCGCACCTGGACCGCGACGCCTCCCTCGCCAGCCTGGTCGTCTCCCTTGGGGCGGGACTGGTGAAGGTCGACGTGGAATCTCAACTTCGGGGCCCGGGGGCCATCTCGGAGATGCTCGGGCTCTACTTTGGGACCGGAGCGCAGCACATTGACTTCCACACCCTTCAGGAGCACCGCGCGCCCCACACGACAAGCGACCTGCTCTACAAGGGCGCGGTGAAGGATACCGCGCGGGCCGTGTTTTCCGGGCTCATCCGGGTAGACCCGGGCGCGCAGAAGACCAACGCATTCCAGGCGAACCGCAACTTGATCCTCTCGGACGGGGCGCGCTCAGACTCCATCCCCAAGCTGGAGATCCTGGCCAACGATTTGCGGTGCACCCACGGCTCCGCGACCAGCCGGCTCAACGAGGAGCACATCTTCTACCTGATGAGCCGGGGGATCTCGCGTAAGAAGGCGACCTTCATGATCGTCGAGGGCTTCTTCGCCGACGTCTTCGACCGCATCCCGATGGACCGGGTGCGCGCCTACCTGCAGGCTCGGATCGCCGAGAAGATGATCTGATGGACGACTTCGTCCGCGTCGCAGCGGTTGCAGACATCCCGCCCGGCAGCGCGAAGCGGGTGGACCTGGAGGGCCGGAAGATCGCTCTGGTGAATGTCGCGGGGACGATCTACGCGATCGATGACACCTGTACGCACGAAGAGGAATCCCTCTCCGAGGGGCCCGTGGTGGGGGAGATCATCGTCTGCCCCAAGCACGGATCGCGGTTTCACGTGCCCACCGGGCGGGTGCTCTCGCTGCCGGCGGTCCGCCCGGTGAACACCTATGCGGTGAGGGTGGAAGGCGAAGGGATCCTGCTCTCGCCACAACCCCGGCCCGGTGTGGGAATGCCGCACAAGCGGTAGGATGGCGCAGCAGGGCAGAGGAGGAAGGGGGAGGACCGATGGCGCTCGGCGCGGACATCCGCAAGGACTTCCCGCTGCTGAATCAGACCACGGATGGGAAACCCCTGGTCTACCTCGACAGCGCGGCGACCTCACAGAAGCCGCGTGTCGTGCTGGACGCCCTGATGTACTACTACCAGAACTACAATGCCAACGTTCACCGCGGTATCTACCGGATCGCTGAAGAGGCGACCGCCCGGTATGAGGAATCGCGCGCCAAGATTGCAGCCTTCCTGGGCGCCGCGCGGCCGGAGGAGATTGTCTTCACGCGCGGGACAACCGAGGCAATCAACCTGGTTGCCGCGACGTGGGGCCGCACCCGGGTCGGCGCGGGCGATGAGATCGTCCTGACCGAGATGGAACACCACAGCAACATCGTCCCCTGGCAACTCGTGGCCGCGGAACGGGGCGCCCGCCTGCGCTACATCCCGATCACCGATGAGGGGCGCCTCGACCTGAGCGCGCTGGACCGCCTGCTCACCAACCGTACGAAGATCGTCAGCGTCACCCACCAGTCGAACGTGCTCGGCACTGTGAATCCCGTGCGCGTCATCGCCGACCGCGCGCACGCGGTCGGCGCCCACGTCGTCGTCGACGCCGCGCAGAGCGTCCCGCACCAGGCCGTCGATGTACAGAAGCTCGGCGCCGACTTTCTGGCATTCTCCGGGCACAAGATGCTGGGACCGACCGGGAGCGGCGGCCTGTGGGCCCGCTATGACCTCCTGGAGGCGATGCCGCCCTACCATGGCGGCGGTGAGATGATCATGACCGTGGGGCTCGACCGCTCAACGTACAAGGCCCCGCCGCACAAGTTTGAGGCAGGAACGCCAAACATCGCCGACAGCATCGTCCTGGGCGTGGCGGTGGACTACCTCCGCGCGATCGGTCTCGACGCGATTGCCGGACACGAGCGCGACCTGACGGCGTATGCGCTGGGGCGCCTGCGCGAGATCCCCGGGTTGACGATCCTTGGGCCGCTGAAAGCTGTAGACCGGGGCGGCGCGGTCAGCTTCACCCTGGACTCGGCCCATCCCCACGACATCGCCCAGGTGCTCGATCAGGAGGGCATCGCGATCCGCGCAGGGCACCACTGCGCCCAACCGCTGCACCGCCGATTCGGGATTCCAGCCTCGGCGCGCGCCAGCCTGCATCTCTACAACACGCGTGAGGACATCGACCGGCTGGTTGAGGGGCTGCACGCCGTGCGGCGCCTGTTCGGGCGGTCCGCGTACGCCGTGAAGGAGGAAGTGAGTGGCGCTGGATGACCTCTACCGCGAGGTGATCCTCGACCACTACGCCCATCCCCGCAACCGGGGCCGGCTGGATCCCAGCGACATCGCGGTCGAGGGTGCCAACCCGCTGTGCGGGGACGAACTGGCGCTGTTCGTGCGGCTGCGGGACGGCCGGGTGGAAGATGTGCGGTTCGAAGGCCGCGGGTGCTCGATCAGCCAGGCGTCCACCTCGATGATGACGGTGGCAATCAAGGGCAAGACCCTCGACGAAGTCAAGACGCTCTTGAAAAAGTTCAAAGGGATGATGCACGGCTCGGAGCCTCCGGCGGATCTGGGCGACCTTGTCGCGCTCCAGGGTGTGTGTAAGTTTCCCGTGCGCATCAAATGTGCAACTCTGTCCTGGGTCGCGCTTGAACAGGGCCTCGACGATCACGCCGCGGGAGGGACTCCCACAAACAGCACCACTGAGACCGAAGAGTAGCCTGCCCCGGATGGCGTGTCGGTCCATCGAGCGTCCCGGGCCGGTGCAGGGCAGAGGCGCGCGGCGCCGAATCTCCCCTGAAACGTTGACGGGGGGACTTGACTGCTGCGTCCGATGATCCGCCTCTTGGCGATTGCGCTCCTGACCTTCTGGGGCGCGTCCATCATCGCGTTCGGTTTCATGCACCTGGCGCCCATCGACCCGGCCGCGTTCATGGTGGGATTCCGCCCGGGGGCCTCCGTGGTGCGCGAGGGGCAAATTCGCGAGGTACGCAGGTGGTACGGGCTCGATGATCCGAAACCCGTCCAGTATGTTCGCTGGGTAGGGCATGCGCTGCAGGGTGACTTCGGCCGCTCGGTTGTCTCGCATCGCGACATCGCGCCCGAACTCTTCCGGCGCATTCCCTGGTCGCTGCTGCTGGCCGCCATGTCGGCCCTGTTTGCCTGGGCACTGGCGGTGCCGATGGGCGTCGCGGCCGCTCGGGGAGGGGGCACCGGCAGGGCGAGTGATCTCATCGTCACGGTGGGTCTGGTCCTCCCCACGTTTCTGGTGGCGACGCTGCTCGTCTACCTGTTTGCCGTCCGTCTAACGTGGATCCCCATCCTGCCGCCATATGAGCTCAACCTCTTCGACCTTTACGTCTGGGAAGGGCTCCTCTTGCCCACGGTGAGCCTGGCGCTGCCGCTCGCGGCCATCATTGCCCGGCAGATGCGGCAGGATCTCCGTGCGATTCTCCGCGCGCCGTATGTGGCGACGGCCCGGGCGAAGGGCCTCTCTGAACGTCGCGTCCTCTGGCGCCACGCGGCGCGCGCGGCCGCCCGGTCGCTGCTGGCCAGGCCGCTGCCCTTTGTGAGCGCGCTGTTCAGTGGTCTGCTCGTGGTAGAGGAGATTTTCAACTGGCCCGGCATCGGCCGGAACTTCATGCGCGCAATCACCCAGCGCGACATCCCGGTCATGCAGGCGGTGCTTTTGATCCTGGCTGGCCTGGTCGTGGCGGTCGAGTTTGTCATCCGCCTGGGCAGGGACCGGTTTGCAAAACGCGACACGAGGGCGGAGCCAGCGGGCGAGCCTGCTCGACCGTTCGGCCGGGCGTCCGCGGTCGGGGCGCTGGACCTGCGGGCACGTGTCGCCGTGGCCGTGACAGGCGTCCTCGTGATCGCCGCCCTGGCCGCGCCGCTGCTGGTGCGGTTCCCGCCCGATCAGGTGCTGCTAGAAGAGATCCACTTGCCGCCATCGGTGCGTCATTGGCTGGGGACCGACTCGTCGGGCCGCGACATGTTCAGCCGGCTTGTCCATGCCGGCCGCATGACGTTGGGCATGGCCGTGGGCGCCTCCGCGGTGGCGGTGCTGGTCGCGGTCCTGCTGGTGGGACACGCCCGGTGGAGCCGCAGGTGGCAGGCCGGGGTGACCTGGGGGGCGCGCGCCGTCACGGCGATCCCGGCGCTGGCGTTGGCCATCGCACTGGTGAGCGTCGCGGGCCGCACGCCGATCATGATCGGCACAATCTTTGCCTCCCTGGGGCTGGCATCCATCGCCGCAACAATGCGTCCCCTGCTCGCCGCGGCGCGGCGCTGGCCATTTGTCGAAGCGGCCGTGGCGTCCGGCGCTTCACCGCGGTGGGTCGGGGAGCGTCACCTACTGCCGCATCTCGCGCGGCCGCTGCTGGCCGCCGCCGCGGGGCTCGTGCCGGGCTTTCTCATCCTTGAGGCCACTCTGGGCTTCCTCGGATACAGCGTGTCGCCCACGGTCAACACCTGGGGCACGCTGATGTGGCGCGGACGCGAGGCGCTCCACCGCGGAGACTGGTGGCTGCTGGTCTTCCCGGCGCTGTTCCCGGCGATGGCAGCGTGGGCCTTCAGGGGGATCGCCGACACACTCGACGAGCCGCAGCCGCCCACCTACCCGAAAGCCGCACGCCTCGAATTGGGGAAAGAGTGGGGGCGCGCCGCCAGGTTCGCGCCGACGCGGAAGTCTATCCCCCGCCGACCCGTGCCGGGACCCGTTCCGCTCCCCGATGCAAGCCCGATCGAAGGGGGATCTAACGGCGGCGCTTCTCCGTGAGCGCGCGGTGGACTGCGGCCGCGATCTCACCAGCCGTCAGCCCGTAATGCTTCAGCAACGCCTTGGGCGTGCCTGACTGGCCGAACCGGTCCTGGATGCCCACCCGCATCACCCACAC
>JBGPLF010000238.1:0-6215 GCA_041486265.1 bacterium
CGACGTCCACGATCGCTGAGCAAGCGCGCCGTCTGCGCGAGAGCATCGGCCAGGTGATCCTCGGGAAAGAGGCGGTCATCGATCTGGTGCTGGTTGCGCTGCTGTCGCGCGGGCATGTACTGCTGCGCGACGTCCCGGGCGTCGGAAAGACGATGCTGGCCCGCGCCCTTGCGCGCTCGATCGGCGGCGAGTTCACGCGCATCCAGTGCACACCCGACCTCCTGCCCTCCGACGTCCTGGGAACCGCCGTCATCGACCCCCGGACGTACGAATCCCGATTCCTGCCGGGTCCGATTTTCGCGAACGTCGTCCTCGTGGATGAACTCAACCGCACGACTCCCCGGACGCAGTCGTCCTTCCTGGAACCCATGGATGAGTGGCAGGTCACCGTGGACGGCCAGCCGCGCCGCCTGCCGCATCCATTCTTTCTCATTGCCACACTCAACCCGACCGAACATCACGGGACGTATCCCCTACCCGAGGGGCAACTCGACCGCTTCGCCATGGCCACCTCGCTGGGCTATCCGCCGCCGGCGGCCGAGCGCGCGATGCTCGCGGGCCACGTCGGCCGCCATCCCATCGAGGCGGTCACGCCGGTCCTGGGGCCGTCCGACCTGCTTGCCCTCCAAGAGGCTGCCGGCGAAATCTTCGTGAGCCAGGCCATCCGCGAATACGTGCTGGCCGTCATCACCGCCACCCGGTCTCATCCCATGATCGCGCTGGGCTGCAGCCCGCGCGGCGGACTGGCGCTGCTGCGCGCGGCCCAGGCGCGCGCGGCGCTCCTCGGACGGACCTTCGTGACGCCGGACGACATCAAGATGCTCTGCGCGCCGGTCATGGCGCACCGGATGATCATGCGGCCGCAGCCCGGCCCCGCGCCGTCCGCTGACGCGGCGATCGCCGAGATTCTCTCCGAGATCCCGGTGCCGGTTTTCGAGGCGTCCCGTGCCGACGCGTGAGGGCACCGCGGTCGCGGTCCTCGCGGCCGCCATCTTTCTCCTCGCGACGAATCTCATGTCGGGCTTGATGTTCGTCCTCGATGCGCTGCTGATTTCCCTGCTGTGCGTCGGGATCACCACGTCGCTGCTGCCGTTGCGCGGCCTGCGGGCGGCGCGGCAGGCGCCCGCGCGCGCGGCCGAGGGTGCGGACGCGCCGATCGAGATTGCGCTGACCGCGGCGCGCGGCGGGCGGTTTCTTTCAGTTGAGGACGGCTGGCCGGGGGCGCGGGCGCGTGGGCTGATGCCGCACCTCCTGCCGGGCGTGCCGGCCGCCGTGACCGTGACGCCGCGGGCCGTTCGCCGCGGCCACTATCGTCTGGGTCCCACCGAGATCGCCTCGAGGGGCATGCTCGGGCTGTTCGTTGCTCGGCGGCGGATTGCGGGCTCGGACCGCATCATCATCTGGCCGCGGATGCGGCCGGTCCCCAGCCAGGTGCTGTCCTACCTGGCCCCGGCCCTGGACGGCCAGCAGGCAGGTCGCACGCGCGAACCGGAGGATTTTTACGGCGTGCGCGACTATCAGGCAGGCGATAGCCTGACACGCGTCCACTGGCGGTCGTCGATTCGGCGCGGCGCCCTGGTGGTTCGGGAGTTCGAACGACCGCGGACACCGGGTGCGACGCTGGTGATCGACCTCGATCGGCGCCAGTCGCCGGTTCGCCTGGATGGCGCCGTCCGGGCCGCCGCCTCGGTGCTGCGGGTCGCGCGCGACCGGGGATCGGAGATGGTGCTGGCGGGGTGGGACGAAGGCCCCGTTGAGCACCGCCAATGGGAGGCGGCCATGGACTGGCTCGCGGGGGTCGTGCCCTGCGGGCCGCCGCTGCCCGAAGTGCTGCCGGTCCTGGCCGCCTCCGGAGGTCACATGATTGTCGTGTCCTCGACGCCCACCGCACCTGCGGTCATGGGAATGACGCCTATCCTGCCGGCCGAAGACCTGGTGTCTGCGCCCGGTGCGTACACCGGTCTGGTGTACACCGACGACGGGACGGTACAGGCATGGTAGGGTGGCGCCGCCTCCTGTCCAGCGGCGCGCCGGAGCACTCGGTCCCGCTCCGCGTGTGGACGATGATGGCGGTGATCGTCAGCGTCTTCGCGGTGGCCAGCCACGACGACTTCCTCGAATACCGCCTGATGATTCCCATCTTGGTGGCCGCGGGCTTTGCCTTCTCCTATTGGCGGCGTGGCCGGCGCAACTGGTGGGTCAAGGTCATCCTGGCGGTGCTGTGCTTTCAGGTTGGCTGGCAGTTCCTGCGCAACGTGCTTGGCGATCCCTACCACACAAGCGTGCCGTTGACGGTGCTGCTGCTGTGGCTGCAGACCTTGCATTCGTTCGATGTGCCGGCCAGACGCGATCTGCTATTCAGCCTGCTGTCGTCGGTCATCCTCATGGCGGTGGCGGCCGCGTTTGCCCTCGACGCCTCGTATCTTATCTACCTGGCGGTCTATGCTCTCGCGGGCGTGCAGGCGCTGGTGCACAACGCCTGGCAGGGCATGCAGGACGCCGCTTCGGCGCCCTCGCGGGTTGCGGTGAGCGCGCCCTCCGCCCCGATCCGTCGGAGCATGGTGCTGGCCGCCAACAACCTGCTGGTCGTGGTGTTGCTGGGCGCGGGGGCCATCTTCGTCTTGACGCCGCGGTTCGAGGGGATGCGCCTGACCTCACTGCCGTTCTCCCCGCAGATGATGCTGCTCGACCTCTTCGCCGGCCGCATCGCAAACCCGGCGTATCCCGAGGCGGGGTCTGACGGGCAGACACTGTGGAATTCCAGCGGCTATTTTGGGTTCAGCCCGACCGTGGACCTGCGGCTGCGGGGCCGGTTGGACGAGACCGTGGTCATGCGCGTGCGGGCGACACACGAGTTCAACTGGCGGGCGCTGATCTTTGACACCTACACCGGCACGGGCTGGCGCATCTCGGACACGCGGCTGACGGAGTTCGAAGGAAGTGCGCCCCCGATCACTCTGGTGCACCAGGATGACGAGGTGGTAAGCTACAGCGTCCGGTCCATCCGGGTGATCCAGTCGTTCTACATCGAGTCCGAGCAGCCCAACGTCGTCTTCGCCGCGCCGCTGGCCGAGCGGCTCTACCTGCCGGCCGGCCGGATCTACCTCGACCGCCTCGGTGCCATGCGGTTGCCGGGAACGCTGAAGCCTGGGACCGTCTATTCGGTCGTTTCAAACGCCCTGATCCCCGACCCCGAGCGGCTGCGCGCCGCGACCGGACAGTTCCCGCGGTTCATTCAGGAGCGCTATCTGACCCTGCCGCCGCTCCCGGGGAGGATCAAGATCCTTGCCGAGCATCTGGTGGCCGGCCAGCCGACGATGTACGATCGCGTGATGGCGATCAACCGCCACTTGTGGACCGCGTACACATATGACCTGTCGATTCCGCCGCAGCGCCGGCCCGGGGATGCCGTGGATTACTTCTTGTTTGAGGAAAGGCGTGGATACTGCGAGCAGTTCGCCAGCGCGATGGCGGTCCTGCTGCGCTCCGTGGGAATTCCCGCGCGACTGGTCACGGGCTACACGCCGGGCACGCTCAACCCGGTGACCGGCCTGCTGGATGTCCGTAACAGCGATGCGCACGCGTGGGTCGAGGTATTCTTCCCGGGCATTGGATGGGTGGGGTTCGAAGCGACGCCGGGGTTTCCCGATACCGCCGACCTGGGTGGTTCGGTGGTGCGGCGGTGGGTGTGGCAGGATCTCTTCGAGTGGCTGCGGGCGCGTCTGGGCGGGCTCGCTGCGCGGTCGCCGTTGGTAGGGCGCCTGCTCGCCGGGGGGTCGGCGGCGGCGAAGGTCGGGCTGTGGGGTGTCGTGGTCACCGCCGGGATGCTCGCGGCCGCCGGGACATGGCGCGCCGTCGTCCACCGGGCCGTCCCGCAGACTCCACGGGGGGCCCTCGACGATATCTACCAACAGATGTGCGGCGTCCTTGCGCGCCGCGGCCTCCGCCGCGGTCCATCGGAAACGGTGGAGGAGTTCAGCCGCCGTGTCGAGTCGCGGGGCCCGCTTCCGGAGGTGCGTGCCATCTCGACCTTCGCCGAGGCGGCGGTGTACGGCGGCGCGGATCCGGATCCCGACACCGTCCGGGCGGCCCAACAACATCTGGACGCGCTCCGCGCGCGATTCAGGCAGCGGCGTGGATAGCCGTCCCGCCCGGCGCCGTCCTGACCCGACGACGGTGCTCATTCTGGTCAGCATCACGCTGTTTTCCGCCCTGATCCGCCTGCCACGGATTCAGACGCCATCCAACATGATCTTTGACGAGATCTACTACGCGAAGGCCGCGGAGCAATACCTGGCCCGGACGGAGATCACGGAGGAGCGCACGCACCCGCCGCTGTCGAAACTCATCATCGCCGCCGGCATCCGGGTGTTCGGCGACTACGCGGTCGGATGGCGGATCATGAGCGCGATCGCGGGCGTCCTGTTGTCGCTCGTGGTCTACGGGCTGGCGGACACCCTGTTTCGGGACCGGTTCATCGCGGCCACCAGCGCGCTCCTGGTCAGTCTCGATGGCCTCGTCTTTGTCGAGAGCCGCATCGCCAAACCCGATATCTTCCTGACGCTGTTCCTGTTTGGGTCCTACGCGGCGTTCTGGCAGTACCTGCGGCGGCGCCTGGACCGGCCCGATGAGCCCACCGGCCGTGGCATCGCGTGGCTCTACCTCGCCGGCGTCGCGGCGGGCTGCGCGGCGGCCACGAAGTGGACGACGGTCGTGCCCCTAGCCACGATCCCTGTCATGCTGTCGCTGCTGGGCGGCTGGGGACGCCTGACGCTCCCCCGGCCGGATCTCCGTCACCTGGCGGCGGCCTTCACCATCGTCCCGGCCGCCGTGTATCTGCTGACGTACATCCCGTATTTCATGCTGGGGCACGGCGTTCGCGACTGGATCGCCCTGCAGGTGTCGATGTATCAGTTCCACGCCAGCCTGACCGAGGGCCATCCCTATCAATCGCAGTGGTGGTCGTGGCCGGTGCTGATCCGGCCGATCTGGTACGAGTACTACGAGGCGGCGCCTCAGGTCAACCGCGGCATCCTGGCGATCGGGAACCCGATCATCTGGTGGGCGACTCTGCCGGCCCTGGGCGTGGTGGCGGTGCGTGCGATCCGGACGCGCGCCATGCCCGAAACATTCCTGCTGGCCGGTTTCCTGATCGCGTACGCGCAGTACGCGTTCATCACGCGGCCGCTGTTCCTCTATCACTACCTTCCGGCTCTGCCGTTTCTGATCATGGGGCTGGCGGCGGTGCTCGCGCGCGTGCGCGCCCGCGTGGGGAGTGGAGTCGTGCTGGTCTTCGTGCTGCTGGTGGTGGGGTGGTTCGTCGCCTTCTACCCGGTGCTGTCGGCGCTCCCGATTGCCGCGGCGAAGATGAACCGTCTGATGTGGTTCGGGTCGTGGATATGAGCGGAGGTCGTCCCACGGATGCGTGAGGGCGAAGGCATCTCCGCCATCCTCCCGGCGTTCAATGAAGAAGGCTCGCTGGCCGGAACGGTGGCCGCCCTCCGCGTGGTGTTCAAGGGACTGAACCGTCCGCACGAGATTGTCATCGTCGACGACGGAAGCCGCGACGGCACCGGCGATCTCGCCGACCGCCTCGCCCGCGAAGATTCCGCAGTCCGAGTCATCCATCATCCGCGCAACCTTGGGGATGGGGCTGCGCTGAAGTCGGGATTTGCGGCGGCGCGTCTGGACTGGGTGTTCCTCATGGATGCGGACGGGCAGTTTGATCCCGCGGAGCTGCCGGCGTTTGTGCGTGCGGCCGACCGCGCGGACTTCGTGGTCGGGTACCGGCCCTCGCGCGCCGACGCGGTACACCGGACCCTCTACGCGAAGATGTGGGCGCGAATGATGTCGGTCCTTCTGGGCGTAGGCGTCCGCGACGTGGACTGCGCGTTCAAGTTGATGCGGCGATCCTATCTGGCCCGGATGCCGCTCGAGGCGGGCGGCGCCTTCCTCAGCGCGGAGATGCTCGCGAAGGCCCGCCGCATGGGCGCGCCGTTCGCCGAACTCCCGGTGCGCCACCTGCCACGACTCGCCGGCAAGTCGACCGGCGGCACCCTCCGTGTGCTGCTCCGGGCGTTCCTTGAACTGGGGCGGTTGTGGCTGAACGTGCGCCGGTTCAAACCGGGGAACGAGTTTGCGAAGACCGCGAAGGCCAGGTCGAGAGAATGAAGAGCGCGGCCGGCAGCATCAGGGTGCCCAGCGCGCTCCACACG
>JBGPLF010000239.1:0-6199 GCA_041486265.1 bacterium
AGCGCTCAGCGAACGGGCACATGCGGGCCGGCTCCGGCCCGAGGATCTGATCGGCGGCACGTTCACCGTGAGCAACCTCGGGATGTTCGACGTGGACGTCTTTGCGGCCATCATTAATCCGCCGCAGGCGGCCATCCTGGCCGTCGGCGCGGCCAAGCCACAGCCCGTGGTGCGGGATGGTCAATTGGGCGTCGGCACCGTGATGCAGGTGACCCTGGCGGCCGACCACCGGGTCACCGATGGAGCCGAGGCCGCGCGGTACCTGAACGACCTCCGCCACCTGCTCGAGAATCCTGTATCGCTGGTGGCGAACCGGCCCGGAGCGTAGCGGCCGAGGAGTCAGAGCGTGGTAAAGTGGTCACGGATCGCGGCTTCGGCAGAGGCGGCGATCACATCCCAATCCGCGGCGGGATTGCGCGTGACAGTGACAAAGTCGTTCAAGAGGAAGACCTGCACCACACCGTGAATCGCAAAGAGCCTGGAGGCCAGCGGATGTGCGCCGGCCTCTTCGACTGACCGAAACGTCTGGCTCCTCCCCTCGGTCACGCGCCGGCTGACGACGAACTTCAGGGCGTTGACGTTCGGCGTCGGTTGAATCTCCACTGTCAACGGATCGGCCACCTCGAACTCCCCTCCGCTTGGCGTGGGCTTAGTGTACCTTCGCGTCGCCGCGACCGCCGGGCGCCTCGCAGTACCAGGCCGCGAGCCGGGCAAAGGTGATCAGATGCGGCAGCCCGGCGCGGATCGTGCCCAGGATTCGATCCGCGGACAGCAACCCGCTGGCGGTCAGCAACTGCCACCGCGTCTCGACCAGCGCGCCCAGTGAGAGCGCCAGATCCATGGTCATGAGCCCGGCGTCGGCGATCGGCAGGAAGACCTGCCAGCGCCGCGGCGGTCGCTCCATGCCGAAGATATTGAGCATCGCTTTGGCGATCCCGGTGGCGGCGCCGGACGCGTTGCTGAACCAGCCGATCGCCTGCCCCAGGCGGTCGGGATCCCTGCCGATAGCCTCGGCGTCGCGCGTCGTGGCTTCGAGCACTGCCACGGACGCCAGCACCCGGCCGAGGCGCCATCCGATGCGGATCGGGTCGAGATACTTCGGCGGCTGCGGGAGCACGTAGCCCGTGGCCGCGGTCACGGCCAGTCCCAGCGCCCGGGCCTGCGTGATGGCTTCCTTGGCATCTTCAAGCAGGCTGGCACGTTCCGCCTCGAACTGCTGGTGGGCCTTGTCGGCAAAAGCCTGCCGCGCCGCCGGGTCGTTGTCCACCAGAAGCGACCCGCCGCTCAGCACCTCGTAGACCACGGGCAGGATGTGGGTGTTGAGCGCGAACGGCATCAGGATGCCGGGCTCGCCCCCGAACGGGCTCGCGCTAGACAGGCGCTCGAGATAGTCGCGGATCTCGTCCTCCTCGGTGCCATCGGCGAAGACCAATCCGATTTCGATATCCGTGTCCGCGAAACTGGGACCGCTGCCGTAGCCGCCGTAGAGGTAGACGGCCGCCAGCTCGCTGGCCTGCGAGAAGTACGTCTTGAGCGCCTGGATTGCCTGCAACGTGATGCCTCCGGAGGCCACGCGACAAAACGAGGCCAGCGACCTCGTCCCCAGTGTACACTGCCGCGCCGCGGGTCCTCAACGGCGCCGCGGACCAGCAGGCCGGATCATCGAGAGGGATACAGGTGGTAGAGCAGCAGATAGACTACGACACCAGTCACCGAGACGTAGAACCATAGCGGCAGGGTCACCCGGGCGATCCGCCGGTGGACCGGGAACTGCCCTCGCAACGCGCGATAGAGCGTCACGCCGACCAGCGGCAGGATCACGACGGCGAGCACGGTGTGCGTGCCCAGAATCGCAAAGTAGATCGGGCGGATCCACCCGACGCCCGCGAAGCGCGTCATCCCCGCGTGCGCGTGGTAGTACAGGTACGACACGAGGAAGACGCCGGAGGTGGCCACCGCCGCGAGCATCAACCGATGGTGCCGCGTCACCTGCCTGCGGCGAATGGCGGCAAACCCGGCGGCCAGCAGCAACGCCGATGCTGCGTTGAGGCACGCATTGATGGCAGGGAGCCAGGACAGCGGCACCATCACGCTGACGGCCGCGGCGGCCGCGCTTACCTCAGATGGAGCACGTTCAGCGCATCAGGGACCAGCGCGAAGAACAGGATGACGCCGAGGAACAGGGGGGACACGACCGCGTAAATGAAGTTGAGGCGCTCGTACTTCAGATGCATGAAGAAGGCGATGATCAACGTGGCCTTCATCAGCGACAAGGTGACGAGCACGACCGCCAGCAGCACCTTGATGGGGTGCACGAGGACGAACCCCACCTCGAGCATAGTGATCATCAACAGCCAGAACCATGTCAAGACATAAATCCGGTAGCCGCCGTGCTCAGTTTCGTTCACCCTCGTGCCTCCCATCACAGCAGGTACAACAGCGTGAAGATGAAGACCCAGACCAGGTCTACGAAGTGCCAGTACAGCCCCGCAATCTCGATGCTCTCGGGCTGGATCCGGCCGCGCGTCCATCGAAGCACCGTAATGAACAGATAGATGACGCCGGCGGTCACATGCGCGCCGTGGAAGCCGGTGATGATGAAGAACGTCGCGCTGAACTGTGGAATCCCCCAGGGGTTGCCAAACAGGCGGGCGCCCTCGCGGATAAAGTGCGTCCACTCGTAGGCCTGCATGCTCAGGAACATCAGGCCGCCCAGCACGGTGAGCCAGACGAACCGGACCACCAGTTCGCGCACCCCGCGCCGCGCCGCCGCCACCGCGACGGCCATCGTCGCGCTGCTGCAGATCAGGATGAAGGTCATGAAGCCGACCAGCCAGATGTTGAAGATCTCACCCTGGACCGGCCAGCGCCCCAGCGAGAGGCGCATGACGCCGTAGCCCGTGAGGAGCCCTGCAAACGTCAGGGTGTCCTGGACCAGAAACAGCCACATCATCAACTTGGGCCAGTTGACTGCAAAGGGCGAATGGCCCCCGCCCCAGTCAGAGGCCAGCACCTGCTCCTGGCTCAACGCTTCAGGAGACGTCGCAATCCCCTCCTCACGCCCAGAACAATATGAAGAAGACGTAGAGCCACAGTCCATCCACGAAGTGCCAGTAAATAGCCATCGGCGTCACGATCTCCAGGGCCTCGGGCGCTGACGGCACTTGGTGGACCTTCGCGAGTGCATACACCAGGGCCCCGACGCCGCCGACCAGGTGCAGGCCGTGCGTGCCGGTGAGCAGGTAGAAGAACGCGCTGTGCGCGGTTGAAGCGAGACCGACGCCGGTGGACACCAGCTGTCGCCAGGCGATGACCTGACCGGCCACGAACGCGGCGCCCAGCGCTGTGGTCACCGCTAGGCCCAGCCGCAGGACGTCAAGGCGCCCGCGCCGGCCGCCCGCGCGCGCCCATTCCATCGCGGCGCCGCTCGCCAGCAGGAGCATGGTATTGACCCACAGCACCGGAGGCAGCGGTCCCACACGCCAGTCGGCCTCCGCCCGGCGCGTGAGAAACGTGGCGGTGAACGCAGCGAAGAGGATGACGATCGCTCCCACCAGCAGCCACACGCCGATCGCGACTGCATTCGCCGACGGCGCCGCGGCGGCGGCATGACGGCCGGACCCGCCGCCCGCGCCGTCGCCGGGACCGCGGAAGATACCCGGTCCTGCCGGCGCGCCCGGGCCGGACCGGCCCGACTGCGGCTGCGGCTTCTCCAGCGTGGGCGATCCCGGAATCACTTATGCCACCCCTCCACCGTGGGCCCCGCCAGAGGCCGGGACGACCGTCTGCGGCACCGTTTGCGGCGTATAGTCATCCGCCGCGCCGGGCAGGCTATAATCGTAGGCCCACCGGTGGACCTCCGGCAGCTTCTCGCCCCAGTTGCCGTGCGGCGGAGGCGACGGGGCTTCCCACTCCAGCGTGGTCGCGCGCCAGGGATTGCGCTCGGCCTTGGGCCCGAAGCGCAGGCTGTAAAGGAAGTTGAAGATGAAGATCAACTGGGCCAGGCCGAGGCTGAACGCGGCGACGGAGACGAAGGTGTTCAATGGACCCAGGGTCTGCAGGTGGGTGTAGACCTGGGTGGAGTAAATCCGCCGCATCATGCCCGCGAAGCCCGCGAAGTGCATCGGGAAGAACGTCGCGTAGATCCCGACGAACGACAGCCAGAAGTGAATCCTGCCGAGCCGCTGGTTCATCATCCGCCCAAACATCTTGGGGAACCAGTAGTAGACGCCTGCGAACACCCCGAACAGCGACGCGCTCGCCATCACGAAGTGGAAGTGGGCGACGACGAAGAACGTGTCCTGAAAGTACACGTCTACCGGCGGCTGGGCCAGGAAGACGCCGGTCAGCCCGCCGGTCACGAACAGGGAGACGAAACCGATCGCGAACAGCATCTGTGGCGTGAACGTGATTCGCGCCTGCCACAGTGTTGCCAGCCAGTTGAACGTCTTGACCGCGGACGGGACGGCGATCGCCAGGGTGCTGACCATGAAGCCCATGGCGACCAGCGGGTGCATGCCGCTGGTGTACATGTGGTGCCCCCACACGATGAAGCTGAGGCCGCCGATGGCAATGATCGAGGCCACCATGAATTGATACCCGAAGACCGGCTTGCGGCCGCTGGCGGCCATGATATCCGAGACCATGCCCATCGCCGGCAGGATCAGGACGTACACTTCCGGATGACCCAGGAACCAGAACAGGTGCTGCCAGAGCAGCGGGTTACCGCCTGTATGGGTGAGCACCTGGCCCCCGACCCAGACCCCGGTAGGCACGAAGAAGCTGGTGCCGCCGAGCCGGTCGAACAGCAGCATGATCGCCGCGGCGAACAGCACCGGAAACGAGAGCAGCATCAGGGTCGCCGTCACGAACAACCCCCAGATCGTCAGCGGCAGCCGCATCATCGAGAGGCCGCGCGCGCGCTGATTCAGGATCGTGGTGATGTAATTGAGCGAGCCAAAGAGGAACGACACGATCATGATGGCGATCGCGATCAGCCACAGCGTCTGCCCTAGCCCGGACCCCGGCGCCGCCTGCGGGACCGCAGACAGCGGCGGATAGACCGTCCAGCCGCCGCCCGCCGCGCCACCGGTGACCAGGAACGAGGAGAGCAGAACGATGATCGCCGGCGGGTACAACCAGTACGAGATCATGTTCAGCCAGGGGAACGCCATGTCTCGGGCGCCGATCTGCAGCGGGATCAGGAAGTTCCCGAAGCCGCCCGACAGGATGGTCGTGAGCACAAAGAAAATCATGATCGTCCCGTGCATGGTGACGACGGCCAGGTAGAAATCCGGCTTCATCTGGCCGCCGATAAACCCGCCGGGGAACAGCCGCGCCGCCAGGCTCCAATGCGTGCCCGGCCAGCCCAACTGCATGCGGATCAGCATCGCCAGGGTCCCGCCGACCAGCGCCATGAACAGCGAGGTCATCATGTACTGGATGCCGATGATCTTGTGATCCTGGCTGAAGATGTACTTCTGGACGAAACTCAGTTCGTGCCCGGCGTGCGCCGGGTGATGCGTGACGGCCATTAGTACGGCTCCCCAGACGGAAGAATGACCAGACTCACTGCCCCTGCTTTAACGACGGCTTCTGCTGACCGAGCCAGGCGTCGAACGCCTGCTGGGATTCGACGACGACCTTCCCCTTCATCGCGTAGTGACCGATCCCGCACAACTCCGCGCAGGCGATCTCGTAGGGCCCCTCTTTCGTCGGCGTGAACCAGATCTCGATCGTCATGCCGGGCACGGCATCCTGCTTGACGCGAAACGCCGGGATGAAGAAGCTGTGGATCACGCCCGTCGACCGCAGCCGGACCCGGACCGCCCGGTCGACGACCAGGTGGAGATCGTTGGAGACGATGTCGTCGGCCGAGGCGGAATCGCCCGGGTCGAGGCCCATCGGGTTGGTGCGGTGGTCGATGAGTTTCGGATCCACGTGGCCGAAGGCGCCGTCGGCGCCCGGGTAGCGGGACAGCCAGGCAAACTGCTCGCCGCGGACGTCCACGACCAGGGCTTCCGCTGGGGCTGGCTTGTGGATCGTGGCCCACACGACACCGCCCATCGAGACCATGATGGCGAGCGCGATGGCAGGGATGATGGTGTAGGTCAGCTCGAGCTTACGGTTGTCGTGCCAGTACAGCGCCTTGCGATCGCCGTAGGCGGCATACTTCCAGACGAAGAGCGCGAGCAGCAGG
>JBGPLF010000240.1:0-6196 GCA_041486265.1 bacterium
CGCTGTCAAATACCCCTTGTTCACCTGATCAGCCCCGAGAGATTCCCAGACTAGCGTCGAGATTTGGAACTCGTGACCTGCGCACTACGAGTGCGCCACCCGATGAGTCTCAGGAGTAGACACCTGTCGCATCATGCGTAGAAGGCTGGTTTTCTCGCATCTCCATTGTCGCGCACGTCGACTCCTGTTACATCGGTCGATGCAGTGACGTGCTGTCGTGCTACCAGGGTGCTACCAAACGGGGACGCGCAGGGCGAACGGCTCGGGGCCGTGAATGCGGGAGATCTGGAGGACCTGCCGGCGGTCAGATGTTCAGGGTTCGTATCAGATCAATCAATTGGGGTGTGCTCGGGTTCTCCGGGGCGCCAACGGCAGCCACTTGTAGCGGCGGCGGCGGATTTCGAGGCGCGGGTCTGCGCATTACGGGCGCTGTTCTGGCGAGTCTCCAGCGTGTTGGCAAGCTCCCCTTAGTCGATGAAGTCCGCGTCAGAAGCGGCCTTGAGCTAGCGAAAGGTAAAATACCCTGGTGGCCAGATTCCAGCATTCCCCAATTGCTTGGTCAGTGGCCGGGATATGCCGGATCCCGTGCCTGAACACTGCACTATGCCACAGTCGGGCGACCTAGCGGTAGCCACGGGGTTCCAGCGACCTCGTCACGGTCACTGTGGCAGGCTGTTGCGCTCCACACTCCGATCCCAGATTGCCCGCGCGGTCGCCTCGAGCTGGCGCGTAAAGACAGGCACGTCCTTGAGAAGCGCCCCAATGTACAGAAGATCAATCACGAAGAGCTGACAGACCTTGGCCTCCATGAAGTCGCCATAGATGGGTTCTTCATGCGAAACGGTCACCAGCCGGATGTCGGCGTAGTCTAGGATGCGGGCGTTCGGGTTCCCGGTGATTGCAATCGTGGTCGCGCCATGGTCGTGGGCCGCCTTGAGGGCCGTGATGACGTCGCGCGTGGCGCCCGAATGCGAGATACCGACCACCAGGTCGCGGCTTGTGACGAGTGCCGACGAGACGGCTTGCATGTAACCGTCGCCGTACGCGGTATTGATGATCCCGGCCTTTAGAAAGAGGTGGTGGGCGATTTCCGAGACGTAGCCGGATCCTCCAATGCCGTAGAAGTAGATGTGCTCAGCCTTGACGATGCTCTCAACCGCGCGAGCCACTTCGGTGATGGAGATGGTCCTGAGGGTCCCGGACACGGCTCGGTCGAGACTGTCCGCCAGCTTCTGGGCGACGGCCGGCAGGTCGTCGCCCACCTTAATGTCTCTCGGGATATTCCTGATCGTCCCGGAGACAGCATTTCGCACCAGGTCGAGTTTCATGTCGCGGTAGCCCGCGTACCCGAGGGACCGGCTCAAGCGATTCACGGTAGCCTCGCTTGTCTTGCTTCGCCTGGCGAGCTCGGTAATCGAGAGGCGGGCAACTTCCTGGGTGCGGTCTGCGATGAAGGCGGCGACCTTCCTCTCCGAAGAGCGAAGGTCGGGCTCCTTTAACGCCAGGCGCTCTTGGAAGCTCCCGGCTCCGTTGAGCGGGAGCTGTGATTCCGAAGTGGGCGCCGAGTCGTCTCGATCTCGTGGCATCATGCTCTGCTGCCTCGAAAGCGCAGGGACACGCCCCGCCCCACCGATCGTAACCCCCGCGTACTAGACACTTTCCCTCATAGGTAGCCTATGCGGGCGAGCGCACATAAGTCAACTGTCACGAAGACGGCTCCCGGGACTGCCCGTCACGGTCCGCCAGCACGGAGTGCTGGCGGGACGACCTCGCCTTCCAACGGCAGGTCAACCCACCCGCCTGTTTCCATTGATCGAAGTACGCCGCATAGAACTTCCATCCCATAGGCACCGTCTTCTCCCGTCAGATCCGGCTCCCGATCCAGAAGGATAGCGTCGGCGAAGTCCTCGAGAATGGCATCGAACGGGTTGGTCCGAGGCGGAACGATCGACATCCAGCGCTTTTCAAGAGGCTTCTGGACGAAGTCAGTAACCCAGAACGCCGTCGGATAACGATATCGCTGAAGGATCTCGGGGAGCGAGTCCAGATCGTAGTCATTGGCGGAAAACACTGCCAAGGGGACGGACTGAAACGGATTGAACGCGTCCGAGCTTGCGAACATCATCCCCGCCGTCCCATAGACCTCCGTGATGTTCGAGACAACCGGCGAGAATTTGTCGGTCGTCAGGATCCCGTGCGCGCCGTTTTCGTACTCGACGATGGCGACAGTGAGATCGTCAACGAGGGGGCCGAGTTCGGGACTGGCGACGTTCTTGGCAACGCCCACGACGCGCCGGGGACGCGAGTCAACGAGCCACGAGATGAGATCGATCCTGTGGCTGCCCTGGTCGAAGAGCGTCCCGGCCACAGCTTCAGACGGGTGCAGGCGGTAGTCGGACCGAGCGACGTTCTCCTGATAGAGGTGCCACGTCTCATGCAGCGATGAGCGCACAAGCCGGACTTGACCGACGACCCCCTGTGCGATGAGCTTCCGAGCCCAGCGATGCTGCGTCCAGAAGCGGTGCTGGCAACCGACCGTGAGTTTGCGATGGTTCTCTGATGCGAGGCGAACAAGATCCCAGGCCTGCGTGTTGGTGGAGGTCATAGGCTTCTCGATGTACACGTGACGCCCGGCAGACAGAGCCGATGAAGCCTGTTCGAAGTGGTAGACGTTCGGAGAGGCAACGATGACTGCGTCGACCTCCTTGTCCGCCACGAGATCGTCAAATGTCCGGTAGACGTGCCGCGCGCCCCAGTGGTGAGCGGCCTTCTCGGCGACCGCCCGCGTTCGACTGAAGACACCTACGAGTTTGAGTTTTGATGACCTGGCGATGGCGGGGAAGTGAGCGATCCAAGCCACGCTTCCACACCCACTCACGGCCACATTGACCTGATCCATGTCCCGCCTCCAATCTTGTCAGTGGCTCACGTACACCACTCCACGATGGTGCCCAGTGCAACACGCATGAAGTCGAAGAGCGCACCCAGATCGACATACTCATCAGCGGCATGGGCATGTGCCCCAATGGGCCCAAAGATCATCGTGGGGATATGGAACCACTGAGTGAAAATGCCGGCGTCACAGGCGAATGGGGCGCTTCGCACGACCGGCTCGCGACTCAGCATCGACCTGTAGTTGTGTCGCATCACGCCCACGACCGGTGCATCGGCGTCTGTGTGAGCCGGGAGCACGTACCTGCTCCTCCCGGTGACGCGAGGCGTGGGAAATCGGCGCAGGATTGGATCAGTCTTCGCACAGGCCTCAACGAATGCCGTCAGCCTCTCGTCAAGTTCTGCCTCTGTCTCCCCCGGAAGGGTCAGGGCGACAACGGAGACACGAGCAGTCCGCACCGTCCCGAAATCCCACTCGCTCCCCGTGCCGTCGGTCCTCAATGCCCCGAACGCCAGCCGGCGCAAACCGTCTTCGTCTCCGGAAGAACCGTCCTCGCGTTTCTCGTTGGAGATCGCCTCGTAGCGTTTCAGCCCTGCGATCAGAAGGGCGATCCCTACAATCGGGTTCAAACCCTGACTGGTTGACGAATGCCCCGCCTCTCCGTCGATCGCGAGTTCGTACACCTTTGCCCCCCTCGATGAAGGGCAGATGGCGAGGTCGGACATCTCAGGGATCAGCACAGCGTCCGGGAGATAGCCTCTCAATCGTGATGCCAACGTCCCGTTGCCTCCGCAGCGCTCCTCATCGACCACGCTCTCAAAGAAGACATCTCCACGGAGAGGTATGCTGCTGTCGCGGAGGAGCTTGAGTAGATAGGCTGAGGCGGCCAGTGCCCCCTTCATATCGTAGGAGCCTCTGCCGTAGAGCCGAGTTCCCACCACGTCACCGGAAAACGGAGCGGATCGCTGCCACGGGGTGGGATCCGGCTGGACCGTGTCTATGTGGCCCGACAACATGAACGACCGGCCGCCACCGGAACCGCGAAGTCGCGCGACGACGTTTGGACGATTCTCGTACGTCCTCCCCGGGCAGTAGGCTGGATGCTGCTCGATACCTTCCACCTCATCGGGAGTGAACACGTCGCACAGAAAGCCGTTGCCGCCAAGCCATGCAGCAAGGAAGCGCTGCGCGTGGAGCTCATCTCCCCAGGGGGCCTTATTCTCTGATGGAATCCGCACCAGGTCCTGAATCAGCCCGACGACGTCGGTCCGAACGGACGTAATCAGTTCCTCGACGACTGACTGGTGCAGAACCATGCCCTGTCTCCGCATCGCGTCTGGAGGTTCGTCGACCCACCTATTCGAGAATCGCCCCTTGAGCCCGCAACAACGACTGGAGCTCACCAATGTCGATCTGCCTCGGGACCGCGCCTGTCCGTGATGCGATCGCCGCCGCGAGGCCTGCCGCCTGACCAGTCACCATGCATGCAGGCTGAAACCGCACCGAGGCGAGCGCCTCGTGCGTGACTGAGATACACCGACCCGCCGTCAGTAAGTTGTCGATCTTCAGGGGGACCAGACAGCGATACGGGATGTCGTGCGCCCGGACGTGCACCCACGTCTGCCCTCCGTCAGACGGACTGTGGATGTCCATGGGCGCGCTGTTGCGTCCGATCACGTCCTGGAAGCGCCGACCCTCATGAAGATCCGCCTCAGTCAGAACGTACTCGCCGATAATCCGCCTCGTTTCTCGCACCCCGAGTCGGTTTGAGATCGCCTTGAGCGTGGACTTCTCGAAACCGGGCACGTACTTCCTGAGGAAGGCCGTCGTTTCGATCACCTGCCTCACGCCCTCCATTTGCGCCCTGCTCAAATCGAGGGCGTTTGTGCCGTCGAAGTCAAGGAGGTGCGTCGCATTGATACTGGCGCCCGCACCCATTTGGCCATCGACGAACAAGATCTCGTGCTGGTATGAGAGCTCGCCTCGCTGGTGGGCCGTCCGAAGCTCCTCTTCAAAGCCGCCGACCATCACCTGCGGTTGCGGCCGGCTGGTGTCGATCTCGACCTCTCTGAAGCGGCTTCTGTTCGCGTTGATGTGATCAATGAAGCGACCATAGTCGATGTCCCCGACCTGGAACATCAGCGTGATGGCCTGCGTCCTGCCATCACTGGCTCGACCAACCTCGTACGGCGCGCCTGCTCGGGCAGCGACATCGCCGTCGCCCGTGGCGTCCACGATGACCCGGCCGAGGATGGCGCTTCTCCCAGACTTGTTCTCAACGATGAGTCCGCGAACGCGACCGTCTTCGACGAGCACGTCACTTACCGACGTGAGCACGAGGAGATCGACTCCCGCCTCGGCGAGGAGACTCAACGACATGAACTTGTAGAGTTCTGCGTTGAACACCACGCTGTAGCTGCCCAGGTTTGAGTTGAAGAATGTCTGGGCGGCGTCGAGGCGCTGCATGCGGTCCACGATCTCCTGACAGATGCCCCGTATGACCTCCGGGTCATAGGCACCAATGTGGTTCATCCCGCCGGCAGTCGCCGCCCCACCGAGAAAGGCGTTGGATTCGAGAAGCATGACGCGCGCCCCACCCCTGGCCGCAGCAACCGCCGCTGCAATACCAGCCACACCGCCCCCGGCGACGACCACGTCGCGCTCGGCGAACACGAGGGTATCACGGGCGGCTTCGCGAACCGTTCGTGCCACCGAACCTGGATCGGTCATCAATGTCCCCCCTTATCGCTCATGACGCGCACCCCATCGTACCCGCGGCGCTCCTGCCCGACGATTCACGGCCCCGGCCTACACTTCCTTGAGGCCCCCGGCCGTCAGTCCGGCGATCATCTGCCGTTGCATCAACAGGAACATCAGCATCAATGGAAGCGTGAAGATCACGGATGCGGCCGACAATAAGCCATATGGCTTCTCGTAGTATCCTGAGAGACCAACCAGTCCGACCGGGAAGGTAAACATGTCGGCAGACTGCATCATGACGAGCGGCCAGAGCAGCTGGCCCCAGACCATGTCGAACACGAGAATACCCACCGCCCCGAGCAAAGGCTTCGACAATGGAAGGATGATGGTCAGGAAGATCCGGAACTCGCCCGTTCCATCGATGCGCGCGGCGTCCAGGAGTTCCGACGGCACGCCGATGAGGTATTGGCGCGCAAGGAAGACAGCAAATGGGTTGACGGCAAACGGCAGGATCATGCTGAAGTACGTGTTGATGAGACCCAAGTGTCTCATCAAATTGTAGACCGGAATGATCGTGATGAACTGCGGAACGGTCGCGGTGAC
>JBGPLF010000241.1:0-6151 GCA_041486265.1 bacterium
GGTCCTGGCCTCGTTCGTCGGCGCGATGGCTGTGGAGTCGGGCGTGGCCCGGCTGGAGGAGGGCGGCGTCCCGCACTACCCGTTCCCGGAGGCGATCGCCCGTACCCTCGCTGCGATGGCGACGTACACGTCGTGGATCTCTCGCCCGCGCACCGGCTATCGAGTGTTCGACGACGTGGACCGACAGAGCGCGCGGGCGATCGTCGCCGGCGCGGCGTCGGGGTTCCTCAGCGAGCCGGCGGCGCTTGAACTGCTCGATGCCTACCGGCTTCCGCTGCTGCCGTGGGGCGTAGCCGCCAGCGCCAGCGAAGCGGTCGAGAGCGCGGCGCGCGTCGGCCTGCCGGTGGCCATGAAGATCCTGTCGCCTCAGATCATCCACAAGGTGGACGTGGATGGCGTGCGCCTGAACCTTGGCACGGCGGACGAGGTCGCGCGCGCCTACGACGCGATCCTGGACGCCGTGCGCCGGCGTCAACCGGAAGCCGACCTCCAGGGTGTCTTGATCCAGACGATGGCGCGCCGGGGCCACGAGGTGATCATCGGACTCAGCCACGATCCGCAGTTCGGCCCGGTGCTGTTGTTTGGGCTGGGCGGCATCTACGTCGAAGTGCTCAAGGACGTCACGTTCCGGCTGGCGCCGCTGCGGGAGCACAGCGCCCGGCGGATGGTGGAGGAGACGCGGACCGCGGCGATCCTGCGGGGTGTCCGCGGTGAACCGCCGTCGGACGTGGAGGCCATCGTGACCTGCCTGCTGCGCCTGTCGCAACTGGCGGTGGAGTGCCCTGAGGTGGTCGAGCTCGACATCAACCCGCTGTTTGTCTACGCGCAGGGGCAGGGCGCAGCGGTGGCCGATGTGCGCGCGCGCATCGACCGCGGGGCGCATCCGTGAAGACGTGTGAGCAGGGACGCTGCTTCGTCACGAAGAACGAAGGCAGGGTACACGCCGTCGCCGGCACACCTCGTGGATGAGGCGATCGGCGGAGGAGGATATCGCACGAATGAGCAGTTCGGGGAGAGGTCTCAGCTACTTCGCGCTGGCGCTGGCGGCCGTGGCCCTGATCGTGAGCCTGGTGCTGTACAGCGGGCGATCCAACCGGGGGACGGGCGGGGCCGTGCAGCCTGTGGCGCCGGCGAAGGTGTCGCTCTCGATGGTCGTCGCGACATTCTCCGGGCAGGGAGTGTTCGCGCATCGCTGGTATCCCACCATGATGGTCGTCCGCGAAGGCGACACCGTCGATCTCGTGGTGGCGAATCCCGACGAGTTCGCCCATCAACTCGAGATCACAGGTTACAACCAGAAGACCAAGATCCTGAACCCCGGGGACAGCGATCACCTGACGTTCGTGGCCGACAAGGCGGGCGTGTTCGAGTACCACTGCTCGCTGCCGTACGATCCTACGCAGAAGCACTGCACGCCGGATCACGATCAGATGCGCGGCTACCTGATCGTCACGAAGTGAGGGGGCCGCAATGCGGATGACCGCGACGACCTATTCGGCCCTGGCCGCAATCATCATCGGGGCGGCGGCGTTGCTGCTCAGCGTGCTCTCCCTCCCCTCAATGTCGCAGCCGCAGGCGCCCTCGGGGCCGACCGCGCCGACCACCGTCGAGGTCTCGCTGGTCATCACGGGTCTCGGCGCCGCCGGGCAACCGGCGCTTCACCACTTCTACAACCCATCCATGATCGTCGTTCGGAAGGGCGACACGCTGCGCGTCAGGTTCATGAATCTGACGTTCGCGACCCACGGCCTTGAGTTCGAGGGCTACGGTGTGCGCACCAGGCCCCTTCCCGGAGGCCCGACGGGTCAGGAAACGGTTAGTTTCGTCGCCGACAAGGCCGGGATCTTTCGCTTCAAGTGCTACGTCCCGTACGATCCCGCGACCGGGCAGTGCTCGCCCGATCACGACACGCAGGTCGGCTATCTCGTCGTCCTCGACCAGCCGCGCTAGTCTTCGTACTCGACCCGAATAGCGGACGCCCGCCGCTTGCTCCCGCTGGCTGTTCCTGCTGCCGGTCGCTCGTCGCTCGTCCGCCCGATGCTGGTCCAGTACGCTCTGCGGCGCGGCCTGCTCACCGAAGACGCTTAGCTTGGCATGCGGACGTATTTCCTGAATCTAGAATACTATCTTGACATCTAGAATTTTGGGCCCTAACGTGTCAGTGGGAGGGTCGGGCGGTGAAGCGGAAGGTCGGGACAATCCTGGATGAAGATCTCTACAGTCGGGTGAGGGAAACCGCCCGGCAACAAGGACGCGGCCTCAACGAGATACTCACGGAGGCGCTGGAGCGATACCTGGGCGGTCAGGCCTCCCGCGTGTCGGCAGTGGCGGAAACGCGGGCAACCTACAGGGTTTCTGCCAGGGCGATCCGTGCTGTCCTTGAAGAGGACCCCTATGACGCTGGCTGACATTTCGCCCGCCAGCGCCGTCTTCATCGACGCCAACATCTTCATCTACCACTTCGCGGGACTATCCGACCAGTGCTCCGCGCTTCTCGAGCGGGTCGAGGCGGGGGATCTTCGGGGGATGACCGGTGAGTCCGTCCTCCTGGAAGTCGCACACCGTCTGATGGTTCTTGAAGCCATTGAGCAAGGCCTGACCTCTGGAGCAAACCCTGCGCGCCGACTTGCCGTAAAACCCGAACTGGTCAGACAACTCTCCAAGTACTACTTCTCGACGCTCAAGATCTCGCAGATGGGCGTCGAGACGTCTCTTCTTCCGCAGAATCCCCTCACCCGAAGCCAGGAGTACCGGCAGACGTATGGGTTGCTGGTGAACGATTCCCTGATCCCCCTGTACATGCATAAGGCAGGCGTCTTGATTCTTGCATCCGCCGATCCGGCATTCGACCGGATCCCCTGGATTCGGCGCGCGGCGCCATCCGATCTCTGAACCGAGACCGCATTCGCACTCAACCTCCGCGTGGTCTTCCCCGTTGACTTAGCGGGAATATCTGGGGCGGAGGAATGACGGATGCGTACGCGTCTTCTGATCACGATGCTTGTCACTGCTGCCCTGCTCGTGGGCGCGCTCAGTGTGTTCAGCCCGCGCGCCGAGCTGGCGGGTCCAGCCTCGCCGGTCCCGGCCGAGTACGCTGATCTGTACTCGACCCTGGCCGCAAGATTGAAGGCTGCCGATGCTTCCGTCACATCCCGCTGGAACGGCCAGAAATCCGATGTCATCTTTAGTGCCGAGCTCCTGGCTGCCAACGGCAACATCGGCGAGCCGCTGCTACGGCCGGAGACCTGGCAGGCAATCCTCGTCAACCTTGACGCGCTGCAGGCGCTCGGCGTGCGCGGGGTCAGGGTGGCCACAAAGTATCCTATCCTGGTGACCACGTTTCCACGGTCGGGGGAGTACCTCGAGTTCTACAAACGTCTCTCCGAGGAGCTCAAGAAGCGCAACCTCAAGTGGCTCGCCCAGATGACGGATGTCTTCCGGGAGCCGGAGTTCAGCACGCTCAACATCGGCCCCTACTATGCCGGCCTCACTCTCGAACGCTACAAGCAGGAGAAGCGGCAGATGGCCGAGACCATCATCCGCGAGATCCACCCCGATTACCTGACCCTCGTGAACGAACCGGCCACCGATCAGCACAACACCGGGCTGCCCATGACCGTGCAGAACTTCACGGAGGTCGTGCGGTACGCCCTGAATGGCCTGGACCGGGCAGGTGTGCAGGTGGGCGCCGGGACCGGTACGTGGGACCCCCTCGCATACATGCAGAGCCTGGCGCAAAACACCGCGGTCGATTACCTCGACATGCACATCTATCCCATCTCGCGCGACTACCTCGTGGACCGCGTGCTCAGCATTGGGGATATTGCCCGGCGCGCCAACAAGAAACTCGTCATCGGCGAATCCTGGCTGAACAAGGTGCGGGACCAGGAACTGCGCGGGCAGGCCATCGCTGCGGCGCCGGCGATCTTCGGCAGAGACGTCTTCAGTTTCTGGGCGCCGCTGGACACCGCATTCGTCGACACTATTGTGAAGCTCTCGCATTACCAGAAGATCGAGTTCACGTCGTTCTTTTGGTCGCGGTACTTCTTCGGCAATCTCGAGTACAGTGACGCGACCAGGCGGCTGCCGTTCGGAGAGTTGTCCCGGATGGCCAATCAGGCCGCGGCGAGGAACATGATGATGACCCCGCCGCAGTTCACGCCGACGGGGCTGGCATATCAGCGACTGATCAAGACCGGATTCTGACGGGCTTGTCACCCATCTCGCGCGGCGAACTCGGCGAGACGGGCCGGGGTGTCGGTGGTGACTTGATCGGCCCCGGCTTCGAGGACGGCCTGAAACGCGCGGGCGAAGTCGGGGTCGGACGCATTCAGCGTCCAGATGTCGACGAGGACGCCGGGCTTCCGCTGGTGGACGAACCGGACCGGATTGAATCCATCAGCGAGCGCCTGGAGCACGAACTCTTTCCGCAAGTAGAACTCGCACGCGCCGGGCAGCAGTCCAAGCAGCACATCCACCCGATCCTCCAGGTACGCCCCGGAGGACATCAGCCGCCGGTACCCCAGCGGGTGATCGTCGAGATACCCGTAAGCGTTGATCCGTATTGGCAGGCGCGCCAGCGAATCGACCGGGGCGTCGAGGTAAGAGGCGAAGTCGAACCCCAGGGCGAGCGTCGGATCCAGCCGGCGCAGAATCCTCAAATTCCAATCGGCCGTGGACCCTACCACCACGCGAAGGCCGGAGTTCTCCCGTAGCCGGGCGAGCATCTGAACCAACCGCGCCGCGATCTCGCCAGGCAACGGCTCCTGCTCCGTCAGGTCCGCCTGCACCTTGAGCGGGCGGTCCACCCCCCGCAGCGCCGCGACCGCGTCGTCGAGGGTGGCCGCTGGCTCGTCCGAGTCCCGCAGCCGCAGCGCTTTGAACTGACCCTCAGTGATCTCCCGGAGCAGTCCTCGCCCGGTCGTCTCTCGCTCGAGGGACGAGTCGTGGAGCAGGACAAATGCGCCGTCCTTCGTGAGACTGATGTCGAACTCGATGGCCTCCGGGCCGTCGGCCAGGATCTGATGAAGGGCCGCCAGCGAGTTTGGAGGATGGGGATGCACACCGTCCAGCAGTCTGTGGTACTTCAGCAGGACGCTGCGGTCCTTATAAGTGAGGTGGCCGGTGGAACGATGGTTCACGGCGTGAATGCTCCACTGCCGTATTGGGCGATGAAATCGGTGATGAGCCGGTGCAACCGATCCCGCACCTCCCGAAACGCCGTGAGGCGCTGCTCCTCATCGCCCTGGGCCGCGCTGGGATCAGGCAGCGCCCAATGCAACCGATGTCCAGGACCGGGAAACACAGGGCAGGCTTCGGCAGCCTCATCGCAGGTCGTAATCACCCAATCGAACGGTTGATTCAGGAAACGGTCGATGGCCTTGCTCCTGTGCGCGGTGATGTCGATGCCGAGTTCAGCCATCACGCGGACGGCCTCCGGCCGCACGGACGTCGCCACGGTCCCTGCGCTGTGGACCTCGAAGCGGTCGCCGGCCGCGGCGCGGAGCAAACCCTCCGCCATCTGCGAGCGGGCGGAGTTGTGGGTGCACAGGAAGAGGATCTGCGATCTTCGCACGCTGGCGCTCTTGTTCGTCGTGAGCCCGGAGCCTTCCCTCAAGTGGCGACCACTGCTTCGTCGGCTGTCCCCGTCGGGAACCAGTGCCGGGTCCGGTTGCACACGGAGCACACCGAGAGCATCACCGGTACCTCGATCAGTACGCCGACCACGGTAGCCAGGGCGGCGCCCGAGCCTGGGCCGAAGAGGGCGATGGCCGTTGCGACGGCCAGCTCGAAGAAGTTGCTCGCCCCGATCAACGCGCCGGGCGCGGCGATCGCATGCTGAACCCGGAACAGTCTCATCAGGCCGTACGTCAGCGAGGAGTTGAAGTACACCTGGATCAGAATTGGGATCGCGATCAGGACCACGTGCAGGCTCTTGCTCGTGATGTTGTCGGCCTGGAAGGCGAAGATCAGGACGAGTGTGGCGAGCAGCGCCGTCATGCTGACCGGTGCAAAGCGGGGCAGCAGCGTCTCGGTGAACCACGCCACGCCCCGCCGCCGGACGAACCAACTTCGGAGCCCGGCGCCCATCACCAGCGGGATGACGATGAAGATGCCGACCGAGTACAGCAAGACCCGAAACGGCACCTCA
>JBGPLF010000242.1:0-6048 GCA_041486265.1 bacterium
CAAAGTTGCAGAGGATGAAGGTGAACGCGTAGCTCAGCAGCACCGCCTGGATCACCGGATAATCCTTCGAGAAGAGCGAATCGAGCGCCAGGTGGCCGATGCCAGGAAACGTGAACACCTGCTCGATGATCACGGTGCCGCCGAGCGTGTACCCGATTTGAATGGCCGCCAGCGTCACCACCGGGATCAGCGCATTCTTGAGCGCGTGCAGGTAGACGACGCGCGCCTCGGACGCGCCCTTCGCGCGGGCCAGCGCGACGTAATCCTGGCTCAGCACCTCCAGCAGGCTACTGCGAAGCATCCGCGTCATCACGGCGCCGACGGCCAGCCCGAGCGTCAACCCGGGCATAACCAGGTGGCGCAGGTACTCCACGAAATTCTCCGTCGGCGAGACCCACCCGGACGTCGGCAGCACGCCCAGCTTCACCGAGAAGAGAATCATCAGGAGGACCCCAAACCACATGCTCGGGGTCGAGATGCCGAGCAGCGACCCGATGGTAATGCCCGTGTCCATCCAGGTGTTGGGCCGCCGGGCCGACAGCGACCCGGCCACGAGCGTCAAGATCGTGGCGATGACCAGGCTCGCCGCCGCCAGCGAAAGCGTCCGCGGATAGCGCTCGATCACCATCGGCAGGACAGGCGTCTCGAGGCGGATGGACTTGCCCCAATCCCCTCGGAAGATCTGTCCGATCCAGACCGCGTACTGCATCAGCACCGGGCGGTCCAACCCGAGGCGGTGGCGCATGGCGAGCTCCGTCTGAGGGTCGGGCTCCTGCCCGAACAGGATCGCGACGGGGTCACCCGGGATGAGGCGCGTGACGGAGAAGATGATGAACGAGATGACCAGGAGGGTGGGGATGATCTTCAGCGTGCGCGCTGCCACAAACCGAACCAGACGACCCACCTCCCGTTGATTGCGGGAGCCGAGGGTTCCGCCCCGGCTCCCGCAACTGCCATCCTCGTGTAACCAACTACTGCACCTTCACCTGCCCGAACTCGTAGCGCTTGGCCGAGTTCCACGAGAACCCGGTCACGTTCTTCTTCCACAGCATGAAGCGGTATTCATTGAACACGAAGATCGCCGGCGTCTGATCCACCAGGTGCTTGTACACGTCGCGGTAGATGGGCTTGCGCTTGTCCACCTCGACGGTCGTGCGCCCCTGGTCGAGGAGCTTGTCCAGGGCGGGGTTCGAGTACTGGAAGATGTTCGCCGTCCCCTTGGAGTGGAAGTAGCGGTAGTTGAAGAAGTCGGGGTCCGGCACGCCCGAGTAGCCGTTGATGAGAATGTCGTAGTCGTGGCGCGTGTAGGCCCGCTCGAAGAAGACCGCGTCGGTCACCTTCTCAACCTTGGCCTTGATCCCAATCTTGCCGATCTGGAAAGCCACGGTGTCGGCGATGGCGCCTTCCTCGGTGTTGTTCGCGGTGAACACGGTAGCCGAGAACCCCTTGGCATGGCCCGATTCGGCCAGCAGCTTCTTGGCCTTGGTCAGATCCTGCCCGTAGTCGAACTCGGTACTGTAGTACGGGCTGGACTTGATCTCGTTGATGGCGGCGATGTCGCCGACCCCAAACTGGGCCGCCTTCAGGATCACGGCCTTGTCGAGCGCGTACTTGATCGCCTGCCGGACCTTGACGTTGTCGTAGGGAGCCCGCTTCGTGTTGAAGCCGACGTACTCAAAGCCGAACAGCGGCTTCCCGTCCACGACGGCGGTGGCATCATTCTTGAAGGCGGGAACGTCCGTCGCGCTCAGCCAGGTGATCATGTGGACCTCGCCGGCCTTGAACGCGGCGATCTCGGTCTGGTACTCGGGGAAGAAGCGGAACACCAGCTCGTCGAGATTTGGCTGTCCCTTCTGCCAGTAGTTCGGGTTCTTGACCAACACGATGCGCTCGCCCTTCACCCACTCCTTGAACATGAACGGACCGGTGCCGACCGGCTTCGTCTTCAGGTCCGCAAAGGCTTCCTTGGGCGCGATGGGCAGCTTCATCAGCACGTAGGACGTCAAGGAAGGCGCAGGGCGGGTCGTGATGATGGTCCCGTTGTACTTGTCGGTGACCTGAACCTCCTTGATGGGCTCCACGGAGGTCCGCATGGACGATCCTGTCTTCTCATCCTTGACCCGCTCGATGGTTGCCTTCACATCGTCGGCCACAAGTTCGCGTCCATTGTGGAACATCACGCCCTGCCTGAGCGTGAACTTGAGCGTGGTCGGGTTGACCCACTCCCACTTCGTGGCCAGGAGCGGCTGTGGTTTCATATCAGCGTCCCACGTGAGCAGCGACTCGTACACGGGGCGCCCGGCATAGGTGATCAGGTCGAGGGTCGCAGCGGTCATGTCGAGGTGCGGCGGCTCACCTTCGAGGCCCACCACCACCCGCTGCGTCCCCTGCGCGAGCGTTCCCTTCACTGGCAGCAATCCACCCACCAGGGCAAGAGCCACGACCAGGATGGCCGCGCTCCACGTCATCGTCATGCGTGATCTGAATCTCATCTGCGGTCTGCCTCCTCCTCATTGTGAGCTTCGGAACCTTGCCCCCGTCATGTGTGCTGGTCTCACCCCCTCCCCTTCAATTGAGCAAGATCTGTGACGATGGCATCCCGAAGCATCTCGCCGGCTCCGGGTTCGAACGCGCTCGCCTCGATCTCGAAACCGCCTTCGGCAAAGCACCCGCGCGGCGGGATGTATCCGATGATGTCGTTGGCCAGCCCGACCAGGACCGTGCAGGCAAATGGCGAGCCTGCCTGGATCTCCTGGCCCAGTTCGGTGAACAACTCGCCCGGGATAGACACCAGCGCCGTATCGCCGATCATGATGTACTGCACTTCCGCGTTGACGTGGGCGCCGAACCGCCGCCGGCGCAGATGCCGCAGCATGGCCGTGGTCCAGGACATTTCCTCGTCGAGCACGGCCTCAGGATCCGCAGACTGGCGCAGCACCCGGCACTTCGCTTCCCGTGCCGCCAGCGCGTCCGCCTCATCCTCCATTGGCGGCGTGGTCGCCATCGGCAGGCTCACGGTGCGGCGGGCGACCGCCACGCGGCCGACCGGCTCGGACTTCAACTGTTCGGCCACCTTAACCACTTCAGCGCCCACGATGCGCCCGAGACGATCGGACTCGCTGAAGGGACCGGGGTGCACGATCGGATTGATGTTCCCCTCTGCGCCATTGGTGAACATCGCCAGGGTCCCGGGGCCGAAGGACTCCTCGACAAAGCGCTGCGTCGCTCCGGGATAGTCCGCGGAGATCTCGACATTCGGCCCCAGCACGACCGCGTGGCACGGGTAGTTGATCAGCAGCGCCCGCTGCCCGTCGTCGCGGTCGAAGCGTAGGACGGTCACGGCCCGGTCGATCGCAGCCGCGAAGTTCTGGCCGAGGAACGGCAGCCCGTACCAGGATCCATCCGAGCGACGCTGCCGCCGGTTAACGCTGATGGCGCTCGTGCCGGTGCCGACCCCGAGCTTCACCGGCCTCAGGTCCTCCGCGGCGGCGGCGATGATGCCGGCCAGTTGCCGGCCGAGCACCTCAACGTACCCCGTGTCGACGTGCCCCGCCAGCAGGTCAGGGCGGGCCAGAGGACCGAGCGTCGGCCCCGAGTGATTGTGCGAGGCCGTCACCATCACACAGTCCCCTGGGATCCTGATCTGCTCTGTGACCATCGCCCGCACCGCGGCAGTCAGCGCCGCAGGGATGGCGATGAGATCGCTGGTGATGATGGCGCCGCGCGTCCCTTCCTGCTCGAAAACCAATGCTTTGGCATAGAGATCGTCGTGGATGGCGCGTGATCCCGTGCGGCGGCCCTCCGCGACGTAATACCCGGCGAGCGCCGTTCCGATCGGCGGCGTCACCGGCGTCCTAGCCCATCCTGCTCGCACCGTTGTCCTCCATTCGCATGAGAGTCCAGCAGGCCCCGACAAGCCCTGCCGTCTCGCCCAGCGCGCCGAGTCCAATCCGCACTCTGCTCGCCGCCGTCGCCAGCGACAACTCACGGACGGACTGCCGCAGTCTGGGAAGCCAGAGCCACGCGGCTCCTCGGGCCACACTCCCTCCGAGGATCACCCGGTCGGGGTTCAGGAGCGTGACGGCATTGGCCACGGCCCGTCCGAGGTAGGTCCCTGCCCAATCGAGGATGCGCCGGGCCGTGGGATCACCGCGCCGGGCCGCCTTTACCACATGTTCCGCCGAGATCGAAGGCCGATTTGTCCTGGGACGGCCACTCGGCTGAGCCCGCCCGGCGCGAGCCGCTGCGCGCACCGCGGCCGCTCGAGCTGCGCGCTCGATCGCGGGGCCCGAGGCCACCGCTTCAAGACAGCCGTGCTGCCCGCACGAGCACCGGGGCCCGCCCGGCGCAACGATGGTATGACCGATCTCGCCTGCTGCGTCGCCCGCGCCGTACACCGGCCGCCCGTCCATGACCAGACCCCCGCCGACGCCGGTGCCCACGACGACGTACAGCAGGCTGCGGGTCGGCCGGCCGGTTCCGCGCCACCACTCGCCAATGGCAGCGCATCGCGCGTCGTCATCGATGGCCACCGGTAGGTGCAGGATCTCGCTCAGCAAGCTGCCGAACGGAACGTTCTGCCACTCGAGATTCGGAGAGAGCAGGACGCGGCCAGTCTTTCGATTCAGCGGGCCTGGGATGCTGCAGCCGACGCCTCTCAGCGCCGAACGTCGCTGCGACGGACTTCGCGCACTCAGGAGTTCCCACAGCAGGCCTGCCGCCTGCCGCGCCAGGTGGCGTGGACGCCGATCCTCGATGAGCGCCCACCGCGTGGCCAGCACGTCCCCGCCCGGGCTCAGCAGGCCGGCGAGGATCTTGCTGCCGCCGATGTCAAAGGCGCCGACCAGCTTCACGGTGACTCCCCTGTTGGGGCCCCGCCCGCCGGCCAGATCCGGTCCAGGAGAACCTTCGCCTGCGCCGCGTCGCGGACCAGGAGGTTGAGCGCCATCGCCCGCCACGCCTTCTCGCGCGACTCTTCGAGGATGGCGTCGACGAGCATCGACTCGTAGGCGCAGTTGTGCTGCGTCAGGGCGATCACGTCGGGGGGCACGGCGCCGGGGCTCGATGCCCTTGGGCCAGCCGATCCCAGGATCGTGGACACTTCAACGATGGCGCCCTCAGGGAGCCACGGGATCGTTCCGCGATTCAGCACGTTGAGGATGTGCGCCGCACGCGCATCGGTCAGCAGATGCTGGATGACCGGCGCGATAATCTTTGCGTACCACACGGCACGTCGGCGAGTGAGGCCGGCAGGGGACTGGGGGTCGTTAGTAGCAAGCCAGGTCTTGTACTCGACGAGCAACTCGTCTTCGAGATCCGCCAGTTGCTCCGCCCGCGGTCGTTTGCCTTGCTGCCGCTGGAACATCGCCTGCGGGGCCAGCACGTAGTTGATGTAGGGATGGGGAACGGCGCCGATGGCGCGGACCAGATCCGCGGGCACGGTGATCCACTTCAGTTCCTCGACCCTGTCCAACACCTCGCGCATCACCTCACGTCCCTCGTACCAAACGCGGGTGATCCAACCAAAGTGATGCATCCCAACATACTCGACCTGCACGCGACTTGGATCCGAGCCGAGGATGCCTGCGATGCCCTCGTGCATCGAGACGGGAGAGTCGCACACGCCGATCACGCGGAGCGCCGCCGTCCGCTGCAGCGCCAGTTGAATCACGCTGCTTGGATTGGTCAGGTTGAGGACCCACGCGCGCGGCGCATACTGTTGGATGGCCCGGCCCAGGTCCACCGCCACGGGCACGGTGCGCAGCGAGTTGGCGAATCCACCGGGGCCCATCGTCTCTTCGCCCGGAAGGCCGAACTCGTGCGGGAACGTCTCATCGAACGCGCGGGCCCGGTACCCGCCGACGCGCACCTGGATCAGCACCACGTCGGCTCCATCCAGTCCGGCGCCGAGGTCGGTCGTCCAGCGGACGGTCAATCGGTCGCTGGCTCCCACCATCCGCGCGCACACCCGCCCCACGATGTCCAGCTTCTCGGCCTGGCGGCCGTGCAGGACGACCTCAAGAGATACAACCTCTCGGGGCGGCGCAG
>JBGPLF010000243.1:0-6021 GCA_041486265.1 bacterium
CCGTCGATCCACGCGACGCTTCCACCGCCGGCGCCGATCTCGACCAACTCGATCGACGGCACCTGGACGGGAAACCCGCTGCCCCGCTTGAACCGGTGCGCTCGCGCGATCTCGAATTGCCTCGTCATTGCCGGCTGGCCGTCCTTGATCACGCAGACCTTCGCCGTCGTGCCGCCCATGTCGAACGAGATGAGGTCCTGGATCCCGATCCGCTCGCCGTGGAACATGGCGGCCAGCACTCCGGCCGCGGGACCCGACTCGACCAGCCGAATCGGGAAGCGCGCGGCGGTGGCTGATGTCGTGATTCCGCCGCTCGAGAGCATCAAGTACAGATCTCGTGAGTACCCCGCCTGTCTCAACTCCCCGCCCAGGTCGTCCAAGTACTCCTCGCTAATCGGCTGCACATACGCATTACAGACGGTCGTCGACATTCGTTCATACTCGCGAATCTCGGGCGCGACTTCCGACGACAGCGAGATGCGCACGTCCGGGAACCACTCGCGAAGCGCGGCTGCGGTCCCCCGCTCATGGTCGGGGTTCTTGTACGAATGGAGAAAGCAGACGGCCACCGATCGGACCCCGGCGCGCTCGAGCGTGGGCCGGAGCGCGGCCAGGCTTTCGAGATCCAGCGGCACCACCGGTTCGCCTCGCGCGTTCACCCGCTCGGTCACTTCAAGGCGCAGCGGCCGAGGCACGAGAGGCACGGGCAGCTCCATGAGGAGATCGTAGATATCGTAGCGCATTTCTCGGCGGATCTCCAGGATGTCGCGGAATCCCGCCGTCGTGAGCAGGGCAGTGGTCACGCCCCGACGCTCGATCAAGGCGTTGGCGATGAGTGTCGTCCCGTGAATCGCCGTTTCCACATCCGTCGCGCGCGCGCCAACCTGATCAAGCAGAATCCGCCACCCCTGCATGACGGCCCGGGATGGGGCCGACGGGGTCGTCAGCGTTTTGTAACTCACGACCCGGCCCGACTCCGTGTCCACCAACACGAAGTCGGTGAAGGTCCCGCCAATATCGAACCCAAACCGGTACCGCACCGCGCTCCCCGATCCAGACGAAGCGAGCAAGAGATTGGTTTGCAGGACCCCGAGCATCGCTCGCGGTCCCGCCTCGATCGCGAACGTGATAGTAGGAGGCGTCAGTGACGCCTGGCTACAGACTCACCTTCGCATTACCCATCCACAGGAACGTGTCCGGCGGCGGATCCCATGCGAGCCGCCTGTTGATCCCGTAGGCGCTCTTCATGTGGTACAGGAAGATCAGCGGACGGTCCTCCGCCAGGTACTCCTGGATGCGCTTGTACTGGCGCTCACGATCGGCCACGTTCATGTTGACCGCCGCCCGGTCGATAAGCTGGTCTACCTCGGGCTTGCAATACCCGGTCCGCTGGGGGCCCTTGATGCAGTGCGCCTCCAGCACGGCGATCCACGGGTCGAAGAAGGAGTTGCGGAGCGCCTCCATCATCAGGCCCTTGTTGACCGGGATCCCGCGATACGCCGGGAAGTAGTACTGCTCGTTGAACGTGCTGACGTCCAGGATCTTGAGGTCAACCTTGAAGCCCACGGCTTGGAGCATCGAGGTAATCGCCTGGGCCACTTCGGCGCTCATGAACCACCGCCCGGTGCTCGTCACGAACTCCAGCGGCTCCCCCTTGTAGCCCGACTCTCGCAACTCCCGTTTGGCCCGATCGGGATCGTAGATGTCGCCTTTCTCCGGCCCGTAGAGCCCCTCGTGCCAGGCAAAGGTCGGAGGCGTGATGCGGGTGCGCGTGGGTATCCCCATGCCGCTGATCAGTTTCACTAGAGCCTTCTTGTTGATGGCATGCTCGATGGCTGCGCGGACCAGCCTGTTGCTGGCCACGTACCGAGTCCCGTTCTTGTCGGTAATCCGTACGACCAGTAACTGCGTCGTCGGGTTCTCGGCGATCACGACTTTCGTGCTCGCGTTCCGATTCACCCGATCCCAGTCCGGGCCCGGAATATCAATCGTCAGGTCGACGCCCCCGGTCAGGAGCTCATTCACCCGCGTCGACACCTCGGGAATCGCCCTGAAGACCAGTTCGTCGATGTCGGGACGGCCTTGCCAGTAGTTGTCGTTAGCTTCCAACACGATCCGGTCGTCCTTGATCTCCTCCACGAGCTTGAACGGACCGGTCCCAATGGGCTTGCGGGCGAACCCCTGCGGGCCGACCTGCTGGAAGTATCGGGGAGGGATCACCGCGCAGGCCGTCTGCCCCATCTTACTGAGCATGGCCGGCTCGGTGTCCTTCGTCTGCACTTCGATCGTGTAGTCGTCGATGATGTTGACGCGCTCGATGAACTGGTATTGCTGGTAGATAAGCAGCTTCTCGTCGCTGGAGTTGCGGTCGAGGGTGAACTTTGCGGAGGCCGCATTGAACGGCTCGCCATTCGTGAACTGCACGCCGTGGCGAAGATAGAACCGCCAGGCTTTGTCGTTGACGCGCTCGAACCGCTCGGCCAACCAGGGGACGAACCTGCCGGTTTTGCGATCCTTCCAGACCAAACAGTCCCCGATGTTCGACTGGATCCAGGTGGCCTGGATGTTCCAGTCTGTCGGGTAGTCGAAGGATGTGAGGAGCTCACTCTGCCCGATGACGACCCGTTTGCGGGGGGCAGGGCCGGCGCGTCCGACGGTCGCCGGATACGTCAACAGAAGCAGGAGCAGGGTGAACGCTACGGCGCGGAACATGGCGTGCGTTCGCATACCTCTCACCTCGTTTTCTCTGTTGCGATCTGGCTACTCCAGACCCAGTGGATCAGCTACTTAACGCTCGCGTTGCCAAGCCAGACGAATCCATCTGGCGCCGGCTTCCAGTTCAGCTTCTTGCTGATGCCGATAGTATCGGACATCTGGTAGAGGAACACCATCGGTCGGTCCTGCGCGATGATCTCTTGAATCTTGTAGTAGAGCTGCTTGCGCTTCTCAACGACCATCTCGCTCGCCGCCTGCTGGATGAGCACGTCCAGGTCCGGCCGGCAGTAGTCGGTCCGCTGATTGCGAGCGCACGTGAACCCCAGGACGGCGATCCAGGGATCGAAGAACGAGTTGCCAAGCGCGTCCATGTAGATCTCGCGGTTCTTGTACGGGAAGTACACCTGCTCCCGGAACGTCGAGATGTCGAGGATCTTCAGGTCGATCTTAAAGCCAACCTGCTCCAGCATTGCCGTGATGGCCTCGGTGATCTCCTTCTGCATTGGCCACACGGTGGTCGAGTGGAACGTCAGCGGCTGGCCATTGTACCCGGCCTCTGCGAGCAGCGCCCGCGCCCGTGACGGATTGTAGACGTCCTTGTTGAACAGGTTCGGGTGCGAGGCGAGGGTCGGCGGCGTGACGCGGGTGCGCGTGGGGATGCCGCCGCCGGCGAGCTTGATCAACGCCTTGCGGTCGATGGCCAGCTCGATTGCCTCACGGATGCGGGGATCGGAGGTCACCCATCCCTGGCCCGTGCGAAACGCGAGGAGCATCGTCTGCGTCGTCATAAACCGGTTGAGGGTCAGGTTGGGGGTGCTCTCCACGCGCTGCCAGTCCTGGGTTGGGACGGAGACGACTAGGTCGACACCGCCGCGCAGCAACTCGGCGACCCGCGTGCTGGACTCCGGGACGGCCCGGATGATCAGTTCGTCAATCCCCGGCTTCCCCCGGAAGTAGTCGGGGTTCGCCTGCAGCACCACGCGGTCGTCCCGGCGGAACTCGACGAACTTGTAGGCACCGGTCCCCACGGGCTTCTGCGCGAACTCCTGCGGTCCGACCTGCTGCATGTACTTGGGCGGTATGACCTGGCAACCGGTCCCGGCCATCTTGCTCAGCATGGCCGGCTCGGGGGTCGCGGTCGTGATCTCGATCGTGTAGTCGTCGAGCGCCTTGACCTCTTTGATGAAGGTCCACTGCGGGTAGACGATCATCTTGCGGTCGGCGAGGATCCGGTCGATGGTGAACTTCGCCGCGGCCGCGTTAAATAGTTCGCCGTTGTGAAACTTCACGCCCTTGCGCAGGAAAAACCGCCAGGTCGAGTCATCAACCCGCTGCCAGCGCTCCGCCAGCCACGGGACGAACTTGCCCGTTTCGCGGTCACGCCACACCAGGCAGTCGCCGATGTTCGAGTGAATCCAAGTGGCGACGATCGCCCAGTCCGTCGGCGGGTCGAACGACGTCACCAACTCCGGGAACGCCACGGTGATCCGGTTGCCTGGAGCCGCCCCGGCCTGCACCCGGGTAAACGACAGCGGCGCCAGAAGCGCGATGACCAACAGCAGTGTAAGCACGCGCACGGCACGCCTCGCCCTCATGCGACGAACCCCCCCTTGAACTCCAGGTTCCAAGAGATGGCCTGAAAACCACGCCAGCCCCAGGTCAAGCAATTATTCCTCCGCGAATTCAACGGACTGGCAAGAAATCCTTCATCCCCTCAAGGTGCCTAACCCCGGGCACCAGCACCGCCACTGCCAGGATCACCGCATGACGCGCCAGCGGTGGTCCCACTCCCCGCTCAAGCGTTCCGCCCCGTGCTCTGTGATGAGGATATCCTCGTTGATCCCCGTGCTCCACCTCACCTGGGGCCGGACATCGCGTCGGGGGTGGTACGAGAAGACCATGCCCGTCTGCAGGGGCCAGTCCTGCGTCTGCCCCCACGGCTCGGCGGCCGCATACCAGGGTCGCTCGATCGTGTCCAGCCCCTGGGCGTGGAAGTGAAAGTGCGTCGTGGGTGCGCCCAGCTCCCAGCCGCGTTCGATCATCACACGATCGAATGTTGAGGCCAGGTGGCTTAGGGTGGCGCCGGGCCTCGCGACCTGGCGGATTTCTTCAAATGCCAGGAGCTCGCTTTCCATCAGTCTCGCCTCGAGGACCGTCGGTTCCCGATACGCGCAGTTAATGGTGATCTCGGCCCAATGCCCGCTTTCGCCGCATATCTCCAGATGAAACCGGACGATATTATCGCACTCGAGGGGAACGTCCTGCGGCGGGTCGTTCTCGCCGGGGGCCTCGCCTATGAAGACGAGGATATCCCGCGCCCCCGATGCCCAGACCATTTTGGTCGCTTCCGCAGCCAGATCTCGCTGACGCTGACCGGGCGCCACGATTTCTGCAAAGTGCTCCATTGCCGCCTTAGCCATCGTCCATAACTCACGCATCTGCTGGATTTCCAGGGGGCTCTTGATCATCCGGACTCGGTCCATCAGGTCATCAGCGTCTACGAAGGTTGTCTCGGGCAGCGCGGTCTCCAACTCCGCATAGACTCCCGCCGGCAGAATCCAGCGCAGGCCGGCGATGCCGATCCGGCTTCGCGTAAGCCCCTTGGTCTTGATCGCGTCGATCATCACCGGCACGACGTAGACGTCTCCACGCACGTCTGGCACCCATCCGCGTGCGGCGACTTTACGCGCCACCGCATAGCTGCTCAGTGTCATCACCGGCTCCCCGTTCAGGGGGATCAGTAGCAGCCCGTCGTGCCCCCAAAGATGAAAGTCCGTGAAGTACCGCAGGTAGCCGCGCCCGGTCCACCAGTGACCCTTTCCGGCAACCAGCAGCGCGTCGAGATGCTCATGCGCCATCGCCAAGCGTGTGCGCTGCAAACGGCCATCACGTTCGGGTAAGTCTGCCTTAATCACGACGGTCCAGCCTCCCTGCGCCCAAGTGGTGGAGTTGCCCCGATTCCGTGGAGGGATGACGGCTAGGCAATTCTGACCCTCTCCTGCCACCTCCTCTCATACGCAGCCGGCGACAGGTAGTCCAGCGCTGAGTGTCGCCGGTGGGGGTTGTGGAACCCCTCGATGTAATCGAACAGGGCTGCGCGGGCGGCGCCGCGGTGGGGAAAGGGTCGCCGGGTCAGCAGCTCGGTCTCCAGGGTCGCGAAGAACGCTTCGGCCATCGCGTTGAGGCCCCTATGTCAAGCGACGGCATGTCGTGGCCGATCGTCGCGCAAGCTCTGCACGATGATCGTGAACAACTCTCGGACGATGTAGCGCTTGAGGATCCGCAGGATCTCCTTCCGGCTGTTGC
>JBGPLF010000244.1:0-6004 GCA_041486265.1 bacterium
AGGTGTCCGAGACGGCCGTCGTGTAGGGGTCAACGCCGGTATGGCCCGAGTAGACCCGCGAAAAGAGGGAGCCTGCGGTACTCCACATCGTCACGCTGACCCGGGGCTGCAGGATGCCGTACCCTTCGGTCACCCGCCTCACCTTGGGGTCGACCCGGGCGCGGTGCAGCGGGTGGAGGGCGATCCCGATGAGCTGCCTGGCGGCATCTCGTGGGAGGCGCGTGTCGGTGTCCAGGGTGATGCAATAGCGGATCTTCGGCAGCACGGAGAGGTCACCGATCTGAAGGCCATAACTCGTATCCGTGGCGCCCAGGAGGAGGCGGTTAAACTCTTCGATCTTCCCTCGCTTGCGTTCCCAGCCCATCCAGCAATTCTCGTTTGGATTCCAACGCCGCGCGCGATGGAACAGGTAGAACCAGTCGTTCCGTCCCTGCCCGTATCGCGCGTTGAGCTCGTCAATGCCGGCACGAGCGGCGGCCAGAATCTGACGATCGTCCGGCATCTCAGCCGCGGGTGCGTCGGCAAAATCGCCGAGAATGGCAAAATGGATACGGGCGTCGTCGTTGCCAAGTGCCTGGACCGCCAGGTGCTCGAGGAGAGCGTGGACCTGCCGGACGCTCGTTAGCAGCGTCGGGACGATCACGACCGTCCGCCCCTCCTCGGGGACCCCTCCCTTGAGGTCGAGCCGGGGAAGGCGGTGCGGCGGCACGAGGGCGGCCACGAACCACTGGATGATGCCAATCGCAAGATCGCTGGCGGGGATGAGCGCCAGAGCGGCGACCCACGCGTCCTCACGCCATCCAGGGGCAAGGGCCATGGCCAGGATCACGCCAAACGCGGTCAACGCCCCGATGCTCCCCAGGTAGAAAGGCGTTGCGTGCGAGACGATGAACCGGTGCATCCTCTGAAAGAGGCCGGGCTGGTAGGCGACGTCGCCCTCGAGATTCCTGCGGCCTTCTCCGATCAGGTGGTAGCCGACATGGGCCGCCCGATGATCTCTGGGGTTCTGGTCCGCAACCTGCCTTGCGCGTTCGATGCTCTGCAAGGCAACACGCATCTGAGCGTCGCCCGCCGGCCCGGCGAGTTCTTCGACGGCCTTGCGGTACAAGTCTCGGCTGGCGAAATCCATGCTCGCGTAGACACCGGCCGGATCGCGTTGAAGGACCTGCTCGACCACGCTAACGCGCTCGAAGAACTGGCTCCAGTCCAGGGAGGCGCAGAACCGGAGGCTGGTGATCGCATTCCCCATCGAGACCTGACACGCGGCCTGCTCCTGGTGCTCGGCGCGAATCACGTCCTCGGCAGTGAGGTTGTCTGCGGCGAGCCTCTCGTCGAGGCGGGCGCGCAGACGGGAGACTCGAGGGCCGAATTCACGCACACGTTCCAGCAGGCGCACGACGTAGGCTGTGGGAAGCCTGTCCGGAAGAGCTGGTGGCGGGCCCTCGGCCGGCGTGGCCTCAAAACGAGCGAGATAGCGACCGGCGTCGATGCGCCCGGCGCGGCTTGCGAGGATTTCCTCGGCGAGTCTCCGGAGATTCTCGATCAGCGCCACCTTGAGCATCGTCGGCCATGCCCAGAGCTCGCCGATTGTGAGAGGCACCAGCATCTGAAAAGACGAGACGAAGCGGATGAGTCGTTGCAGGTCGAGTCGACCATCGCTATGGCGGATAAGTTCCACCGCCATCGCATACACGCGGGCGTCCTCGGCCAGATCCCGGGAGGCAACTTTTGGCAGCTCAAGGTAGTAGGATCGTGGCAGGCTGACCCGGATCTCCAGAAGCTCGTTGTCAACGATGTGGAAATTGTCAAGAAGCCACTCAGCGGCGGGCAGGGCTTCGGCGCTCAGCACATCCCCCGCGAGTGTACGGTAGGCCCGGCGCAGGCTCCGGTCATTGTCGTCGAGCCTGGAGAAGAAGCGTCTCGTCCCGTGCCGAGAATTCCGCGCCAGCGTGAGGCGGGTGGCCAGCGCCTTGGCGAGCGCATCGAGACCTTCAACGCTCAGCAACTCTCCGCGGAAAGGCTCACGATCTCCAGTGGAGTCCGTGGAGCCGTTCGTGCGCTTGCGAGGGGAGAACAGCCGCACCGGGGTCAACACGTGTTCCCCTTCCAAGCCGACTTTGAGATCCCGGCCCTATCTTCTCGGCGCGATCCAGACTCTCTTAAGATGCGGTTACCCGTCGGCGGCGTGCTTCTGGTGGAAGGACTCGTTATGGAGTCCTTCAGGACAGCACGTGAGGCTGAGCGGCCGGCCGACGACAGGGGGTAGGACGGTGGCGTGAATGAGGGTCGCCGGAATGCACCTGCGGTCGGTCAACGGCACCTTTCTTAATATCATAGCCGCTCAGGCGCAGTAGGTCGAGGGCCGAGTAAACCAGGTTCTCATGGTTCTCGAAGCGAGCGCGCTGCACCACATTCAGGCGTCTGGCCGAACGTGCGATGGCGCAAACGCTCTCAGGGAGCGGGTTTCAGCGCGTCCATCGGCGCGTCCTCGGGTGTTGTTGCCTTGGTGTTGCCTTCCCGCCCCACTTGTGCGCGAAACCACTCGTCCAACTGGGCGCCCATCCCCTGAAACGCCCCTGCCATCAGGTGCCCGTAGGTGTCCATCGTCGTGCCGCTGTTCGCGTGACGCATCCGGGCCTGGATCAGTTTGACGTGCACGCCCATCGCAATCAGGTGCGTCGCCGTGGTGTGCCGCAACGCATGAAAACTCACCGGCGGAATCTGCGCCCGCTTGAGATGGCGGGCGAAGACATGACGAATATTGTCCGGATCGAGCGGCCCGCCGTCCCGGTTCCGGAAGACATAGGGCTGCGTCGGGTCATCGCTGGCGGGCAAGGCGAGGAGCGCCTGGACCACCGAGGGCGAGAGGTCGTCGATCACGGTCGCCGAGCCCTTCGTCTTCGGCGCAGCGTCATGGACGACGTACCGATCACCCCGTCGTTCACGGATGCGGCTCGCGCGCACAGAGAGGCGGCGGTTCGCCAGGTCGAGATCGTCCCAACGGAGCGCCAAAACCTCGCCGCGTCTCAATCCGGCGTTGATCGTCAGGCGATACAGGGTCTTGTAGGGTTCCTCGGCGACGGCCAGCAACCGATCCACCTGCTCCGGCGTCAGGTACTGCACTCGACCCGTCGCCTGCGGCCGCTTCGGGATCGGCTTCGCCTTCGCCGCACGGTCGGACGCCAGCGCCCCGCGCTCCGCCGCATCGGCAAAGATCATCCGCAGGATGGACAACGTGTAGTTCATCGTCGTGACCGACAGCGGCGCCGGAGGCTTGCGCTGCTTGGCATGATGGGGCCGCGCGCGTTGCCCGCTGACCAGGTAGGCTTCGATGTCCTCTCGTCCGATCGCGCCGAGCCGCTTGCCAGCGAAGAAGGGCAGCAGCCGCGCTACGGCGTCCTCGTAACTCTCGAAGGTCGAGGGCCGGACGCGCGGCGGGCGTGTCCGCTCCAGCCAGGCTGCGGCAGCCTCCTCGAATCGCTGCGTGCGCGAGGGCGGGAGATGGTGGACACCCGACTGCGCCTCGGCCTCACGCTGCGCCAGCACCTTCCTGGCGAGCCGCTTCCCTCCTTCTCCCGACTCGATGAACTGCCGGACCCGTCGCCCGGTCGCGTCCACGTAGTCGATGAACCAAGTCTTGCGGGCCGTGTTGAACCGAATGCTTCCCATGAGTCACCTCCTCCGCGGTGGTATGAGACTCCGGGCAGTGGTGCGTCCCGGCCGTTGCGATCAAGTCCTGCAGGCACGCGCCGAGCGCCGAGAACGTCGCGGTCCACTCGCACCGCCTGCACCCCAGGACGAGAACGTCCTCGGACTCGACGACCTGCAGGTGGTCGGGCACCTGGCGTTGTAGTGCCTCCACTGGCCACATCGAAGGTCTCCTCTCGGCTCGTGATCTTCGCGGGTTGCGGACGGGTGGTGCGCTGACGGTGTGGCCTTGCCTCATGCTCATTGGCCAGCCTCCCTTTCGCGCAGGCTCATGATCTGCACGTGCACGTTTTGGGCGAGGTTTTCACCACAAAGTCCACCATCTCATCAGTGAGATCCGGGATGTATTAAAACAGTCCCTTTGCAACGACAGCGGAAAATACTCCTGCGGTAATCGCGAGGATTGTGCGTGCCGTGCTGTCTTTCGTCATGGCGCTGCGGATCGCATACATGAGTTGATGCTCGATGTCTTGCGCCGCTGCGTCGTCGAACGCCTCACTGGGGACCATCGCGCCCTCCTCTGGCCTGACCTCCGTGTCCGAAAGGCTCCTCCTTAATTCTATGCTTGCCTAGCAAGGAAGTCAACGGGTGGGGTTTGACGCCCTGCTTGCGAGGCCGGTACAATGAGGGCGTGGCGGAGGTTCCCAAGAGCGTCAGGAAGTTCCTCAGGACCATGGCCAGCGAGGGCGGCTTTGCCCGCGCGAAGGGTCTGTCGCCCGAGCGGCGCCGGAAGATCGCCCGGAAGGCAGCGCGGGCGCGGTGGGCGAAGAAACGCAGGCCCAAGGCCGCAAGGTAGGAACGATGAAGTGCAGACGGTAGGAGCACTTATCATGTATCACAGCCACAGGCTTCCCCATCTTCCAGAGCGTCCGGGCAAACCCATGTTCGTTCAGAACCAGCGACCGCCGCGCGCGTATTTCCTCGACGCTGAACCCGGAAGTTACGCGGTGACCGGACTCTCCGCGTCGCTGTCGCCGCAATCCACGGCCGCGTTGTAGACGCTGGCCTTCCGGTCCAGGGACACAGCCGCCCTCCATGCGTCCTGGCAGCGAGTGACGCCGACCCCCTGCAGCCCAGGGGAAGAGCGTGCCTGCGCGAAAACGTGATCCATGCCCGACTGGGGCGCCATCGTCAAGATCACCCATCGCCATGCGGACTGGATGCCCTCGCGCGTCCTCGATGACCTCATGGAAGCACTGTCCGAGTACGCGGCCATTGCCAGCAGCAATGAATTTGACCTGAACATGGGGATGGCGCTCGTGCTTGCCGCGTTTGCCGCCCCCCGCTTATCTGCCGGTCTTCCAGGGGCTGACGGCCCCTGCTGCCTGGGCTTTCTCCGGCATTCTTCTCCTGCTGGGGCTTTGCGTTTGGTCTGTATTTCGGTTCCAGCGCGTACAAGTATTCAATCGGAAGTTTTGTCGCGGCAATAGAAAACCTACAACCAGGATTTGAACGGAGAGTAAGAACTTCGCATGGCGCGGCATCTCCCACTGGGGGTCGACCTTCGATGATGACCGAGGAAGATATCAGGCGTGAGGCTGAAGCGGAGTTGTCAATAAAGAGTAAATCAGTTGGCAATGGATGTCATTAGGGAAGCGAACACCACGCCCACCGGACCCGCGAGTGAGAAGGAGCGTCTTGACACGATAAAGCACCTGATCAAGCGCCTTGCGGTGCACCAAATCAGCCTAGACGCGCGCGCGAAGAAGGTCAGCCAATGGCTCATCATATTGTCGGAAATTATGGCTGTTGGTGCTGTGTTTCAAGTCCTGAGTTACTGCTCGAACAGATAGAAGCGCAGAAGTATCCTGGGTGCGGGTGGACGCTACAGCAGCACCGTCCGAAGCCGCACCAGGAACGATCAGCCTGTTGCCTTCCTGTTGCCTTGTTGTTGCCTAAACGTGTAGGAAATACCCGCACTGAGGCCAAACGAACCGAACCCAACCGAAAGATGCGCTGATGGCTGAAAGCAAGACAGGGCGCCAGTTTCGGCGTCCTGCCTGCGTTCTCGCCTGGTCGGGCCGCCGGAATTTGAACCCGGGACCTCCTGAACCCCATTCAGGTGACGGAGGCAGGTATCTGCTCAATTGCGACTTTCTTGCAGGGTTGTATATAATAAGTCCAGGCGGTATTGCAACGCCCAGAGGGAGGCCGCTGTATGAGAAGCAAAAAGCCCCTGCGGTTCGATCTCAAGGCGTTCCTCGCAAAAGCCGGAGACGGACGAACCATTCAGGAGACCCGAGAGAAGCAGACTCTCTTCTCGCAAGGGGATCCTGCTGATGCGGTGTTCTATATC
>JBGPLF010000245.1:0-5912 GCA_041486265.1 bacterium
ATCAGGAACTGCGTGCCCTGCTGGGTCTCGATGACGATCGTCGGATCGTAGCCATTCTGTACGTCGGCTATCCGGCGGAGATCCCGCAGAAGCGGCGGACCCCGGCCCCAGACAGGACGGTCTGGCTCTAGCGGGAGCGGTTGCGCAGGGTCCATGAGGCGTAGAACTCGTCGTCGGTGATCTGCGCCTTGAGCCAGCGATCGAGGTCGGCCACAGCTACCGCGACGGTGGCGATGACCGTGCCGGTCGGCTTGGTCGCGCGCACCGTGATCTGATCCAGCGCCAGCTTTGGGTTCGCGCCTGGGGAGAGGAGGCGGACCAGCTCAGGCCGCAGCGCGCCCACGGTCCCGCCGGCGGCGGTGCGGTACACGATGTCGGCGCGCCGGACGCCGCCGGTCGCCCTATGATCGGTGATGATCAGCGTCGTGATCCGAAAGCCCTGCGCCGTTAGTGCCCGCTGGTAATCGCCGGCGAGTTCGCGGTCCAGTCCCGGCGGTGTGGTCGGCAGGTCAATGGGGACCGACGGTTCGACTGCCGGTGGCTGGCCCGCCGGAGCCGGTGTTGCGGGAGACGTTGATACGCGCGGTGAGGGCCGGTTCGAAGACGGTGGGGCCGCTGGTCGTGGCGCCCGGTCTCGCATGAGGACGCTGCTGACCAGTAGCGCGACCACCACCACTGCCGCCGCGAGCAGTCCCTTCCATCCGAGTCGAGACACGAGTGGTGTTTCGCCGCCCGCAACGCGCGTTCCTCACGTGATCGGCGGCCATTCCGCGGCGGTGTGTTCCGGGGAAGGAGGCGGGCCGCGGGCCGCGAACGAAGACGATGTTTCCCAGTGCGAAGGAGACCGTCGCGATGTCGCGTCCTCGCGTCTACGTTGCACGACGTCTGCCCGAGGCAGCCCTCGAGTTGCTGCGCGCGCAGGCCGACATCACCGTTTGGGGCACCGATGAGGTGCCGCCGCCCCGCGATGTCCTCATCAAGGAGGCCGCAGCTTCTGACGGCCTCCTGTCGCTGCTCACCGACCGGATTGACGGCGCCCTGCTCGATGCCGCGCCGCGCGCGCGAGTGGTCAGCAACTACGCCGTCGGATTCGACAATATCGACGTTGACGCGGCGACCGCGCGGGGGGTCGTGATCACGAACACGCCCGGCGTGCTCACCGAGACTGTCGCCGATTTCACGATGACGCTGCTGCTGGCCAGCGCGCGGCGTCTGGTCGAGGCCGACAAGTACACGCGTGCCGGCCAGTGGAAATCGTGGATGCCGATGCTCTTGCTCGGCCATGATATTCATGAGGCCACCCTCGGACTGGTAGGACTCGGCCGGATCGGCGCCGCGGTGGCCCGGCGCGCGCAGGGGTTCGGCATGAAGATCCTCTACTATGACGTGATCCGGCGTGAGGATCTGGAACGGGATCTCGGGCTCGAGTTTACATCGCTAGAGGACCTGCTGCGCCGGGCCGACTTCGTCAGCGTACACATCCCGCTGACGGCGCAGACCCGTCATTTCATCAGCGCTCCCCAGTTGCGGCTGATGAAGAAAACCGCGATCCTGGTCAACACCGCGCGAGGACCGATTGTGGACCCGGACGCACTCTATCAGGCGCTGGCGTCCGGCGGGATCGCCGGCGCGGGGCTCGACGTGTTCGAGGTCGAGCCGATCCCGGCGGGCCATCCCCTGCTGACCCTGGACAACATCATCGTGGTTCCGCACATTGCCAGCGCAAGCGTGAGCACCCGCACGAAAATGGCTCTCATGGCGGCGGAGAATCTACTGGCAGCGCTGGCGGGCCGCCGGCCGCCAAACTTCGTCAACCCCGATGTCTGGGAGCGCCGGCGCACATAACCGCCGTATCGACGAGGAGGAAGAGGGATGAAGGGACGCAGCCTGTGGTATATTCTGATCCTGTTCGTGGTGGCCGTCATGGCGGCCTCCTGCGCGCGTGGCCAGCAGAGCTCAACCCCGGCGCCCCAGGCGTCGCAGCCGGCGGGCCCACCCGCGAAGGTCCCGGACCTGGGCGGCAAGGAGATCAAGATCGGCAGTGACACGACCTATCCGCCTTTCGAGACGGTAGAGGAGAACACCAAGAAGATCGTCGGGTTCGATCCTGACCTGATGGACGAGATCTGCAAGCGGGCCAATTGCAAGGCGAAGTTCACCACCACCGCCTGGGACGGCATCTTCGTCGCCCTCGCACAGGGGCAGTTCGATGCCGTCGTTTCGGGCGTCACGATTACCGACGAGCGGAAGAAGACAATCGACTTCAGCGAGCCCTATCTGCGTTTTGGCCAGGTGGTGCTGGTGCGGGCAGATGAGTCCGCGATCACCGGCGTGGACTCGCTGACGGGGAAGAAGGTCGCGGTCCAGACGGGGACGACGAACGACGAGAAGGCCTCCGCCCTCCAGAAAGAGGGCAAGGTCGGCGACGTGAAGCGCTACGAGACGTTCGCGCTGGCGGTCAAGGCGCTTATCAACAAGGACGTCGACGCGGTCATCATCGACAGTTTTGCGGCTGATGGGTTCATGAACGTGAACAAGGACCAGCTCAAGAAGGTGGGCCAGCCGTTCACCAGTGATGCCCTGGGGATCGCGCTTAAGCAGGGGGACCCGACGCTGAAGCAGGCATTCGACGCGGCCCTAGAGCAGATAAAAACCGACGGAACGCTCGACACGCTGTACAAGAGGTGGTTCGTGGAGCGTGCCCCCGGCAAATAAGACACCCGTGGCGCAGGGCACCCCGCCTTTGAAGGAAGCGGCCAACGATGCTGGCCGGGGGCGGCTGGTTCCGATCAGCCTGGAGCGTCTGCCCTGGTGGGGACTGGTGCTGGCCATCGCGGGCGTCTTCGCGGCGTTCGGGGTGGCCGGCTCGCCTATCTACCGGCGCACTCTGGTTTTCCTCTGGGACGGGGTGCTGCTCACGCTGCAGCTTACCGTCGCCGCGTACGCGCTGGCACTGGTCATCGGCCTGATCGCCGGGCTCATGCGACTCTCGCGCCGGCCCGTCGTCTACACTATCAGCACGCTGTACGTCGAGGTGATCCGCGGCGTGCCGCTGCTGGTGCTGCTGATCTACATTGCCTTCGTCGCGGCGCCCTACGTGTCAGAGGTCCTGGCAGGTGCCGCACGTGCGCTCGGCCTGCGTGGCCTGGCGGACACGATCACGAATGTGATCCGCAGCGATCTCAACCGCGCGATCATTGGGCTTGCGGTGGGGTACGGCGCGTATCTTGCAGAGATCTACCGCGCGGGGATCGAGTCGATCCCTAAAGGACAGATGGAGGCCGCGCGGTCTCTCGGGATGAGTTACGGACGGGCGATGCGGTTCGTCATCCTGCCGCAGGCGCTGCGGGTGGTGCTACCGCCGCTGGGCAACGACTTCATCGCGCTGTTGAAAGACTCCGCGCTGGCCTCGGCGATCGCGGTCCCGGAACTCACCCAGTCGGGCCGGCTGCTGTCGGCCCGGACCTTTCGGGCGTTTGAGACGTACAACATGGTGGCGCTGCTCTATCTCATCATGACGTTGCTTGGTTCGCTGGGCGTCCGCGCGTTGGAGCGATGGGCCAAGGCCGGCCGCTAGGCCTCGTGCTGCGCGACCTCCTTCCGCCGGCCGGGCCGCGGGACCTGCTTCCCGTCGGCACGATGGTTGAGTTTGCGGCACTCGCCGAGCGCCTCGGCTACGACAGCGTGTGGGTTCCGGAGGGACGGGGCCGCGAGTTGCTGGCTGCGCTGGGAGCAATGGGGCAGGCGACCTCCCGGATTCGGCTGGCAACCGGCATCCTTCCGTTGTATTCGCGGCCTCCCGCGCTGGCGGCGATGGCCGCGGCGACACTGGCCGATCTCACCGCGGGGCGGTTCGTCCTCGGGATCGGGACCGGCCATCCGGCGATCATCGAAGAGGGCTACGGTCTCCCGTACCGGCAACCGCTGGTCGCAGCCCGGGAGTTCATCCTGATTGTTCGCCGTGTGTTGAATGGCGAGCGCGTCGGGATGCATGGGCAGGTCTTTCGCGTGGACGCCTTTCAACTCGAGTCGCGCCCGCAGCACCGCGTGCCGATCTACCTAGCCGCGCTGGGACCCCGCATGCTGCGGCTCGCCGCGCACCTGGCCAATGGCGTGGTCCTGAACTGGGTTTCGCCCGAGCGCGTCCGTGCGGCGGTAGAGGTGATCCGGGGGGAGGCACTGCTCGCCGGACGGGATCCGTCTTCGGTGGAAGTGGTCTGCTTCGTGCGTGCGGCGGTCACCCCGTCGCATCAGACCGCCTGGAAGGTGATGCGCCGCCTGCTCGCCACGTACGCGGCCATGCCGGCGTACGCGCGGATGTTCGAGGACGCCGGTTTCGTCGGCGACGTCGCAGCGATGAGCGCGGCGTGGGCGGCCGGCGGGGTCGAGGCTGCCGCCGCAGCCGCTTCGGACGAGTTTGTGCGCGGCCTGGCGGTGGTCGGATCGGCACAGGAGTGTCTTGAGGGATTGAACCGGTACCAGGAGGCGGGCGCCGATCTCGTGGCAGCCTATCCATTCCCAGTAGGCGACGATGCGGCCGCGTCAATGCGCGAGACGATCGAAGGACTGGGGGCGTTGCTGTAGGTGCGGACTCTCCCCGATCCTACCGAGGCCCACCCGCTGTGTGCCTTGCGGCCCATTTCAGCGCTCCCTATAATGAGTTCGCACGTGGGCGCTTAGCTCAGGGGTAGAGCACCATCCTGACGCGATGGGGGTCGCAGGTTCAAATCCTGCAGCGCCCACCACTTGAAAGCCAGACGGGACGCGGGTTTTCGCCCACGTCCCGTTTTCCTTTTGCGCTTGCTCAGTGACTTTGGACAGCCAATGGACAGCCAATCATAGCGAGTCGTGCCCACACTCGCACAGGTCCCTGGCCGTATGGTCCCGGTCACTCATCGCCTCACCCCAACCTTCTTTCGTTTGTTCTTGTCGGAGAGAGGCAGGTTCTCGCCGTGGTAGACTGGACGCGTCAGCGCCAGCTGACTTACCTCTAGCTCAAGAGAGGGGGGATTTCCAATGCGAAAGACGCTAATCCTTGTGTTGGTCCTGATGGTGGGGATCGCAATAGGAGCCTCACGGAGCGTTGGGCAGCCTTCTGGGCTTGAGAAGGTCCGACACGTCATCGTGATCTTTCAAGAAAATTGGAGCTTCGACAGCCTGTACGGCAAGTTCCCCGGGGCCGAGGGCTTGGCGAATGCAGGGGAGCGCGTGAGACAGATGCAGAAGGACGGGACGCCCTACGCGACCCTTCCGCAACCGCTCGATACGTCAAAGACGCCACCGGCCCCAGACGCGCGGTTCCCGACAAATCTACCGGTCGCTCCCTATGACGCGGCCCAATATGTTCCGCCTGACCACAAGACGGGCGACATCGTGAACCGCGCCTTTCAGGAACAGCGCCAGATCAACGGCGGCCGTATGGATGGGTTCGTGGCCTGGAGCGAGAACGGCGGGCTGGCGATGAGCTATTACGACGCCACTGATCTGCCCGTAGGCCGCCTGGCGCAGCAGTACACGCTGGCTGATCACTTCTTCCACTCGGCTTTCGACGGCTCGCTCTTTAACCACTTTTGGTTGATCTGTGCGTGCACGCCCGTCTGGCCCAGCGCGCCAGACAATCTGCGAATCCAACTTGATGCACGTGGCGACGTTGTCAGGCATGGGTCGGTCACTCCGGACGGCTACGTCGTTCATACGGTCTATCCGGCGAACCCGCCGTATCCCGCGACCATCCGGGATCCGGCCCAGCTGATGCCGCTTCTGACCATGCCGACGATCGGCGACCAGCTGAGCGAGAAGGCGGTCTCCTGGGGCTGGTACGCGGAGGGCTGGAACGCCGCTGTTGCCGGACGCCCGGATCCGCTCTTTCAGTTTCATCATCAGCCGTTCAACTACTTCGCCCGCTACGCCGA
>JBGPLF010000246.1:0-5904 GCA_041486265.1 bacterium
CGTGACGATGTGGAGTACCGCAGGCTCCCTCTTTTCGCGGGTCTACTCGGGCCATACCGGCGTCGACCCCTACACCACGGCGGTCTCGGATACCTACCAGGACCTCTTCTCGGAGGGCATCTACACGGGCAAGGGACTGTATGACGTGACCGCGTTCGCAGCGGTCCTCGACGGTCGGGTCCCCGAGAACGCCTTGCTGTCACACGACCTCTTCGAAGGGCTCTATGCACGCCCTGCGCTCGTCTCCGACGTGGAAATCGTGGATGACTATCCTTCGAGTGTCTTGACGCACATGCACCGGCAGCACCGATGGGTGCGCGGGGACTGGCAGATTTTCCCCTGGCTCCTTCCCTGGGTCCCTGCGCGACACGGGTTCGAGCGGAACGGCCTTCCGCTCATCAGCCGGTGGAAGATCCTGGACAACCTGCGCCGGAGCCTTGTGCCGCCGTCGCTGGTGGTCTTCCTGGCCGCCGCCTGGACCGTGCTGCCGGGCTCCCCTCTGGCCTGGACGCTGGCGGCGCTGGCGGTGATGGCGTTCCCGCTCTACCAGCCTCTCGTGCGGTTGATCCGCGGGCCCTCATTCCGTCAGCCTTGGGAGGTGTTTCTGAGAGCCGTCGGGCAGGACCTCAGTACCGCGATCGCCCGACTCCTCGTCACGACCACGCTCCTCGTCTACCAGGCCTACAGAATCGTGCATGCGATCGCGGTCACCCTGGTGCGGCTCGTCACCGCCCGGGGGCGGCTTCTGGAGTGGGAAACGGCGGCGCGAGTCGCGCGCCTCGTTGGCAAGTATGGATTCGCACGGTTTCTCCTCGAGATGGCCGTCAGCCCCCTCAGCGCTGTCATCCTGCTGTGGATGATGCTCGCCATCCGCCCAGGCGCAGCGCTTGTCGCTGCACCTTTCCTGGCCCTCTGGCTGGCCGCTCCTGTCATCGCGTATCGGCTCAGCCGCCCTGACGTCCCCCGGCGATTCGACCTCGGCCCCGCTGACCGGGCGCTGCTCCGGCGCATGGCCCGCAAGACCTGGCGATATTTCGAGACGTTTGTGGGACCCGAGGATCATGGGCTTCCGCCGGACAACTACCAGGAAGCGCCGGTGGAAGTTGTCGCCCACCGCACGTCACCGACCAACATCGGCCTGGGGCTCCTCTCGACGCTGGCCGCGCACGACCTCGGCTACATCCCCACGCCAGAGCTGGTAGAGAGGCTGGAGCGCGCGCTGTTGACGATCGAGGCGCTCGAGCATTTCGAAGGCCACCTCCTGAACTGGTACGACACGAAGAGCCTCGCGCCGCTCTCGCCGCGCTACGTCTCAACGGTGGACAGCGGCAACCTGGCCGGCGCCCTGATCGCGCTCGCCCACGGGCTCCGCCAGGTGGCGAACGAACCCCGGGACCCGGCGAGGCAGTGTGCGGCCTGTGGGGATGTCGCGGACATCGTGCTCGAAAGCCTGGCCGCCCTCCCAACGAGCCACCCGGCGTCGAGCGATGGTACCGTGCGCCTGCGCCGTGAGGTTGAAGCTGTTCAGGGTGTGATGGCGGGAGCGGAACCGCCGGTAGCGAATCTCACCGGCCTTGCTGATCGAGCAGCCCCGCTCCACGAGGCGATCGCGCTTTTCGAGAAGGAGTCCAGCGCCTCGCCGGAGCGGGAAGAGGTCCTGTTCTGGGCACGACGGCTCATGGAGGCCATGGGCCCCCGCACCCGCGAGGGCGGAGATCCGGCCCTCGCCCCGCGGCTGGAAGAACTGGCCGGCAGGGCCGCCTCGATCGTGGACGCCATGAACTTTACGGTCCTCTTTGACTCACAGCGCAAGCTCTTTGCCATCGGCTACCGGCTCCCCGATGCCGAGGGTCCCGGCCGGTACGATTCGGATTTCTACGACCTTCTCGCTTCAGAGGCGCGGCTTGCAAGCTTCATCGCCATCGCGAAAGGTGACGTTCTGCAGGACCACTGGTTTCATCTGGGACGCCTGCTCGTCAGCGCGGGCGGACGCCCCACCCTGGTCTCGTGGAGCGCGTCGATGTTCGAGTACCTCATGCCGCTCCTGCTCACGAGGACGTACCCGGGAACGCTCCTCGATCAGACCTATGCGAATGTCGTTCGTGTCCAGATCGAGTATGCGAAGGCCCGCGGTGTCCCATGGGGCCTCTCGGAATCGGCGTTCAACTTCTTCGACCGCCGGGGCCACTACCAGTACAAAGCCTTCGGAGTGCCCGGGTTGGGATTGAAGCGCGGGCTGGCGGATGACCTGGTGATTGCACCCTACGCGACCCTTTTGGCCGCCCTGGTGGATCCGGAACAGGCTGTTCGCAATATGAGGCGTCTCTCACGAGAGGGTCTTGAGGGGCGCTATGGCTACTACGAAGCCATCGATTACACTTCGCCCGGACCCTTCGAAGCGAGCGATCAGGTGGAAAAGAGACGCGGCCACGCCCCGGGGGTTATCGTCAAAGCCTTCCTGGCCCACCATCAGGGGATGTCCCTCGTCGCGCTGGACAACGTGCTGCGCCATTCCGTCATGCAAGAGCGGTTCCACGCGGACCCACAGGTGCAGGCCACGGAGTTGTTGCTGCAGGAGCGGCCGGCCAGGTACTACTCCATCGCCCAGGCCACGCCCGCCGAGGCGACGCCCGTCGCGCCGGCTGCGGTTGGGGACACGGTCCGCCGGTTCCGGTCTCCGCACACGCCCTACCCCGAGGCGCACTTCCTGTCGAACGGCAGTTATACCGCCATCGTCACCAACGCTGGGGGCGGAGCCTCGATGTGCCGGGGCCGTGCCGTGACGCGATGGCGGGAAGACCGCACGCGCGACCTCGGAAGCCAATTCATCTACCTCCGTGATGTCCGCAGCGGGTCTGTCTGGTCCGCGGCCTTCCACCCGGTGGGCAGGGAACCGGAAGAGTACCTCGTCACCTTTCTCCCCGACAAAGGCATGTTTCACCGCCGGGACGACGAGATCGAGACGCAGCTCGAGATCGCGGTATCGTCCGAGGACGACGTCGAAGTGCGCCGGCTCTCGGTGACCAACACCAGTGACCGGGTCCGCGAAATTGAGGTGACGAGCTACGTTGAGCTCGTGCTGGCGTCACTCGGGGATGACCTGGCCCACCCCGCCGTCGGCAAGCTGTTCCTTGAGACCACGTATCTGCCTGCGAGTGCAGCGCTGCTGTGCGGGAAGCGACCCCTTCTCGCGAGCGAACCCGGCGCCTGGGCCGTGCACGTCCTCGGCATCGAAGGACACATGCAGGGCCCGGTCGAGTGGGAGACTGATCGGGCGGTGTTCCTGGGGCGTGGGCACGGGCCCGACGATCCCATCGCGCTCGATGGGCGACCTCTTTCGGGCGCGACAGGCGCTGTGCTCGACCCAATCGCCAGCCTGCGACTGCGCGTCCGTTTGGCTCCTGGAGGGTTCATCCGCCTTGCGTTCTCAACCGGGATGGCGCCGAGCCGCGAGGCAGCCGTGGCGCTCGCGGAACGATACCACGATCCGGCTGCCGCCGCGCGCGCCTTCGCGCTCGCGTTCACTCACGCGCAGATCGAACTCCGCCACCTGGCGATCACCCCCGAAGATTCACAGCTGTTCCTGCGGCTGGCCTCACGCGTCCTCTACACTGACGCCTCGCTCCGAGCGGAGCCGGAGGTCCTGGCGCGCAATACGCTGGGCCAACGCGAGCTGTGGCGGCACGGCATCTCCGGCGATCTCCCCATCCTGCTCGTGCGGGTGTTGGAGGAGGACGCGCTCCCGCTGGTGCAGCGGGTCCTGAAGGCCCAAGAGTACTGGCGCCTGAAGGGTCTGAGCGCCGACGTGGTGATCCTGAACGACCACCCGATCGGCTACCGCGATGAAGTCCACAAGCAGCTTGAGGCGCTCCTGGAGAGCGGATCGTGGGCGGCGTGGAAGGGCCGTCCCGGCGGCGTGTTCCTCCTGCACGGAGATGGCCTGGGCGAGTCCGGCCGCCTGCTCCTCACTGCGGCCGCGCGCGCGGTCCTGAGCGGCGACCGCGGCGATCTGGCGAGCCAACTTGACGTGCCGGCCGCGGAGCCGGAGTGGCCGGCCGCCTTCGTTCCCCGTCGCCCCGCCAAGTCGAAGGCCGAGTGGGCCGTCGCCCCGGTACCGGAGGTGCCGTCGCTCACGCTCGCCAACGGGCTGGGCGGCTTCGCCCACGAGGGTCGCGAGTACGTGACTGTGCTCGACGGCGACCAAGAGACGCCGATGCCTTGGGCCAACGTGCTCGCGAATCCCGGGTTCGGCACCATGGTGACAGCCTCAGGGGCATCGTTTACGTGGGCCGAGAACAGCCGGGAGTACCGGCTGACCCCCTTTGCGAACGATCCGGTCACCGATCCGACCGCGGAAGCTATCTTCCTGCGCGACGATGACACGGGCGATGTGTGGACGGCCACGCCCGGACCGATGCGCCGCGACAGTCGCAGCGGCCAGTGGGAGGTGCGGCACTCCGCGGGCATGACCCGGTTTTCGCACGTGACGCACGGCATGACCCAGGAGCTGGATATCTTCGTGCATCCCGACGATCCGGTCAAGTTCTCACTGCTCACGCTCACGAACCATACCGATCGACGGTCGAGCCTCAGCGTCTTCGCCTATAACGAATGGGCGCTGGGGCCCCCGCGGGCCGGTGAGCACCTCCATGTAGTGACTGAGTTCGATCCTGAGATGCACGCGATCCTGGCGCGCAATCCCTACAACCAGATGTTCAGGGGCCGAATCGGTTTTGCCCAGGTGAGTGAAGCACTGTCCTCGGCCTGTGGCGACCGGCTCGAATTCCTGGGTCGCAACGGCTCGTTAGCGCGGCCTGCGGCGCTTGGCCGCAACCGTCTCTCGGACCGGTGTGGCGCGGGCCTGGATCCGTGCGCCGCCCTTGAAACGCGCATCGAGCTGGGGCCCGGGGAGACACGGCGGCTGCTCGTGCTGCTGGGACAGGGGAAGGACAAGGCGCACGCGGATGAGCTGATGCGGCGCCACGGCACCGTGGCAGCCGCTGAGGCCATCGCCGAAGTCGTCCGGACACGTTGGGATGAGGTGCTCGACGCCGTGCAGGTGCATACGCCTGACGATTCGTTCGATGTGATCATGAACCGCTGGCTGCTGTACCAGGCTCTGAGCTGCCGGTTGTGGGCACGCTCGGGATACTACCAGCCTGGAGGCGCGTATGGGTTCCGCGATCAACTCCAGGACGTGATGGCGCTTACCCTCGCGCGGTCCGACCTCTACAGGGACCACCTGCTCCGGGCGGCGAGCAGGCAGTTTCTCGAAGGGGATGTGCAACACTGGTGGCACCCGGGGACCGGCGTTGGCGTGCGGACCCGATGCTCGGATGATCTGCTCTGGCTGCCGTACGCGGTGGCTCACTATGTGGAGACAACCGGAGATCAGGCCGTGCTTGATGCCCCGGCGCCGTTCCTGGAGGCGCCGCCCCTTGAACCCGGACAGTACGGGGCCTATGGCAGCCCCCGGGTTTCCGCCCAGAGTGGGACGCTCTATGAGCACTGCGCGCGGGCGATCGACCGCGCGCTCACGGCTGGCGTGCACGGATTGCCCCTGATCGGCACCGGAGACTGGAACGATGGGATGAATCGTGTGGGGCATCTGGGGAAGGGCGAAAGTACGTGGCTCGGCTGGTTCCAATACGCTGTGCTCAGCCGGTTCGCGCCGCTGTGTGAGGCGCGTGCGGACGGCGACCGGGCCGCCCGGTATCGGAGCGAAGCCGCCCGGCTCGCGCAGGTCCTCGAACTCGCGTGGGATGGGGACTGGTACCTGCGGGGTTACTTCGACGACGGGACGCCGCTGGGGTCGGCGCAAAACGATGAGTGCAAGATCGACTCGATTGCACAGTCCTGGGCCGTCCTGTCTGGCGCGGCTCCGGCTCAGCGCGCAGAGCGTGC
>JBGPLF010000247.1:0-5897 GCA_041486265.1 bacterium
AGGCGGATCTGCGCCCACAGCGGCTCGTCGTTGGGCTCGAAGACGACCCACTGGGTCCCGCGGAAGAGGCTTTCCTCGATGAAAAGCGCCAGTCGCCGGACCGGGACGTACTTCCACTCGGAGGCCAGTTGATCGGCGCCCCGCAAGGTCCGGGCCCCCCAGACCACTCGCCCGACAACCGGAAACGACCGCAGGCAGTTCAAACCGAGGGGATTCAACTGACCGTTTTCCGGATCGGTCAGGCTGACGCTGAGCTCAGCCACGCCGTTCAATGAGGCCTCCTGTCCGGCCGGAGCCTTCCAGACGCCGCGGTCGCGGTCGGTGCGCGCATACACGCCTGCGACGATCCCGCAGGCCGCAAAGTCGTCGAGCCGTCCCTCCTGCAGGGGATCGACCATGCGGACGCGCGGGAAGTAGATGGCGGCGTTCCGCGCGGCGTCCCCCGAAAGTCCAAACGACGCGATCCCCGCTGCAGCGGCCGCCACCGTGTTCCAGCCGGACGGCGAATCCACCACCAGCATGGCGCGCCGTTCCATGCACAGGTTCAGCGCCTCGGTCAGGGTGGTCCCCACGCCCACGTCCTGCGTGCGTGAGATCGGCGGGATGCACAGCAGGTTGAAGATCTCGTTCTCGAGCCTCAACAGGGCGTAGATGCCGGTCTTGCCGCTGCGGCTGCCGGTGTACTGCGCGTCGGTCAATGCCGCGCCGTCATCGCCGTCGGTGTTGGCCTGAGTGAAGCTGTTCGCCGGCGCGGTGCCAGCAAAGGGATCCGTGCCCAGGGGCACATCCGCATTCTTGTCCGGGCGGGCGCCAGGAGGCGCGCCCGGCAACTCCACCAGCTCCGACTGCGCCAGCACCTTGTCCAGGCTCCGCGGCAAAGCGGAGTCCGTGGAGACGTTGAGGAACCGCTCGTCGGCCCCGGTCCCGGTATCGTGGATCCGCAGGTTGTAGAGCGTGGCATCGCTGAGGTGCTCGACCCGGACACGCAGTTTCTCGCCCCAGGTCCCCGGGCTCTTCGCCCGGAGCGTGAGACCGGCGGGCACCGTGATCGTCGCGGCGACGGCGCCGTTGTGGATGCGCACGATGATCGCCTGACTGCCGCTATTTTGATAGAAGTCGCGGACGGCGTAACTCATGGTGCTGTCGACCCAGAGGCCGCCGAAGACACGCTCGAAGTCCGCGTAGCTGGTGATCGTCACCGGCCGGTCGGTAGGTCCGCGAAGCGCCCTCCCGATGAACGCGGCGACGGAGGTCGGCACACCGGTGATGGTGCGGACCCCGCTCGGTACCTCCTCGACGTACACACCCGGATAAGTCGGTGTAACCGGCATTCAAGAACCTCCCCTCTGCGATCTCAACCCCTGCGATGTCAGCCCTGCGCCTCTGGTCAGATCACCTGCGTGTGGACCGCCGTGCGGATCGCCGCCAGCAATCCTTCCGGGGACACCTCGCCCACGGGAATCTTCTCGGGCCGGAGCTCGTACAGATATGCCCGCCGTCCATCCTCAGTGACGCCCAGGATCTTGATGTGCGGGTACTCACCGAGCAGATGGCTGCAGATGCCGGGGAACTCAGAATTGTGCAGCCCCAGGATGACAACGTCGGCGTGGGTCTGACCTGCCGCCAGCAACAGGCCGAGGGGATCGAGCAGTTCGCCGACGAGATCCATGTCGGTCTGTTCCGCCACCACGTGTTTGAAGAGGTCGCGCAGCATCCGCGGCATCTCCGCCACGAGTACCCGGATTCGGTCCACTGCGCGCGCTCCTTCTCGTTTCGCCTGACCGACGACGTTAGACGCGCGTGATTGATCTACGCCCGACGGAAGAAGCGGCTGCGCAGAAGGGCCTCGGCGTCGCGCACATCCACCGCCTGAACAGGCGCATGGATCGAGAAGTGATACTGCCGCCCCGTCGCCGCACCGCTGACGAGCACAGGTGAACTCTCGGTGCAGCGAAGACGCATGACCGCAGACGCAGATTCTGCCGGTGTCGGCGCCGGCCTGGCAGGCTGCCGCCTGATCGATTCGAGCTGTCCGCTACTGTGCGCGGGCCGCCGGGAAGCCGGTGTTCCCGTCCAGGCTGGTGAGCTCTTGATGACCCCCCGCTTCTGACCGCAGCATCCCATCGTCCACCTCACCCCCCATCACACGTGACAATGACTCGCCGACCGATGGCTGCGGGCCCGCGCGCTCCAGGAGGCATGCGGCGCCCGACAGGGCCAACCAGGCGAGCAGCAAATCCAGCGGGGTCCGGGCCACCAGCCATGCCATGGGGGCCGCGACCCAGAAACTCAAGCAGTGGAAGCAATCCATGAGTTGACCGGCAAACCCGTGCCCTAGGCGCGAGCGGAGGCGCACAATCAGGTCGGCCGGGCCATCCTCGTTCGCCAGCAGGTGCGTGACCCGCCAGGTCGCGAGGACGGCCAGGACAAACCTCGCCCAGAAGTGTGCGTCGATCATGCCCACCGAAGCTCCGCGCACGACTTTCCATCAAGCCTACCGCGGGCACAAGATTGCGGGGAATGGATCTATGGGTCCAAAAGGGATCCGGAGCAGGAACCAGACCCATCCCGACGGCGCCTGGTGGTGCAGAGCGATCTCTCTAGGGGTCCGTCAGTCGGTGGCGTGCAGCGGAGCGGGCAGTCTCAGATAAGTGGCCTACATCAGCGGTCGCGATGCTCGAAGAGGCTGGCGGTGGGTCGAAGGACTTAGTCCTGAGACGGTAGGGGACTAGTCCCGGACCGGCACAGGGCCTAGTTCCCCGTTCCTTATCAACCGACCCTCGCGCATCCGGGCTGCGGCTTCGCCGCGTCGGTGGACCTGCAATTTCTCCAGGATGTTGTGCACGTGGTTCTTGACGGTCCGCACCTCGATGGAGAGGCGCTGGGCGATCTCCTTGTTCGAGAGGCCCAGGTCGATGCATTGCACGATCTCCAGCTCTCGGGGCGTGAGATGGGCTTGCATCTTCCACGACTGGCGCTCTGTGGCGAGTGCCGCCAGCCGCCGGAGCAAGGTGGCGGCGATCCGCGGAGAGCACAGCGTCTCGCCGCGGGCGACGCTCTGAATGGTGGCCACGAGATCGTGGAGTGAGCCGTCGCGAAGCAGGTAGCCGGAGATGCCTGCCTCCGCGCAGGCAATGACCTCGCGCTCGCTCTCCGTCACCCCGATCGCGACCACCCTGACGCTTGGCGACGTATCCACGATCGTGCGCAGTGTGGCAAGGCTTTCCGGCATCGCCATTTGGACCAGGACCAAGTCCGGTTGGAGTTCACGGATGCGGTCGAGGGATTCTTCTCGATTGGCGGCGGTGCCCACGATAGCGATCTCGCCGTGCCGTCCAAGGCTATGGGCCAGCCCCTCGCGGTAGAGCCGTGTGTCGTCAACGATGAAGACGTGTATCATCTTCCTGGGCCTCAGGCCATCCAGTACTCGAAGTTCCTACAACGTGATGAGCGGCAGTTCGATATTGCCCCGCACGAAGACCGGCTTCCGGTATATCAACTGTCTTCCCCCATAGATCTCGAGATAGTAGGGATCAGTCCTCAAGGGCACATTGGAGAAGAAAAACCGCCCGCGAGGGTCAGTGAATGACGGGTAACTCCTCCCCACCGCACTGTGCACGAGATAGATCGTCAGCCCCGGGATGAAAACCTGGCGGCTGTTCACCACGACACCTGACACGGTTGCCCCCTGCGCCGCTGCGACACCGGGCCGCATGACCAGCACAAGGCACAGGCCGAGGACCGTTCCGGCGAGTATCCTGGCGATGGCAACATCACCGCCTCTCAGAAGCTTCCTGCTTTCGACAGGTCGGGAAGCGGGCCCCCGGGTGTGACGATGTTTTCCGGCTTGACCTGGGGCACGTCCGCCTTCGGGGCGCCGATGGGAATTTCGCCTAGCACGAGGGTTCCGCTGTGTTTGACCTTCCTCACGATGGGGTCAAAACCAGGCGCCACAACTGTGACCTTGAGGATCTCCAGGTTCGGGAAGACGACGTTCTCGATGCTCCCATCGGATGATGGTTCGATGGGCCACTGATCTGACGAGATGTAGATCGTGACAGATGCCGATCGGGGGCCGTTGATCTTCCCCGTGATCCTGATCGGGGCGATTTCCGGCGGTTTCGAATACCAGGCTGCCGAGATGATGAAAATGAGCCCGATGACGAAGAGGCCGAGCGCCGGCGAGTAGGTCTTGATCTTGAGCTTCGGCAGGTCGGCCTCCAGGGCCGGGTCCTTCGAAATATCGCTGAGTGAAATGGTCCCCCGGTAAAGCAGCACGATCCCGCCAACTACCATGCACAGTCCGCTTATACCACTTAGGAGGACAACGATGGTGAACACCATGATCGTTCGCCTCCGGGTGAGATCAGGCTCATACGCAGGTGTCGGACTTCACGCTACCCCGCTGCGACCGCCGCGTCTTGAGCCCGAAACGCTTTGGCGAACAACCGGGCCGCCGGGCCTTCCTCTCCGCGCTGAAGGAGCAGAAAGGCGTAGTCGCGGCTGACGCGCGCAACCTCTCCCGCCATCTCAAGCCGCTCAAACTGCTCCAGGGCATAGGCGTACCGGTGAGCCGCTTCTTCCAGGCGGCCCTCCTTGTGGCAGATGGCCGCCACCACCGATTCGCCCAGGGCCGCCTCAGCAGGATCCTGCATCTTCACCGCAAGGCGAATCGCCTCTTCAGCATGGGTGCGCGCCTCTTCAAGATCTCCCTGCAGCATGGAGGCACGAGCCAGTTCGGTGAGGGTCTGCGCGCGGCCGACGTCGTCGGCGAGTTGGTTTGCCAGCGCCAGACTCTGCCGCAAGACCACCACGCCCTCCTGGGGCCGCCCGCGATTAATGAGCAGGATGCCCAGACTGCGTTTCACGGTTCCCAGGAGCTGCAGATTCTCCTGCGCCTCGAAGAGGACGGCCGCCTTCTCCAGATGCGCGCGGGCGAGATCGAACGTCTGCTGCCGCTCGTAGGCGACACCCAGGTTGAAATGGAGCAAGCCCAGTGCGCCCACATCCCCGAGCGGTTCCAGCCGGTCGAGTGCCGCCTGATAGCACTCGAGGGCCTGCGCTGGGAGACCCATCTCTGAATAGGTCCGGCCGAGATTGGTGAGCAGCACGCCTTCAACCTCGACATCAACCGGGACGGCCGAGCGCTGCGCAGCCAATCCGCGGGTAAATGCGTCTCGGGCGGCCGGGAAGTCGCGCTTCCGGAGGGAGAGGAACCCTGTGGCACTTGCCACGCGCGCAACTAGGTCCGGCCGCCCAAGAGCATCTGCAATGGTACGACCACGCTCGAGATGGACTTCGGCAAGGTCAAACTGTTGCAACCCGGTAAGCGCCTGCCCCAGCCCAATCTGAATCCTGAAGGCCACGTCCAGGAGGCTGTCGGGCGCCATGGCCCGTTCCGCCTCCTGAAAGGCCTCCATGGCCTCAGTGAAGTGGTGCTGGCGGAGTAATGCCCTCCCGAGCTCCAGCTTGACGGCAACCTGCCTGCGAGGCGCAGGATCGGCATCAAGGAGATGGCTCAGAGGAACATTGAGGCGGCCCGCCATCAGCCGGAGCGTCTCCAGCGAGGGCCGGACCTTGTCGTGCTCGAGCATACTCACGAAGCTTTCAGACAAATCGCCACCAGCTAACGCACGCTGTGTCAAGCCACGGCTCTTGCGGGCCTGGCGCACCTTCTCTCCAAGCGTCACGGTTGTCCTCCCACTAGGTCCCTGTAAATGCCTAAGATCCCCTAGATCGGGGCTAGTCTCAGACTGCTCCCCCACCATCACCGTGCCCGGCGCTCACCCCGCCGTCGCCGTGCCCGGCGCTCACCCCGCCGTCGCCGTGCCCAGCGCTCACCCCGCCGTCGCCGTGCCCAGCGCTCACCCCGCCGTCGCCGTGCCCAGCGCTCACCC
>JBGPLF010000248.1:0-5835 GCA_041486265.1 bacterium
AATGGCAACTCTATCCCCGGACGGTTGAGAAGATCCCATCTCTCAAGGACGGCGACTGGCAGTTGCTGCCCGGCGGCAAGATGAAGATGACGCTCAAGTTCAAGAAGGACTTCACCTGGCACGACGGCACGCCGTACACTGCGCTGGATGCTTCCTGGACGTACCTTATGCTTCGCAACCCGCGCAGCCCTACGGTGAGCCGCTCCATTCTTCGGAAGATCGACAACGTGACGGCCCCAGACCCCTATACCCTTGTTGTCCAGTGGAACGAGCGCTATCCGTTCGCCAACGTGAATCCCATCGGAACCGGCATCGTCTACCCGCGGCACATGATGGAAAAAGAGTACCTCAGTGATCCCGTCGGACTGAAGAACCACAGGGAGGCCCGCGCGCCGGTCGGGAACGGTCCCTACAAGTTCGTCGAGTGGGTGCCCGGGAGCCACATCACGCTGGAAGCCTACGACAAGTACCCCGGCGGAGCACCCAAGATCAAGCGACAGACGTGGCGGTTCATCCTCGACAGCACGGTGCTGCAGGCCAATGTCCTGTCCAACCAGATGGACGCCACCGACACCAACAACTTCTCGATCGACCAGATGATCGAGATCGAAAAGCGGAACCCCCAGCAGAACACCCACTACACCCCGGCCCTCATCTGGGAGCACATCGACCTCAACCTGGACAACGAGTGGCTCAAGGACAAACGGGTGCGTCAGGCGCTTGCCCACGCGATCAACCGCGAGGAGCTCAGCACCAAGCTCTTCTACGGTAAGCAGCCCGTGGCTCACACCTGGCTGCCGGAGCGGCATGAGGGCTTCAATGCCAATGTGAAGAAGTACAACTATGATCCGGCGCGGGCGCGCGCGCTGCTGGCGGAAGCCGGCTTCACCCCGGGTCCCGACGGGGCCTTGCGCGACTCAAAGGGCCAGCGGTTCGAGATATCCATCATGACCACCGCCGGCAACGCGGTCCGCGAACAGATCGAGCAGATCATCAAGGAGCAGTTGCGCGCGGTGGGCGTCGATCTCAAGATCGACAACCGGCCGGCGAGCGTGCTCTTTGGGCAAGTGACCGCGCACCGGACGTTCCCCCACATGGTGATGTATGCCTGGCTGATGTCTCCGACGTCGCTTGGGGACACGCTCTGGCTTTCCAACCAGATCCCGACGGCCGCCAACAACTGGGAAGGCCAGAACGATCCCGGATGGAAGAATGCCGACAACGACAAACTGCTCGAGCAGATCACCAACGAGATCGACACAGCGAAGCGCATCGCGCTGCTCAAGAAGGAACAGGAAATCTGGGCTGAGGAGCTGCCGTCGATCCCGTTGTACTTCCGGCTGAACCTGACTACGGCCAACAAGAAGATCGCGAACGTCAAACCCACCGGCCTCTCCGGCACCTACATTAACTGGAATTCCCAGGAGTGGGCGTGGTCTCAGTAGTGTAAGCGCTCCGCAAAGGTCCGGGGGGTGGGCACACCCACCCCCCGCCCGGAGGGACGGCATTGCAGGGATTCGTGGCTCGGCGGGTCGTGCACGGCGTCATCATCCTGGTCGGCCTCTCGATCTTGATGTTCACGCTGCTGGTGTTTACGCCCGGAGATCCCGTCGAGCTCATCGCGTCCAGCAATCCTGATGTCAAGCCCGAGGACGTGGCCCAGCTCCGCAAGTATTATGGGCTGGACGATCCGGTGTACGTCCGGTACGTGAAGTGGGTGCGGTCGGTGGTCAAAGGTGACCTGGGCTACTCGCGCACCTACGGTACCCCGGTCACCAAGATCATCGGCCAGCGGCTGCGGAACACGCTGGCCTTGCTGGCCTCGGCGGTGGTCCTCGCGTTCGTGATCGGAGTCACCGCCGGCGTCTACTCGGCGCTGCACCAGTACTCGGCGGCGGACTACGCCGTCACGGTGGTGGCCTTTGCCGGGCACTCGGTGCCGGTCTTCTGGCAGGGTATCGTTTTCATCTTGTTGTTTGCCGTCTGGAAGCCCTGGTTTCCGGCTGGGGGGATGCTGACCCCGGGCATCGAACCCGGCTGGCCGGCGCTCTGGGACCGCCTGTGGCATCTGGTGCTGCCGGTCACCGTCCTGGCGACCAGCGGGATGGCGGCGTGGGCGCGCTACATGCGCAGCACCATGCTCGAGGTCATCCGGCAGGATTACGTCCGCACGGCCCGCGCCAAAGGGAATTCCGAGCAGGTGGTCATCAACCGCCACGCCCTGCGCAACGCACTGATCCCGATCATCACGCTGGTGGCACTGTCGATCCCCGGCATCCTCAACGGCGCGGTCCTGACCGAGACGGTGTTCTCATGGCCCGGCATGGGGCTGCTGCTGTTCCAGGCCGTGCTTGGCCATGACTACAACGTGGCGATGGCCGTGCTGCTGTTCCTGGCGCTCATGACCGTTCTGTTCAACCTGGTCGCGGACGTGGCGTACGCCATGGCCGACCCACGCATCCGTTTCGATTAGATCGGGCTGGAGGTCATTGCATGGCTCGTGAGGCGGGCGCGCGACAGATCGCGGTGGAACTCGAACGGCGGCGGCGGGGGGCCGCGGGCGTCGACGTCGGGCAGTCCTACTGGCAGATCGCCCGGCGCCGGTTCCTCAAGCACCGTCTGGCGCTCCTCGGGGCCTCCGCGGCGATCGTGCTGACGCTCATGGCCGCCCTGGCGCCGTGGATCGCGCCGGCGCCGTTCGACCGTATCAATCTCGATCACCGCTGGACCGAGCCGGGCCTGCAGGGCAACGTCTTCGGCACCGACGAGTTGGGGCGCGATGTCCTGACGCGCATCATGTATGCGGGCCGCATCTCGCTCGTCGTAGGCTACGTCGTCGCCCTGTCGATCTCGGTGGCGGGCGCGCTGGTCGGAGCGATCGCCGGGTTCTATGGCGGCTGGCTGGATAGCCTGCTCATGCGGCTGGTGGACATGCTGATCTCCATCCCGCTGCTGCCGCTCTACCTGATCCTGGCCGCGCTCATTCCCGGCGGGGGCGTCGGGCGGATCGTGTTGATCTTCACAGTCTTCGGGTGGACGACCGTCGCGCGCCTGGTGCGCGGGCAGATCCTGTCGCTGAAGACCGCGGACTTCGTCGAGGCCGGACGGGCGATGGGCGCGTCCGAGTCCCGCATCATTCTGCGGCATCTCATCCCCAACGCGCTGGCGCCGGTCATCGTCGCGGCGACCCTGACGGTGGGGAACGCCATCCTGGCTGAATCGGGGCTGTCGTACCTGGGACTGGGGATCCAGCCGCCCATCCCATCCTGGGGCAACATGCTGCAGCGCGCGCAGGAGTATCTGTTGAAGGCCTCGTGGCTCGCGGTCTTCCCGGGACTGTTTATCTTCTTCACCGTGCTGTCGTTCAACTTCTTAGGAGACGGGCTGCGCGATGCGCTCGACCCGCGGCTGAAGACCTAGAGGAGGCCCGCAGTGAAGACCGGTCTGCGTCGTGTGCTCATCGTCGCGCTGGCGATCGGCATGGCTCTGCCGTTGGCGTCCGCGCCGGCCCAGGCCCAGCGCCGCGACACGGTGACGATCGGCCTGGCCCAGGAGCCGGACCTGTTGGGCCCGTTCACGATCATGGCGGTCTCCGGCGTGATCCACAACGTCCTGTGGGCGTTCGTCGCGCCCTTCAATGATAAGTGGGAACGGGTGCCGCTCGGGGTCGAGAAGCTCCCAACGCTCAAGGATGGCGACTGGGTGGTCCTCCCAGGCCACAAGATGCGCGTCACGTGGAAGTTGAAGCGCGGCTTCACCTGGCACGACGGGAAGCCTGTGACGGCGCTGGACTGGCGTTTCACGTACGGGATGTTTCGGAACCCACAGGCTCCCCCCACGTCGGGCGGCCGGTTCATCGTGAACAAGATCGACAATGTCTTCGTTCCCAACGTAAACGATCCGTACACGATGGTCGTCCAGTGGAACGAGCTGTGGCCGTTCGCGGGCAATGAACCGTTCTGGCCGTACCCGCTGCCCCGTCACATCCTCGAGCCGGCCTACCTGCAGGATCCCTCCCGGCTGCGGGCGCACCCGTACTGGCGCCTCCCGGTGGGGAGCGGACCCTACAAGATGACCGAGTGGGTGCCCGGCAGCCACATGACGTTTGAGGCATACGACAAGTTTCCGCTCGGCGCGCCGGCGATCAAGAAGCTCACCTTCCGCTTTATCCTGGACAGCACCGTGCTGCAGGCCAATGTGATCGCCGGCAACGTGGATGCCACGGACATCAACAACTTCAACTGCGAGCAGATGGCGCAGATCGCGCAGCGCAACCCGCGCGTCGAGGCCCACTACCGCGAGGCGATGGTGTGGGAGCGCATCGACTTCAACCTCGACAACCAGTGGCTGCGGGACAAGCGGGTGCGCCAGGCGATTGCCTATGCCCTCGACCGGAAGGCCATCGCCGAGGTCTCCTGCTCGGGCGGCCGGCAGCCGATCGCGCAGGGCTGGTTGGCGCCCGGGCACCCCGCGTATAACCCGAATGTTAAGAAGTATGAGTTCGATGCGGTCAAGGCTCGCCAGTTACTGGCCGAAGCGGGGTTCACGATGGCGCCCGACGGCGTCCTCCGCGACAGCGGTGGCCGGCGCTTCGAGATGGAGATTTCGACGACGGCAGGCAATTCGATCCGCGAGCAGGTCGAGCAGATCGTCAAGGAACAACTCAGGCAGGTGGGCATCGATATCCGCATCAGCAACCGGCCGGCGTCGGTGTTCCTTGGGCCGTATGTTTCGCGCCGCCAGTTCCCACACCTGGCCATGTATGCGAGCCTGTTCACGCCAGAGTCGATGCCCTTCGACCGGTTCCACAGCAGCCAGATCCCAACCGAGGCCAACAACTGGGAGGGCAACAATCGAGTCGGGTGGCGCAACGCGGAGAACGACCGGATCTGGGAGCAGGTGATCTCGGAGCTGGACGCTCAGAAGCGCATCACCCTCTTCCGGAAGCAGCAGGAGATCTTCGCCGAGGACCTGCCGAGCCTGTCGCTGTACTTCCGGCTCGACCTGACGACCTTCCCGAAGGCGATGAAGGGACCCCGGCCGGTCGGCCTGGGCACCTATTACCTCCCGTGGAACATCTGGGAATGGCGGTGGGGGGACCAGTAGAACGCTGCCGGGGAACGGAGGAGATGCCCGGCGCGTGGAGAACCTGAAAGGACATTGGAGAGGTGAGCCACGTGGCAGAGCCGCTGCTGTCCGTCCGGAATCTCAAGACCTACTTCTACACCGACGAGGGGGTCGTGAAGGCCGTCGACGGCCTCTCATACGACCTTGCCAAGGGCGAGACGCTGGGCATCGTCGGCGAGTCGGGGTGCGGCAAGAGCGTGCACGCCCTCTCGCTCATGCGGCTGATCCCCAGCCCCCCCGGGAAGATCGTCGAGGGTGAGATTGTGTTCGAGGGCAGAAATCTCCTGAAGTTGCGTGATGAGGAGATGCGGCACATCCGGGGCAACCGGATCGCGATGATCTTCCAGGAGCCGATGACGTCGCTGAACCCGGTGCTGACGATCGGCGAGCAGATCGCCGAGGCGGTCATCCTCCACCAGAAGCTCGACAAACGGGCGGCCTGGGAGCGCGCGATCGAGATGCTGGATCGGGTGAAGATGCCCGAGGCGCGCGCGCGCGTGAAGGACTACCCGCACCAGTTCAGCGGCGGGATGCGCCAGCGCGTGGTCCTGGCGATGGCGCTGGCAGCCCGGCCGAGCCTCCTGCTCGCCGACGAGCCGACCACGTCCCTCGACGTGATCGTCCAGGCCGAGATCCTCCGGCTGCTCGACGCCCTCCGCCGGGCCGACGGCATGTCGCTCCTTCTCGTCTCGCACGATTTCGGTGTCG
>JBGPLF010000249.1:0-5664 GCA_041486265.1 bacterium
CGTGGATCGTAGCGAAACAGCGGCCAGTACCCGGTGTCCATCGCCAGTTTCGACTGTTCGGCGCCGTACGCCAGATCGTACCCGTGGGCGATGCATGGGCTGTAGGCGATGATGAGCGAGGGCCCCGGATACGATTCGGCTTCAAGGAAGGCGCGCACCGTCTGGGCGTCCTTCGCGCCGAAGGCCACCTTCGCCACATAGACACTGCCGTACGTCATGGCCAAGGCGGCCAGGTCCTTCTTCGCGACGGACTTGCCGGCCGAGGCAAACTTCGCCGCGGCGCCCCGCGGGGTCGCCTTCGACTGCTGCCCGCCGGTGTTGGAATAGACCTCGGTATCCAACACCAGGATGTTGACGTTGCGCCCCATCGCCAGGACGTGGTCGAGCCCGCCGTACCCGATGTCGTAAGCCCAGCCGTCGCCGCCGACGATCCAGACGCTCTTACGGACAAGATAATCGGCGAGCGGTTCCAGGCGGCGCGCATCCGGCGAGCCGATCGCGGCCAGCCGCTCGCGCAGGCGGACCACCCGCTCGCGCTGGGCGAAGACACCGGGCTCATCCGCCTGGTCGGCGGAGAGAATTTCGTCGGCTAAATCCTGTCCGATCTGCGCAGCGAGCCCGCGCACCAGGTTGCGTGCCTGGTCCTCCTGGGCGTCCACAGCCAGGCGGAAGCCCAATCCGAATTCGGCGTTGTCCTCAAACAGAGAGTTAGACCAGACCGGGCCGCGCCCGTCGTGATTGGTCGTGTAGGGCGTTGTGGGCAGGTTGCCGCCGTAGATCGACGAGCACCCGGTCGCGTTGGCGATGAGCGTACGATCGCCAAACAACTGGGTGAGCAGTTTGATGTACGGCGTTTCCCCGCATCCCGCGCAGGCGCCCGAGAATTCAAACAGCGGCTGAAGGAACTGCGTGTCCTTGAGATCGCGCCCCAGACGGCTGCGGTCGAAGTCGGGCAGCGAGAGGAAGAATTCCCAGTTCTTGCGCTCCTGCTCGCGCAGCGGCGGCTGCGGCATCATGTCGATCGCCTTGTGCTTGGGATTGGTCTTGTCCTTGGCCGGGCAGACCATCACGCACAGGCTGCAGCCGGTGCAGTCCTCGGGCGACACTTGAAGCACGTACTGGTAGCCTTTGATGTCCGGGCTGCGGTAGGGCATGGACTTGAAGGTCGGCGGCGCGTCCTTCAGCAGGGCAGGCTCGACAATCTTTGTCCGGATGACCGCGTGCGGGCAGACAAAGACGCACTTGTTGCACTCGATGCAGATCTTGGTATCCAGGACGGGAATCTCGAGCGCGATGTTGCGCTTCTCCCACTGGCTGGTGCCCACGGGCCAGGTGCCATCCGGCGGGAAGGCGCTCACGGGCAACCAGTCGCCTTTGTTGCCGATCATCACCGCCGTGACACTCTTCACGAAGTCAGGCGCGCCGTCGGGAATCAGCGGAGGCAGGCTGCGCTCGGCCGTGACGCGGGCGGGCACCCGGACCTCGTGCAGGTTGGCCAGCGTCTCGTCCACCGCCTGCCAGTTGCGGCGGACGACCTCGTCCCCCTTCCGGCCGTAGGTCTTCTTGATCGACGCCTTGATCTTCTCGACAGCCTCATCGCGCGGCAGGACGCCCGAGATCGCGAAGAAGCAGGTCTGCATGATCGAGTTGATGCGGCCGCCCATGCCGGTCTTGCGCGCCACGTCAACCGCGTCGATCACATGGAACTTCAAACGCTTCTCGAGGATCTGCTCCTGGACCTCGCGCGCCAGGTGCTCCCAGACCTCGTCGGGCCCGTAGGGGGCGTTCAGCAGGAAGACGGCGCCCGGCGCCGCATAGCTCAGGACGTCGTACCGCTCCATGAACGGGAACTGGTGGCAGGCGACAAAATTGGCCCGCTTGATCAGGTAGGCTGAGCGGATGGGCCGCGGTCCGAACCGCAAATGTGAGATGGTGATCGAGCCCGACTTCTTTGAATCGATGACGAAGTAGCCCTGCGCGTAATTATCCGTCTCTTCCCCGATGATCTTGATCGAGTTCTTGTTGGCCCCCACCGTGCCGTCGGCGCCGAGACCAAAGAAGACCGCCCGCGTGACATCGTCCGGCTCGATGTCCAACTCGGCATCGAACGGCAGCGAGAGCCCGGTGACGTCATCGGTGATCCCGACGGTGAACTGCCGCTTGGGCGCCGGCTTCGCCAGTTCGGCAAAGACGGCCATAACCATGGCCGACGTGAACTCCTTGGACCCCAGGCCATACCGGCCACGGATGACCGCCGGCTCAGTGCGAAATCGATCGTAGCCTTCATCGCGCGCCTCGCGGAGCGCCGCCACCATATCGAGGTACAAAGGCTCGCCCAGCGCCCCGGGTTCCTTCGTGCGATCCAGCACGGCGATCGCCCTGACGGTCGAGGGAATCGCTGCGATGAAGTCTGCCGCGGAGAATGGCCGATAGAGTCGGACCTTCACCACACCGACCTTGTCCCCGCGGGCCAGCAGCCACTCCACGGTCTCGTGCACCGTCTCGGCGCCCGAGCCCATCAGGACGATGACGCGCTCGGCCTGCGGGTGGCCCACATAGTCGAACAGGTGGTAGGCCCGACCGGTGAGTGTGGCAAACCGGTCCATCGTCTCCTGGACCGTCCGCGCGCAGGTCAGGTAGTAGGGGTTGCACGCTTCCCGCGCCTGGAAAAACGTGTCCGGGTTCTGGGCGGTGCCGCGCAGCACCGGCCGGTCCGGGGTCAGCGCCCGCCGGCGGTGCGCCGCGACCAGGTCGTCGGGGACCATCGCCCGCACGTCCTCGTCGGCCAGTTGCTGGATCTTGGTGACCTCGTGGGATGTCCGGAATCCATCGAAGAAGTGCAGGAACGGCACGCGCGTCCGCAGCGTCGCCGCATGCGCGATGCAGGCGAAGTCGTGAGCCTCCTGCACCGAGTTCGATGCCAGCATGGCGAACCCGGTCTGCCGGCAGGCCATCACATCGGAGTGGTCTCCAAAGATCGAGAGCGCGTGCGTGGCAACCGTGCGGGCGGAAACGTGCATCGCAAAGGACGTCAACTCGCCGGCGATCTTGTACATATTGGGGATCATCAACAACAGACCCTGGGACGCGGTGAACGTGGTGGTGAGCGCACCGGCCTGCAGGGCCCCGTGGACCACCCCGGCGGCCCCGCCCTCAGATTGCATCTCCACCACACGCGGGACGGTGCCCCAAAGGTTGGGTTTGCCTCCCGCCGCCCACTCGTCGGCCCACTCGCCCATCGCCGAGGACGGCGTGATCGGATAGATCGCGACCGCCTCGCTGACGCGATAGGCCACGGAGGCCACCGCTTCGTTGGCGTCGACGGTGATCGTCTGGCGTGTCTTGACCGCTGTCATGGTGCTCCCCCTTAACCCCCGCCAGGCAGGCTGACGCAGCGCTCCTGCGCAGATCCCGGGGTGAAACCTCGAGGTCTGTCCGGCGGGATCGTCCCTCCCCTGAGATTAGGACCGTAGTGGAAAGATCGGTATACTTCGCAGACCCGATGGGGCGTCGGGGGAAGGACGGAGCGCCGGCGCCCGAACTTCATCCCCGATCTGAATGGACACCCCCGTTGGAAGAAGACACCTGAATCCGCTGGGGCTGGGGTTCAGGGTCCCCACCATCCTGATCTCACCCTATGCGAAACGCGGCTACGTCTCGCACCGCCAGACCGAGCACGCGTCGGTGGTCAAGACCCTCGAAGTGCTGTTCGGGCTCTCCAGCCTGACGGAGCGCGATCGAAGAGCCAACGACCTGCTGGACGCCCTCGACTTCTCACAGCGACCGCGCGCCCCGTTGGTCCTTCAGACCCGGCCGTGTCCGTAGTGTCCTGCTGGCAAGGAGCCCGCTGAGTTTCCCCGAAGAGCACGGAAACTCGCACCGGCCAAGGAGCTGTGACCATGCGGGGATGGGTCGTCGCCACAATCGCGATCATCGGTGCCGCCTCTGTGCTTCCCCAGCCCCTTGTGGCTGCGGAAGGTCCCACCTCAGGGTACGAATCCAAACCCGCCTTTCCTGTGCCAGGAACGCCGCCTGAACTGAACAAGATCGGCTTCGTCAGGCACCGGCTCGACACTTCAACCGGAGCACCCTCGGCCGTGCTGATCCTTGTCCCCGGTCTCAACGGCGGCGCCGAAGACTTCCGGTACGTCGGCGAACAATTGGCGGCGCGTCTCCCGTGGCTTGAGATCTGGGCGGTGGACCGGCGGAACAATTTCCTGGAGAACCGGTGCGGGATGAAGCGGGCGCGGGAAATGAAAAACCCTTGGGTGGCCCTCGCTTACTACTTTCCCCTAGACGGCAAGACCCCACGCGACATCGGCTGCCCAGCCCCCAGCAGCAGCTCCAGAGGCACGTGGAACGGTCCCGGAAATGACTACGAGCTTTCTCAAGATCAGACCGCCGCTCTGGGCATGGGCGAGTGGGGCCTGGCCACCCAACTGAACGATTTGCGCCTGCTGGTGGCTTATGCTCGCAGCGAGTATCCAGGGGTGAAGGTGTTCCTCGGCGGGCATTCCCTCGGCGGGATGAGTGCTCAGCTCTACGCCGGCTGGCGCTTTGGTAGTTCGGAGGAGAGCGCGGGATGGCACACCATCGACGGCCTCGTCCTCATCGATGGTGGGGTGGACGGTGAGCACTGGCTGATTGGAGCCAGTGGGAAGGAGGAGCATGGCAGGGTCCCGTGTCCCAATCGCGCCGAGAGCCCCCCCGGGGGTCACAGCCTCGTCTGGCAGTACGCCTACGAACGGTGCCTCCTCAACAATCCCGAGAAGAAGCTGGTCTACTGGGACAACGCACTTCTGTTCGGCAAGGTCACCGAAATCGCAGCGATGGCCGCATCTCTCGACGGCACAGGAGAGTCGTTCCTCTGGCCGATTGTTGGCGTACTCTTCCATGGTATGGATTGGCCGGACACGAAGACCTGCCCGACAAACAAGGCCATTTTTGCCTTCTACACGAGCGCCTCAGGGCGAGAACTGGTCCCCGACGCCAGGTTGCACCAAGGTGTCATCGAGTCGCCGGCTGATGCCTGGGAGCACATGCGGGGCCACTGCAATCCGCCGCACGAGGATCGGCAGTTGGTGCACTGGGAAGATTTCGATCAGGCCCCGGGAACACAGTGGTCCTCCACCGACGAGTGGGCCAGGGCCCTCTGGCAGAACCCAGAGACCAACGCTGTGGAGTGGTACTTCTCCATTAGGCTTCAGGCAGATGTCGATCTGGCCTCGAACCTTGATTCTGGGGTCTCATTCACAAATCCGACCACGGGCGAATCAGTTGACGCGAGGGGGTTGGAAGGGCATCGCGAGTTGGACACTAATCGGGTGGCCATCCCCGTGTATGCCTTCGCGGCGTCCGAGTGCAAGGAACGCTTCACATGGTACAAGGGAATGGCCAAGGCGGTCCCAGAAATGGCGATCGTCGATCGTTCAGACGACAATAAGAGACCCCTGAAGCGATGTATCCGGCCGGACTCTCGGCCGTATGCCCACATGGATCCGCTCTTCGCGGCCGCAGGACAGTCCGGCAACGACAACGACTTCATCGCGACTCTGATCCCGTGGCTCACCGCTCACCGGTGAACGCCGACAGGTCAATTGCCCCACAGGAGGGTGGTGACGTCCACTCCGGCATCAATCGGATCTCGCGATCGGACGATGAACC
>JBGPLF010000250.1:0-5607 GCA_041486265.1 bacterium
GGATCGCGGCATGTGGATTGTGGCGGATACGATGCTGCCAGCGGCGCGCGTGCTTGACACCTTCTCGAAAGTTGTTACTGATCGAGGCGTGGTTGAACGCCGTGAGGCCGCCGTCGCGGTACCGGCGGACATAGGGCTCGTTGAACCGAAGTGTGGAGTGCGGGTCCACGATGTGGTCGAGGCACATCCCGTCGATCACGACGGCCTCGCGGTGCACACGCCCGGCCCGGGCCTGGAGTTCGGGGGTGATGGGTACTGCCCGTCTGGGCATTACGACCCTCCTTTGATCAGGGCACTCACTCGAGCACGGCGATCAGAGTACCGTCTTGAGGGGACAGAGCGCTGCGGTGGCCGCTGAGCGATACCAGGCCTCGACGACGGCAAGGGCCTGCAGCCCCTCTTCGCCTGTGGCAATCTTCGACGTTCCGCTGCGCAGGCTCTCAACGAAGGCCGGGCCAACCCCGTTTGATGGGAATCCGGCCGCGTTGAGTGCGGACGGAGGAAACCGAAATCTCTGCTGGACCGGTTCGGGTTTCACCTGATCCAGGATCACGCCGTCCTCTGCGCCCTCGTCCATGATGAGCCGGCCTCGGCTCCCAAAGGCCTCGACGCGCCTGGCGCCGGGCCGCATCGCCCAACTCACGGTCACCGTGGCGAGACAGCCCGACCCGAATCGCAGAATTGCGATGCCCTGGTCCTCGAGTTTCGTCGGTTTCTCCACGGTGGACACGCTCCCCATGACCGCGTCCGGCAAGCGCCCGAGCAGCCAGAGGACGGTGTCCACCATGTGGATACCTAGGTCGAGGACCGCGCCGCCACCCGCGCGCTCGGGATCGAAGAACCAGGCGGCGCCGGGCGCCCAGGCTTCAGGGCCCCCGTGTCCCAGCGTCGCCTCGACCCGGTAGACCTCGCCGATGACCTGGGATGCGAGCAACGTTCGTCCCTCTCGATACACGGGTTTGAGCCGCCGGTGGTGTGCCACGAAACAGGAGATTCCGGCTTGCTGAACTGCATCGAGGACCCGGCGACCGTCCGCCACAGTCGTCGCGAGCGGCTTTTCGATGAGAAGATGCTTGCCGGCACGCCCCGCGGCGATCGCCATCTCAGCGTGCAGGGCGCTTGGACTGCATATAAGGACGGCATCGATCGCCGGGCTTGCGATCAGGGCGTGCCATCCCTCCTCACCATCGTAGACCGACGGGATCTCGTACTTTGCAGCGACGGCGCGAGCAGTCTCTGTGCGGCGGCTTGCGACAGCCTCGATGCGGGCATCGGTCAAGGCCGCGATCTCAGGAATGTGCGATCGCGTTGCGATCGCTCCAATCCCGATGACGCCGATTCTGATGGGGGCTTGCACTATTGCACCCTGTTCGTGTTGGAACTCTGGATTCCTCTGGACGATTCGACGGAATAGCGCGCGCGACGATCGCGTTGATGTTGACCCATGAGACCAACGCGTGTCTTCATTGTCGCGGACGATCCGCTGGTCCGCGCCGGGTTGGCGTCGCTGCTGGATGACCAGCAGGCCCCGGTTGTCGTCGTGGGTCAGGAGGCCGCGGGTGCCGACCTTCCGGACGCCCTCGCGGCTGCCGATCCCGATGTGATCGTGTGGGACTTCGGCGCGGAACCCGCCGGCGCCCTTGACCAGATGGTTGGGATGGACGCCTCCGCCGCGCCGGTGGTCGCCCTGATCGCTGGTGAGGTGGACGTCGCTGATGTCCTGGCCGCGGGCGCCCGCGGCGTGCTGACGCGCAACACGCAGGGTGGCGGCTTGATCGCGGCTCTGCAGGGGGCCGCGGGCGGCCTGTTGGTGCTCGACCCCGCCCTGACATCTGTCGTGATTCCAACCCGCGGCCGCGAGTCGCCACCCGTCGAAGAGATGACCCCCCGCGAACTGGAGGTTCTGCAACTCCTCGCCGAGGGACTTCCCAACAAACAGGTGGCCCACCGCCTCGGGGTCAGCGAGCACACGGTGAAGTTTCATGTGAACGCGATCCTCAGCAAACTGGACGCGCACAGCCGCACCGAGGCTGTGACCCGCGCTGCCCGCCTGGGCCTGATCATCCTGTAGGCCGGCCCAATCTGTCGCGCTTGCTCGCTGCCGACCCGCCCGCGCCCTCTGACCTCCTCGATTGATCGGGCCGACCCTGACCGAACGCCTGATGCGGAGCCGGCCCTCCCAGACGCACACTGACACCAGGAGGTGACGCATCAATGGAAGCGCTTGCAGGTCTGTCTGAAGCCTTCGCGGGCATTGTTGACCGGGTTGGCCCGGCGGTGGTCCGCGTCGAGGCCCGCCACCGCCTGCCCGCGAGCGGCGTCGTGTGGTCGGCCGACGGCCTCATCGTGACGGCCGATCACGCGGTCGAGCGTGACGAGCACATTCGCATCGGGCTCGCGAATGGCGACATCGTGGCGGCCACCCTCGTCGGCCGCGACCCAACAACCGACATTGCGGTCCTGCGCGCCGAGGCGCCGGGCCTCACGCCGCCAGAGTGGACCGAACCCGGCGGGATCCGCGTCGGGCATCTTGTCCTGAGCCTGGGACGGCCGGGCCGGACCATCCGGGCCACCCTGGGGATGATCAGTGCCGTCGCCGACAACTGGCGCGCGCCGAGCGGCGCGCAGGTCGACCGGTACATCCAGACCGATGTCGGCCTGGCCCGAGGGTTCTCAGGCGGGCCGCTGGCCGACGCATCCGGAAGGGTCCTGGGGGTGAACACCTCAGGCCTGCTGCGGTGGGCGTCGCTCACCGTGCCTGTCCCGACGCTGCGTCGCGTGGTCGATACGCTCCTCGCGCATGGACGCATCCGCCGGGGATACCTGGGCATCGGCGCGCAGCCGGTCCGGCTCCCGCAGGGACTGCGAGCGCAACTGGGCCAGAACACTGGCCTGCTGCTGGTCTCCGTGGAATCGGACAGCCCGGCCGAGCGGGGCGGGTTACTCCTCGGCGACGTCATCCTGTCATTGGGAGGCATGGCGGTCCTCCACCATGACGATCTGATGAGCCTGCTGGCCGCCGACCGGATCGGGACCAATGTGCCTGCCCGGATCCTACGGGGTGGCGGTGTGAAAGAACTCGCCGTCGAGATCGGCGAGCGGAGGTAGGCATGACCGCGGGTGCAGCAACAGCCGCAGAGACCGGTGACGCTACCGCGATGGACACCGCAGCCCTGGACGCCTATTCGCAGGCCGTCATTCGGGCCGTCGAGCGTGTAGGGCCGGCGGTCGTAAGTGTGGCCATCGAGGGATCAGTCGCGACGGCTTCTTCCCGGCGGATGCGCCGTGGACTTCCCTTCCTGCGAGGCGCCGGCAGTGGTGTGATCATCACTCCTGATGGATATGTCCTGACGAACAGCCACGTCGTCCAGGACGCCGAGAGGATGCAGGTCCATCTGCAAGACGGCCGCCGCCTGCCTGCGCACCTGGTCGGCGCCGATCCCCACAGCGATCTGGCCGTGCTCCGGCTTCCCGAGGCAGGCATGCCGGCTGCGGAGCTCGGCGACTCATCCGCGCTGCGCGTGGGGCAACTCGTCGTCGCCATCGGCAACCCGCTCGGTTTTCAAGCGACCGTGACCGCCGGCGTCATCAGCGCGCTGAGCCGGACGCTGCGGGCGCAGACGGGCCGGCTGATCGACAACGTCATTCAGACCGATGCCGCGCTGAACCCCGGCAACTCGGGCGGCCCGCTGGTGGATTCGCGGGGCCTGGTGATCGGGATCAACACGGCCATCATCGCCGGCTCGCAGGGGATCTGCTTTGCGATTCCGGTCAACACGGCAAAGTGGGTGACGGCCCACCTGCTGCGCGAGGGCCGCGTGCGCCGGGCCTATCTGGGAGTCGTGGGCCAGACGATCGAGCTGGACCGGGGGCTGGTCGTGCGGCATCATCTGTCGGGATCAACGGGAGTGCAGGTCAGGGAGATCCAGCCCGAGAGCGCTGCCGGACACGCCGGGCTTCAGCCCCTCGACGTCATCGTCCAAGTGGGCGACGCGCCGGTCCCGACCGCCGACGACCTGCAACTGGCGCTGGGGCGCCACCGGCCGGGCGAACGGCTGCGCCTCGACGTCCTGCGGGTGGGAGAGCGGGTGAGCCTGGAGGCGCTGCCGGCTGAACTGCCAGAAGACGCGTGAGCATTCCGGGGAGGGGCCGGGCCATTTCCGACGAACACCTTTCATATCCTAACCGGAGGGTGTGCGGATGGCCGAGGTCTCGTCTTACATGACCCACCTTGTGAAGGTCCCGCTGTTCAAAGACCTGCCGGCCCGGCAACTGGAGTCCGTGTGCCGGTCGGTGCGAGAGCGCGTTTACGAGCCGGGCGTCGTGATCGTGAAGCAGGGTGATCCGGGCCTGGGCTTCTTCCTGATCACTCAGGGCCGCGTGGAAGTGACGCACGACAACCACCATGTCCGCGAGCTGGGCCCCGGCGAGTTCTTCGGCGAAATGGCGCTGATGGAAGAGCGGCCGCGAAGCGCCACGGTGACAGCGAAGGAGCGGACAACCTGTCTGCAACTGGTCAGGTGGGACTTTCGCGCGCTGCTGAAAGAGAATCCAGATCTTGCGGTGAAGATGCTCGAGGTCGTGGTCCAACGCCTTCGCGAACACCCCGACATACACGAGACGGAATAGGCGCGAGGGCGCCTGTAGCGCCCTCGTGTGTATGACCCTCGGGGATTACTCGGTTCGGGATCGCGAGAAGGGGCGCGCCGAGAACACGGGCGTTTCGTTGCGGCATCGCGAGCCCCCGCTTGCGCGGCGCGTAACTACCGCAACAGTGTCCTGACGCTTGGCGTACCCAAGGACCGGAAGGCCGCGGGGCGGCCTCCCGCGATCAGGCGGTGTGTGAGGCCGCTAGCCGATTGGCTTAACGCTCGCGGCTTGCGGACCCTTCTGGCCCTGCACCACCTCGTACTCGACCTTCTGGCCCTCGTTTAGACTCCGGTATCCTTCTGCCTGAATCGCGGAATAGTGGACGAAGACGTCTTTCCCGCCCTCGTCCGGGGTAATGAATCCATACCCCTTCTCGGCGCTAAACCACTTCACAGTTCCTACCGACATGCCCTTTCCACCTCTTTCTTCGATTGCCGTCCTACGTGGCCGCCCGACGGCATTCCCGCCATGCCTTGCAATGCAGTAATATTGGCACCCGGCAGGGATACTCCTCCTTCCCTCGCGGATCGGCGGCTCCGAAGCTACTCGACGATGAACACCCCGATCATACCGGCATCCGCGTGGGAGACGACGTGACAGTGGAAGAGCCAGATACCGGGGTTCTTGAAAGTGATTTGGATGGTATCTGCCGCCCCGCTGACCAGCGGCAGGATCTGCGCCGGCCACGGCCGTCCGTTGAGCACCCCTAGCGAGATCATCGGAATCTCGTGGATGTGCAGGCTATGGTCAAGGTTCCCGATGTTCACCACATCGAGCTTCATCGTCTCGCCGACCTTCATCTTGAAGAAGGGCACAGCCTTGCCGAGCTGGGCGACGATGCCCTTCAGGCCGTCCTTCTTGTAGATCTCCTCGAGGGCGAGCTCGCCGCCCGGGATGCCGAGGCCGTTCATGACGTAGGGTGGAGAGTTAATCGTCCGCAGGCGCGTGGTCTCAGCC
>JBGPLF010000251.1:0-5593 GCA_041486265.1 bacterium
CCGGCGTATGCTTGATAGACGGTGAGAACCAGCAGTTCAAGGTCTTTGGCTCATACGGGATCCCGAAAGATCCGGAGGCGGAGGCCCGGTGGAAGGACGCGATGCAGCGTGGCGCCCGGATGCCGGGCTTCGAGTCCATCCAGCAGCGCAAGCCCCTGATCCACCTCGACAAGCGCAGGAAACTCCTGGACGATCCGGCCTACGAACCCATCCATCCTTGGCTGCGCGAGGCCGCCTGGGACGCCGTGGTCTCGCTGCCGCTGATCTACCGGGGCCGGGCCGTCGGATCCCTCAACGTCTTCTATCCGCGCGGGAAGAACCCGGGCGAGACCGACATCGCGTTCCTCACGGCGATCGCCGACCAGGCGGCCGTCACCGTAGAGAACGCGCGGCTCTTTGCCGAGGCCAAAGACAAGGCGATCCTGGAGGAGCGGCAGCGCCTGGCGCGCGAGTTGCACGATTCGGTCTCGCAGGCGCTGTACGGCATCGCGTTGGGCGCGCGGACCGCGCGCACGCTGCTGGATCGTGATCCCCCGCGGGCGGCCGAGCCCCTCGATTATGTCCTCTCACTGGCGGAGGCAGGCCTGACCGAGATGCGGTCGCTCATCTTCGAACTCCGGCCCGAGGCACTCGAGACTGAGGGGCTCGTTGCCGCGCTCACGAAGCAGATCGATTCGGCGCGGGCGCGGCACGGACTCGAGGTCAAGGCGGAGTGGTGCAGCGAGCCCGAGCTGCCCTACGAGATTAAGGAAGCCGTCTACCGCATCGCCCAGGAGGCGCTCAGCAACATCATCAAGCATGCCCACGCGCGGCGGATCGAAGTGCGCCTGTCGGGCTGCCAGGACGAGGTCGCCCTCGAGGTCAGCGACGACGGGATCGGCTTCGCCTCGGAAGAGTCGTTCCCGGGCCACCTGGGCCTGCGCTCCATGCGTGAGCGCGCCGCGCGTCTCGGAGGCACGCTGCAGGTCGAGAGCGCCCCATCCCAGGGGACGAGGATCCACGCTCGGATTCCGCAAAACAATGGAGCCAAATAAGGCGCAATCCCTCAGTCGGTTCATATAAATTCCTCCTGCACCCGTTCGTCAACGACGACGACTGGTGTGTTGTGACTGCAGCCGTAGTGAATGCAGGCGCCAGCGGAGGTTACGTCTTCCCGGGCGCGAAGTGAGGAGTCAGAATGCGGATCACCGGTCTCCGTACCCGCCAGGTGGACATCCCGCTCCCCGAGCCCTTCTACCCCGCCTGGGCGCCAGGCCGGGTGGAGACCGAACTCCGCGTCGTCTACGTGCGGATTGAAACAGACGCAGGCCTCTACGGGATCGCCGGGCACCAGTTCTACGGCAACGAGGAACAGTGCGTGGCGCGGATTGCCACGTACCTGATCGGCGAGGATCCGCTTCGCATCGAGAAGCACGCCGGCACCCTGCGACACCTCTGGCCTTACTTCGGCGCTGCGGTGTGGTTCGTCGAGATTGCGCTGTGGGACATCCTGGGCAAAGTGGCAGGACTGCCGGTCTACAAGTTGCTGGGCAACGCCCGCGACACGGTGGTGGCCTACGCCGACACCGGGCAGAACCGGCCTCCGGCGCAGAAGGCGGATGATGCCCGGCGGCTGCGGGACCAGGGGTTCCGCGCCATCAAGCTGCGCATCCGCAACGACGAGATGGCCGAAGACGTCGCGCAAATTGCCGCCGTGAGGAAGGCGATCGGCGATGACATGGCGATCATCGTAGATGCCAACCAGACCGATACCTCGGACGCGCCGATCTCGGGCCCCATCTGGACATACCATCGCGCCCTCGGGACCGCGAAGGCCCTGGCCGACTACGGCGTGTTCTGGCTGGAGGAACCGTTACCCCGGCAGGCCTACGCCGAGCTGCAGCGGCTGCACCACACTTCGCCGATTCCCATCGCGGGCGGGAACAGCAACCAGCGATTCGATGACCTGCAGCGGCTGTTGCTGGATGGCTGCTATGACATTCTGCTGCCCGACGTGGTCCTCTGCGAAGGGCTGTTGCGGATGCGGGCCCTCGCCACAATGGCCCACGCCGCCGGGGTGCTTGTCACCCCGCACACCTGGGGCGATCCCCTGGGCATGGTGGCCAACCTGCACCTGGCCGCGGCCATCCCCCACACCACCTACTTCGAGTTCCCGAACGACCCCCCGGCATTTCCCGCGTCCGTGTATCAGTCGACGTTGAAGGAACCGCTGACGGTGGAAGGCGGCGAGATCCGAGTGCCGCAAGGACCGGGGCTGGGTGTGGATCTGCAGGATTGGATCTTCGGGTGAGGTAACGCCCGCCAGGGCCGCGGCGCCACGAACTTGCGCTTGAAGCTACCCTTGTAGGGGTAACCAGAGCGTATTACATTGTATGACATGAGCAAGGTCGTGACCATTCGATTGGACCGTGAGCTGGCTAGCCGTCTCACCCGCATCAGCAAGCGGCTGGGTCGGACGCGAAGCGATGTCGTGCGTGACGCCTTGCGCCGGCAGTTAGCGCTGCTGCAATTCGCAGACCTGCGAACGCGCCTCGCGCCATTCGCTGAGGCTCAAGGGTATCTCACGGACGAGGACGTCTTCCGCGACGTCTCGTGAGGGTCTTCCTCGACACCAACGTGCTGGTCAGCGCGTTGACCACCCGTGGCCTCTGCGCGGACGTGCTTCGGGTTGTTCTTGCGGAGCACGATCTGATCGTTGGTGAGGTTGTCTTGGACGAGCTCCGGCGTGTCCTGACCGAACGGTTTCGTGTTCCGCCCCAGCGGGTCAGGGACGCGGAGGTCTATCTTCGGACATTCGAGGTCGTGGCCCGGCCCACGAGGCCCGCAGACGTCAGGGTTCGAGATGAGAGCGACCGTTGGGTGCTCGCTTCTGCGTTGGCAGGCCGCGCCGATGCTTTGGTGAGCGGCGACACGGATCTGTTGCTGGTGACAGTCTGGCAGACGATTCGCGTACTGAGCCCGCGTGCCTTCTGGGAGGAACTGCGCCGTGGAAGCGCTGGCTAGCCGCGAGTACTTCATCGACTGACCTGTGTAGTGATACATGAGCGGGCAGGCGGCAACGAATGCCTACCTCCCGAGACCGAAATCCTCAAGAGCTCGCTCAACCTGGTTCACGTCATCCGCCGCAAGTTGCCAATCGGTGCCTCCTACATTCTCTTCCACTTGACTGGGCCGGCGACCACCCACGATCGCACTCGTTACGGCATGATCTCGCAGAACCCAGGCAATGGCGAGCTGCCCTGCACTCTTGTTATGCTTCGCAGCGATCGGCCTGAGTCGCTCCACCAAGGCGCCTGTCCACTCAAGGCTCGGAGACTGGAACCTCGGGTCACGTCGCCTATGGTCGTCCGGGGCTAGACTAACCGCATCGAAGTGACCTGTCAGAAGTCCTTTAAGCAACGGTCCATAAACTACGACGCCGATGCCATGCGCACGGCAAAATGGGAGCAGAGTGCGCTCAATTTCCCGATGCACGAGAGAGTATGGTGGTTGCACCGAATCGACGTGACGAATCTTGAGGCAGCGCTCAATCAAGAGTGCGTCAAAATTGGAAACTCCGATCCACCGGACCTTGCCCTCGTCCTGTAGCGCAGCCATCGTTTGCCAAGCGTCCTCCACGGGCGTTGCAGGGTCAGGCCAGTGGCACTGATACAGATCAATGACATCGACTTGGAGTCGCCGAAGCGAGGCCTCAAGTTCGCCCCGAATTGATGCTGGACGGAGGTTATTTCTGATCCGGCCGCGTCCGTTCCAAACTAGTCCGCACTTGGTTGCAATGAATGGACGGTTGACCAGCCCGGCAACAGCCGCGCCGACAACTTCCTCGGAGTGGCCGAGGCCGTAGACCGGTGCGGTATCAATCCAGTTTACGCCAAGGTCGAGTGCTTTCCGGATTGCCGCGACAGACTCCCGGTCGTCTTGGGGACCCCAACTGAATTCCCAGTTTGGTCCACCCACTGCATATGTCCCGAAACCGATCACCGAAAAGTGCGGACCGTGCCGGCCGAGCAGCCGCGTCTCCATAAGCTTGCCCCCGGAAGCCGCCACCACTACGCAACGTCAGAACGCATCCTGAATTGTACCCCGCATGCCGGCCGACAGGGGCGGTTGGGCTTCGCGTGTAGTTCATTCTTCGTTTTTTCGATTCCAGCCTTGAGGATCGAGGGCCTCCACCTTCTCCCGTTGCGCCCAGGCCAGGAACCGGTTAACCTTTTTGCGGTAGAATGAGACCGCCCTAGCGCGGGCCCGTAGCTCAGTGGATAGAGCAGGGGACTCCTAAGCCCGTAACGAAGCCCAACGGAGAAAATCAAGTCAGGACGCGGGTTCTAGCGTTCGGCGGTACCCTTATCGATCGCGTAGTCCTCAGACCAAATCTGCAGGCGCTTTTCGACCACTTCGGGCTTCGTGATCGAGTTCGTCAGGCCATCCTGGACGGCTTGTCGTAGCTAGGCTCACTCGGCCCGCCGCCACTGGCGACCGGGCATGAATGGCAGAGCACCAAGATGGTAGAATCGAGGAGATAAGGACGCGGCTGACTGGTCTGCAGCATGCTCAGAGTACCCCGTATCGGGAGATGTCGGTGGATACGAAGCGACAGATCCTAAAGGCAATCGAGCAGTTGCCCGATGACGCCAGCGTTGAGGACGCCCTCGAGCGCCTGTATTTGCTCTACAAGATCGAAAAAGGTCTCCAACAGGCGGACAGCGGCGAACTGATTAGCCAGGAAGAGGCTCGTCAACGCATGGCGAGATGGCTGAAGTAACGTGGACTCCTCAGGCCCTTGATGACCTTGAGGCCATCTGCCTCTTCATCGCCCGGGACGCACCTCCAATCGCAGTAGTGTTCGCCGAGCGAGCCTTCAGCGCCACTGACCGGCTGGCCGAATTTCCACGGTCCGGTAGGGTTGTGCCTGAACTGGACGTTGAAGAGATTCGGGAGATCATTCTTGGCAACTATCGCCTGATCTATCGGATCCGCGAGGACGAGGTTCAGGTGCTTACCGTGCACCACGGTGCTCGACTTCTTGACCCGGGCAGGTTCGAAGGTGGTATATTACCCACGCCGACAGGGTCCGCGAACGCCAGCGAGCAAGCGAGAGCGAGGCTGCAAGTAAAACTGCTCTGGAAAAGTGGTGCGGAGAGAACCGAGGCCCTCGCGCCGGGCGCGCACCAGTCTCTATGTCCCAGAGCACCATCGCGTAGTCGCGCAGCCGCACCAAGCCGGGCGCCTTCGCCCCGGGTGGGAACACGGCCACCTTCATCTGCTGGAGCAACCGATACAGCCTGTCGGCGCGAGGCAGGTCTGGCCGCCGCCACACGGCACGGATCTGGAGGTCGGCGAGCGGCGTCGGCGAGCGGCGATTGGGCGATCACTTCCCCCGGACCATGAAATTGAACCACGTCCGCAGCGCGCGCAGATAGGTGCGCCGGCCGTTGTCGCTGAGGCCCTGGTCCCTGAGCCAGCGGAAGTATCGACGCACGGTCTGAGCGTCGGGGGCCTCCACCGCATCTCGGTGCGCCCAGGTGAGGAACCCGGTAACCTTTTTGCGGTACAATGAGACCGCTATAGCGCGGGCCCGTAGCTCAGTGGATAG
>JBGPLF010000252.1:0-5581 GCA_041486265.1 bacterium
ATGGTGCTCTCAGGCAGCGGGTGGGTGCTGGGTGAGGTGCTACCCTAACACCAGGGCGTCATCCACCCGGTCGTAATCGAAGAGTTCATTCGGCGAAAACCACAGTCCGATCTCAAACGTGGCCTCGTCGATTGACCCGGACGCGTGCACGATGTTGCGGACCGGCCGCTTCTGCAAATTGGCCACGGTCGGTGAGTCGGCGGAAAAGTCGCCGCGGATGGTCCCCGGCGCGGCGCGGAATGGCAGGGTATCGCCCACGAGTTTGCGCGTGACCGCGACGGCGTGCGTGCCCTCCAGGACGAAGGCGACGACCGGCGCGGAGGCGACGAAGTCGATCAACCACTGCCGGACCTGCCTGCCGATGACAAGCGGATCGTCGGTGCCAACCTCGCGGCGGACGTCGAGCCCCGCGGCCTCGAACGCCTCGCGCGTCTTGCCGCCGAGCGTGCGCATGAACCCTTCGTCCGACGGATAGTGCCGTTCAAGCAGGTCGGGTGCGGCCCGCAGCATCTTCAAGCCGATCACCTTGAGCCCGGTCCGCTCGAACCGACGCACGACGTCGCCGATCAGCCCTCGCTGGACACCGTCCGGCTTCAGGAAGACGAGGGTCCGCTCGTGCCGTGCATCAGACATGTGTCACCTCCACCTGGTCAGTCCGGGGCGATCATCGCGCATTTGAGTATAATGGTACGTACCGATGGACGCACGGCAGAGACTGGCCATCTGGGCCGGCACCCTTGTGGTTGTTCTGGCCGCGGCGGCGTTCGCCTGGCACAGTCCGCGAAATGGACTGGAGCAGGCCGGGGCGGGGTCGCTGTTCGTGCCTTTGCCGGACCGCGTCAACCGCATCCTGCAACCCGCGCCTCCCGTGGCCGCCGACGCCCCTTTGCTCATCGTCATCGAGAACACTCCTGAGGCCCGGCCCCAATCGGGACTGGCCGACGCCTGTCTTGTCTATGCGCTGCCGACGGAAGCCCGCATCACGCGCTTTCTGGCCGAGTTTTGCGACAAGGCACCCGCGGTTGTCGGACCTGTCCGCAGCGTCCGCCGCTACATGCTCGATATCGCGTCGGATGCGGGCGCGATCCTCGTCCACGCCGGCTACAGCGCCGAGGCCCTGGCGTTGATCACCGCGCGGAAACTCCCCGTGCTGAATGAGTTCTGGACGCCGGGGGCCTTCTGGCGCGATTCGACGCGGCAGATGCCCCATAACCTGTACACGGGCCTCGACCGCCTGCGTGCGGCGCTCGCAAAGAAGCCGATCGCGGTCCACCGGGGCGCGCTCCCGTACACGCTCGCGCCTGTCTCGGCGGAGGTGCCGCCGGATGCCACGCCGGCAATGAGCGTCTCGCTGGACTACGGCCCGCTCTATGCTGTGCGCTATCATTACGACGCGGTTGGGCGCCGCTACCCGAGAGAACAGGACGGCAAGCCGCATCTCGACGCCGACGGCCGGCAGATCGCTCCCGCGTCGGTCCTGGTGGTGTTTGTCCACTGGTGGTACGTCCAGGTGAACGGCACCCAGGAGAGCAAGATCGACACCGTGGGCAACGGGCGGCTGGTTGTCCTCACCGGCGGGACGCTCTCGGAAGGGACATGGACCAGACCTGGGGGCGGCCCGTTGAAGTTGCAGGACGCCCGCGGCCGGCCTATCGTGCTGCCCCCGGGACCCGTGTGGATCGAGTTCTTCCCGACCGACCAGCCTTTCGCGGTGCAACCCGAAACCCCGCGGTAACCCCACAAGGCGGCAACCCGGGCTACAACCCGATGGCGCAGCCATCGACGCGCGGGTCCGAGGCGCCCTTGAACACGCCGTGCTCCACATCAACGACGATCGCCTGTGCGCCGCCGCCGCCCTCCAGTGCGACGAGAGGCCGGACGCGGTGACCGCGGCGCTCGAGTTCTACGATCGTCTCCTCCGGATACCCGCCCTCCATCCGCAGTTCAAAGGCCTCCTCGCGCGTGGACGGATCGGTGCCTGGGAAACTCTGCCAGCGTGGCGCTTCGATCGCCTGCTGCGCGTTCATCCCGGCCTCCTCGAGGTTGAGCAGGATCTGCAGACACCACTGCGGTTGCCCGTCGCCGCCCGGCGTCCCCCACACCAGATACGGCGCCCCGTCCCGGAACGCGATGTACGGCGACAGCGTATGCATGGTCCGCTTGCCGGGCGCGATGCAGTTCGGATGGCCCGCCTCGAGGTCGAATCCTCTGCCGGCGCGGTTGTTCAGCATGATGCCGGTCCCCTCGACGATCTCACCGCATCCGAACGACGCCGACAGGCTGGTGATGTACGAGACGAGGTTCCCTTCGGTATCGGCGGCGCAGAAGTACGTCGTGTCGCCCGCGACCTCGGCCAACCCACCGCTGGGCGCGTCGGCCGCTTTCGCCGGGTTGATCTCCTGGCGCCGGCGCGCGGCGTACGATTTGTCCAGCAAGGTGTTGAGAGGATTCCGTACGAACAGCGGATCCCCGACTGCCGATAGACGGTCCGCGTAGGCAAGCTTCTTGGCCTCCACCGCCCGGTGGATCGCATCGGCTGATCCCCACGGCGCGGGCTCAAAGCCCTCGACGATGTTCAGCATCTCGAGCAGCAGAAACGCCTGGGACGGCGGCGCCGTCGCGAACACCGTCAGATCGCGGTACGTCATCCGGAGGGGTTCATGAACATCCACCGTGTAGCCGGCCATGTCGTCGGCCGAGAGCAGCCCGCCGTGGTTGCGGCTGTAGACATCGATCTTCTCGGCGATCGGCCCGCGGTAGAACGCCTCGGCGCCGCCCGCGGCCACGATGCGCAGCGACGTCGCCAGGTCCCGTTGGACCAGGATCTCCCCTTCGGCCGGCGGACGGCCCCCGGGCAGATAGATCTTCGCGGACGACGGGTACTGCGCGAGCACCGGCTCGATCTCGCGGAACCAAACCGCGACCTTGCGGGCCACCGGCGCCCCTTCTTCGGCGTAGCGAATCGCGGGATCGAAGAGCCTCTGCAGCGTGAAGCGCCCGCTGCCCCACCGGGTGAGCGCTTCTTCCATAGCGGCGACCGCGCCGGGGACGGAGACCGAGAGCATCCCGCGAAATGGCATCTTCGCGTGCCCGCGTTCGACGAAATACTCGCGGGTGGCGCCGGCGGGCGCCGGCCCGCTGGCGTTCATCCCCCACACGCGCCCCTCACGCTTGCGGTGGACGAGCATGAACGTGTCGCCGCCGATGCCGTTCATCATCGGCTGCACGACACCCAGGACGGCCGCGGTGGCCACCGCGGCATCAATGGCGTTGCCGCCCCCGGCGAGCACCTCGAGGCCCGCCGCGGATGCCAGCGGGTGGCCCGAGGCGAGCATCCCGCGGCGCGCGAGGACGACCGACCTTCCTGTGTGCATGGTAGGACTCACCTCTCAGGGGGGATTCACGTGGTCGAAGTATGACTCCTTTGACAGGAGACGCATTCGGGGGCGCCGAATGATATGTGGGGCACAAGCACCAAAATGACGAAGGGGGGCCTTCCATGGCAAAGATGTACTGCCAGTGGGTCGGTATTATCCTGATCGTCTTAGGTGTCATCGGGCTGTTCGCCGGGAGTAACCTGCTCGGCGTAGACGTGACAGGCCTGCACACCTGGATCCACCTGATCACTGGTGTGATCCTGGCGTACCTGGGTTTCACCGGCACCTCCGTCAAGACGGGCGCCCAGGTCTTCGGCGTCGTCTATACCCTCGTGGCGATCCTAGGCTTCATCGGGGGCTCCACGGTCCCCGTTGTGGGCATCAACACGAACATGTTGTACAACCTCATCCACCTGGTCGTTGGCGTCCTGGGATTGTATGCGGGGTTCGCCAAAGGCGCGGAGCCGGCGAAAGCGTAGTCTGACCTCCTTTCTCAGCGGGCGGGCTCCGGCGAGGGCCGGAGCCCGCCGCGTTTGACGACCATGCCTTCGAGTTCGCAGCAACGCCTCAGACTCCCCGCCGCCGGACGGAGGCGCGCGTTCATCCGCCGCCTGCTGGCCTGGTATCGCGCCCACAAGCGTGACCTGCCGTGGCGCCGGACCGCCGATCCGTACCGGATCCTCGTATCCGAAGTCATGCTGCAGCAGACGCAGGTGGATCGCGTCATCCCGAAGTATCGTGAGTTCCTGCGCCGGTACCCCTCGATCGAGGCGCTGGCGGCGGCGTCAGTTGACGCGGTGCGCGAAACCTGGTACCCGCTCGGCCACAACATCCGGCCGATTCGGCTGCACGCGATTGCGCGCACGGTGGTGGAGGAGTTCGACGGTCACATCCCGGACGACCATGACGCCCTGATAAAGTTGAAAGGCATCGGACCATATACCGCAGGCGCCGTGCTCTCGTTCGCGTACGGGCGCCGGGCGCCGATCCTCGACACCAATGTGCGCCGGGTGCTGCAGCGGGTCTTCCATGGGCTGGCCGCGCAGCGCGACGGCCACCTCTGGCGGGTGGCCGAAAGCGTGCTGCCGCGCCGACCGACCCCGGACTTCAACCAGGCGTTGATGGACCTGGGCGCGACAATCTGCGTGGCGCGGACGCCGCGGTGCGCGGTGTGCCCGCTGCGGGCGATCTGCCTCGCGCACCCGCACTTTGCGCGTGCCTCGGCTTCATCCAGGGCGGCGCGCCGCCAAACTTCGCCGAAGGACAGAGGCGTTTGAGGGGACACACCGGGCACTGCGGCCGCTTCGCGGTGCAGATCTGCCGGCCGAAGTAGATCACTCGCAGCGAGAAATCCGACCACAGCTCCGGCTTGAGCAACTGCATCAGGTCGTGCTCGATCCTCGTCGGATCATCGTGGACGGTGAAGCCCCAGCGCCGGCTGATCCGCCGCACGTGGGTGTCGACCACCACGCCGGGGACCCCGAAAACCCCGCCGAGGATCACGTTGGCCGTCTTGCGTCCCACGCCGTGGAGCTGCAGCAACTCCTCCATCGTCTGTGGCACGACCCCGCCGAACTTCTCCTCGAGTGTCCTGGCCATCCGGACGATGGCCCGCGCCTTCTGGTGGTAGAAACCCGTCGACTTGATGTTGCCCTCGAGTTCGGGGATGTCCGCGGCGGCGAAGTCGGCGGCAGTGTGATAGCGGGCGAACAGGGCCGGGGTGACCTTGTTGACCTGCGCGTCGGTGCACTGCGCGGACAGGATCGTCGCAACGAGCAGTTGGAGCGGGTTCCGGTGTTTGAGCGGCAGGCGGGTGACCGGATACCGCTCACCAAGAAAGGCGGCGATCTTCGCCGCGCGGGTCCGGGCTCGGGCAAGCGTGTCGCTGGTAGGAAATCGAATTGCAGGAATCACGGGCATCGACGCCGCGGGATTCGTCGGCATGCGCGGCGGCTCCTGCTGCCGCGAGGGCGGGTTGCAGATTCAAGATAGAGACGTTAAGATATATCGTAAGAATTATCTTAAGGTGAACCTTAATGAGATATCTCCCCGTTGAGGAAGCCAGGAAGAAACTGGGAAAGCTTGTCGTTGAGGCATCGTCCGGCGAGCCCGTCGTGATCGGCCGGCGAGGCACAGAGCAGGCCATCCTGCTTTCTCAGGAGGAGTATGAACGCCTGCGCCGCATCGAGGGGCAGGCCGCCCAG
>JBGPLF010000253.1:0-5540 GCA_041486265.1 bacterium
TGGACGACCCTTACCATCCCTCGCGGGGCAGCGCCAGTCTGGGTGCCCGACAAGTCGCACCCGCTGTATCACGTGGACTGGTGGCCATGGTGAGCGGGAGCCAGGGCTTCGAAACTGAGTGGCGGAGCTTGCCGATGACCGGAGGCAGCCGACGGGAGCGCGCAGTGCTCTCACGCCCCAATTGGCAACGCACCTCGTCCAGCCCCGCCCGTGTTGCTCACAGGATCGGCTGCGTCAAGAACCGCGCCCGCCTCACCTTCCTGCCCGCAGGTTGTCCAGCGGACTGGCCGTTTCGTACACTAAAGGGATTCCAGGCACGATGATTCCCGCCGCTCAATAGTTCAGGCTGCCAAACTGACCGGCATACCCGCAGGGACCGATTCTCCAGCCTATTGAGCATCGTCCCACTCTAGTCTGATCTATCCTCCTCATATCCCGGCCATCACGTATTACAACCCCCCTCAGACGAGGGGTAGCACGGAAGTCAGGGGAACGGTGGAAGGACGGGGCAAAAAGCGGTTGGAACGGACCGAATCAAGGGATTTACGGTGGGCAGAACGGTGGAAATTTCGGGCCTCCCGGTTCCGTAAACGGGGGTACCAGGCCCTTTTCTGGAAGGCAAAAACGCCCATCTGAAAGTGGCCAGGACTCAATCAGGGCGGCCCTCCCGGCGTTTCTGCTTGCGGGAATCCCCATTCCCGAAAGGCGAGAGATTGTCAGGCGTCTAGACCCACGCTGGAGCTGTGGATCTACGGTGGGAATCTCGATTCTCCTAATCGGCGTAAGTGGGGCACCCCTTCTCGGCTCCGGTCCATAGATTGCCCATCCTGCGCCCAGGACGAACGGAGCGAGGTCCTAGCCGATAGCCCATAGTGTAGGGGCTGTCCCTCTCCGGTGATGGTAGACGCCGGTCTAGTCCCATCTGCTTGACCCCCGAAAGTCCCCCTAGAACTCCCAAAACAATCTGATCCCCAGCCCCTCCTGGCGTCCCTCTGTTGGCGTCCAGGACGGCGAAGAACCGTCAGGACGGCGCCCGCGAGGTCCAGACGGTAGACGGGAGGCCACCCCGACAGGTGGAGGGATTGACTCCCGTCTAGGCCAGAGTAGGATGGTGGTATAGACAGACGTGAAGACCGAGGAGGAGGGCGACAGTGAAAAAGAATCTCACGCCAGAACAGAAAGCCCACGCGGAGGAGAGGCGCCGGAACTTCCGCGGTCTCGCAAAGCAGCTCGCTGACATGCCCGAGAGTGACCGCGCGATCCTCGCCGCGAAACTTCCAGGCATCGCCACCGTTGAGGGACACTCCCTGTCACTCACGAACATGCTTCTGTGTGTGATGCAGCGCCCCAGCATCACGCTGGTTGGAGGGTTCAACCAGTGGCGCCAACACGGCCGCGCCGTCCGCAAGGGTGAGCATGGCCTTGCAATCTGGGTCCCATCGAGCCGGTTGCAAAAGGCCGACGGGGCCGAGCAAGCCCGCGCAGTCCCGGACCCCGATTCGATGAACTTTTTTATGGGCACCGTGTTTGACGTCGCCCAGACCGAGGAACTCCAGGGGGTGCCCAAGTGACCACTCAGACCGAACCCAAGGAGTATCTATCCTGTGCCGAGACGGCCGGCCTGCTCCGGAAAGCCCTAAAGCAGTCCTTCCCGACCGTGAAGTTCGGCGTCAGGTCGAAGGTCTACTCCGGCGGGGCATCTATTGACGTGTCGTGGACCGATGGCCCGCGGACCTCGGCCGTTGAGCGAATCTCCGGGCAATTCGCTGGTGCCAATTTCGACGGCATGGTCGATTTGAAAACCTATAACGCCCACTACCTCGCCCCGAACGGTTCCCCGGTTCTCGCGCACATCGGCGGCTCCGGCGCCTACATCGAGGAGGCCGACTTCGCCCCGCCGGACGTGCCCGATGTCCGCCACGTCAGCTTCGGGGCTGACTTCGTGTTCTGCTCCCGCCGCATCACCGATGAGGAAACCCTCGTCGAGCAGGCCCGCAGGCTTATCATGAATCGGTGTGACGGCATTACAGGAGAAGGACGGAACGCTATGTTCGGCGGCCATTGGGTTGATGACCTCGCCCGCGGTATGGCCTACAGCCTGGACTTCCTCACCGGCACGACGCTGGAAGACACCTTCCGGGAAGTGGTCCTCCGTGAGCAAGCTTAGCCCTCAACGTTGCCCGAAGCATGGGGTGGTCCACTGCTCAAGCTGCCCTCTCTGTGACGCGGAGAAGGCATCAGGTCAACTGTCCCTCTATGGCAATCGGCAGACCGACCTGTTTGACGCTGACCAGCTACTTCCTGAGGTGCGCCGTGACCGATAATTGGACGGACTACCGCGAGACCTTTGCCAAGCGCGCCGACTATCAGAAGGCCCATCCGTCGCACCGGACCAGGACCCTGCTTGGCCGCGAGGAATCGAATTTTGCGAGCGGCTACGCGGATTATCTCAGGGGTCAGTATGCCGCGCGGGAACTTCCGCCCGTGATTGGCGCCGACCCGCTGACCGAGCAACTCGAAGGAGGGCGAGACGTGACGAAGCAACCGAATCTTGCATGGGTTCCCGTGTCAGAAGCAATCCGGCGCCTTGGCGTCGGGAAACAACGGATACATCAGCTTCTCGTGGCCGGACTTCTCGACGGCCAGCAGTTCGGGTCCCTGTGGCTCGTCTCGGCGAAGTCCATCGAGGCCCGGCTGACGGAGCATCCGAAGGGGGGAGGGCGTCGGCGATGGCAACGCTATCAGCAATCGCGCAACCGGTCATGACCCTGGATGGCTTCGCGGCACACCTCGCCCAGACGTGCGGGAGCAGACACACGTCAATCCGCTACCTGGCCGATGGCCGGGAGTTCGTCGCCTTCCTGGACGGCCGCCGGGTCTCGGTCGCCGTAGTCGAGGCTTGGGCAGCGGCCTTGAATCTTGGTGCACGTCGGCCACAGACGGTGTCGCGGAAGCTATCAGCGGTCCGGCGACTCCTCGGATTCCTCGCGGCGCGCGGGGACGAAGCGGCCAAGGAAACCCTAGTCATCCTGCGTGACTATCGCGTCTGCCTTCCAATCCGCGAGGGGGACGTGCGCGAGGTCCGGTCAATCACGGCGACCGAGTATGCCGCGCTCAGGGAGCAGCTACCGCAGTGGGGGATGGTCCTGGCGGATCTGCTCTGGGCTTCGGGCGCCAGAATCAGCGAAGTGGTCGGCGATCCGGTTGCGGGTATCCGACACCTCACCGTGGCGGACGGCTTGCGCCTTGTGACCGAAGGCTTCACAACGACAACGGGCAAGCGAGGTCGCAGGAGGGTGTTGGTGATTCCCTCGGCGGCGCGGGAGATTCTCCGGCCATTCGTGGAGGCCCGCTCATCTGCCGCTGGTTCTGATGCGCCGCTGTTCGCTTCGCCCGACGATTCCGAGCGGCCCGTCTCGGCGCAGGCCTTCAACAGTCTGCTTCGATCCAGGGGCAACACGCACGCACACGCACTTAGGCATGGCTTTCGGGCGCGGTGTCGGCAGGCGGGACTCTCTGACGAGATCCAGCGGGCCTTGATGGGCCACCATGCCGGGAGCGTCACGCAGGGGTACGGACGGGTGACCATCCCAGAGATGCTGGAAGCGGTTGAACGATTGGGGGTGCCGTCATGAGTACGCCGTTTGGCCGGGACCCGAACCGCACCTTTGAGCAACGGACGGCCGAGATCCTGAGGGAGTGGGGCGTCCAGCCCGATGCGGCCGAGGTCCGCGTCGAGGCACCGTCCAGTCCTCCCCCGGACTACCCGCGGTCTTTCGCGGAATTCATTGGACAGCCCGAGGCCGTCCGGCTACTCAGGACCGAGGTCGAGGCCGCCAAGCGTGACGGCCGCCCCCTGGCCCACCTGCTCTTTTACGGGGCTCCCGGTCTCGGAAAATCGGCGGTCGCGTATGTCCTCGCCGGGGAGATGGGCTACGCGATCTACGAATCCTCCGGCGCGGAATTTCCTACACAAGACACGATGCTTCAGGCGTGCCGGAACATCGGGGATCTGTACGCTCGAAGTGGACGGCCCATCCTCTGGCTCATCGACGAGGTCGACGGGATGGGCCGCCCGGCCTCCTACGTGATCCATTCGCTGATGACCCATGGATATGTGACCTGGCAAGGGCAGCAATACGGCGGAGTTCCAATTGTGTTCGTTGGGACGACGAACAGGACGGCCTCCGTGCCCGGGGCGCTCAAGTCCAGATTCGCGGAGCACATCCGTCTTGACTTCTACGCTCCGGCGGAACTCGCGCTGATCGCACAGCAATCTGCCGCCCGCATGGGCATGACGCTGACGGACGAGGCTGCGGCCTGGATCGGCGAGAACTCGGGAGGGGAGCCCAGGAAGACGAACCGTCGCATCCTGCGGAACGTCCGCAACCTGCTCTCTGAAGCTTCGGCCACCGCAGACCTGGAGACGGTCAGGAAGGCCCTGGAGTTGTCCGGCCTGCACGCCGAGGGGCTTGCGACACCGCAGGTCGAGTATCTGCGCTACTTGGACAGCGTCAGCGGGACGGCCGGACTGGCGTCGATTGCGGCCTACCTCGGCACTGACCCGAAGGACCTGCAGTTTTCCGAAGAGCCATTCCTGATCCGCACAGGATATGTTATGGTGACCCGCTCAGGACGGCAACTGACTCAGAGAGGTACGGACTATCTGCTTAGGATTGGTCACGGCGCGAGGGATTAATGACGATGGGGCGAGCCGAGACGAATCAGGCTCATTCTCTGCTCGGCCACGGACCAAGATCAGTGACTGACGGATACGGTCAGGTCAGCGTTGGGGAGATGCTGAAGGGCGTTGAGGTATTGGTTGGGTGAGTAGTAGGAGATCGAAAAGTGCCGGAACAACACTACAAATACGACGTGGGCATATCTTTCTTGAGCGCTGACGAACAACTGGCGTCGGCCATCCACGCGAAGCTGTCGGAGCACATGAAAGTGTTCGTTTACTCGAAGCGGCAAGAGGAGCTCGGTGGAACGGATGGATTAGTTAGCCTGCGTGAGGCCTTCTATTCAGATTCCCGCCTCGTAGTCGTCCTGTACCGTATCGGTTGGAGTGAGACCCCATGGACACGCGTCGAGGAAACAGCAATCAAGGAGAGGTTCCTTGACCAAGGCCAGGACTGGTTGTTGTTCGTCACGCTTGATGACCAAGGCAAGCCTCCTGCTTGGGTTCCTGACTTCAGGATTCGTTTCAACTTCCACTGCGGGCTGGAGGAACTGCTGGGCGCCATTAGACTTCGCGCTGAGCAACTTGGAACAATCCTCACAGTGGAATCAGTTGTTGAGCGAGCCCTCAGGCTGCAGTGCTCTGCTCCCCAATTGGACGAGACACTATGTGAGGCGTAGTGTGATGTCCAGGGGGAGGGCGATCGATGGAGACGCACGCGAGGGCCAGCGACGGCAGGCGGAGGTTCACGGCGGAGTTCAAGCGGGAGCAGATGAGCCGGGTGAGCCGCGGCGAGGTGACGCTGGCGGAACTGAGCCGGGAGATCGACGTCTCGCCGTCGGTGGTGCGGCGGTGGAAA
>JBGPLF010000254.1:0-5513 GCA_041486265.1 bacterium
CGCATCGAGCCCGGGCACATCGATCAGATGCTCCATCCGCGGTTCGATCCGGAAGCCAAGAAGGCTGCGGAGGCTAAAGGGCAGCTCCTGGCCCGCGGGCTGAACGCCTCGCCCGGCGCGGCCGTCGGGATCGCCGTGTTCGATGCCAACACGGCGGAGGCGTGGGGCAAGGACGGGAAGGCGGTCATCCTCGTCCGTCCCGAAACGAACCCTGACGATGTCCACGGCATGCTCCACGCAAAGGGCATCCTCACGAGCAGGGGCGGCGCCACTAGCCACGCGGCAGTGGTCGCACGGGGACTGGGCGTCCCGTGTGTCGCGGGCTGCGAGGCGATTCGGGTGGAGCCCGGGCCCCGCCGGTTCACCGCAGACGGCCGGGTCGTGAAGGAGGGCGACTACATCTCACTCGACGGCGGCACCGGTGAGGTCTTCGCCGGGCAACTGGCGGCCATCGAGCCCCGCCTCGAAGAGCAGAAAGAACTGGTCGAGCTCCTCACGTGGGCTGATGCGTCCCGGCGTCTGGGCGTGTGGGCCAACGCGGACTACCCGCGCGATGCGGAGCGGGCGCGGTCCTTCGGCGCCGAGGGAATCGGTCTCTGCCGGACCGAGCACATGTTCTTCGAGGAGGAGCGGCTGCCGGTGGTCCGCCAGATGATCCTCAGCGCCAGCGAAGCGCAGACGCACTACGATCGTGTGCGCGCGGCTGAGGTGGCGTTGAAGCAGTCGCCAGACGACAAGGCGCTCAAGGTCAGGGTCAAAGATGCGCAGAAGGCCGTCAAGGCGTCGCCAGCGGTGAAACGCTACGAGGCGTCGCTCGTGACGCTGCTCAAGTTGCAGCGGAGGGACTTCGAGGGCCTCTTCAAGGTCATGGACGGCCTGCCGGTCATCATCCGGCTCATCGACCCGCCGCTCCACGAGTTCCTGCCGTCGTACGACTCGCTGCTCGAGAAAACGAGCGCACTGCGCGCGCGCATCGAGACGCTGGAATCGGTGCCCCGGTGGAAGCCCAAGAAAGGCCAGCCTTCGCTCGAGCGGCTCCGTGGGGCCCTGCGCCGCGCGGAGACCGACCTCCGTACCGTAAGCACGATGCGCGAAGCCAACCCGATGCTGGGTCTGCGCGGCATCCGGCTCGGTCTGACTTATCCAGGGATCACCCAGATGCAGGTGCGGGCGATTCTCGAAGCCGCCTGCCGGATGAGCAAGAGGGGCATCAAGGCGATGCCGGAAATCATGATCCCGCTGATTGGCCACATCAACGAACTGCGCGAGACCAAGCGCGAGCTCGTCGCGGTGGCGAAAGACGTGCTGGCTCGGGAGGGCGTCGATCTGCACTACAAGTTCGGTACGATGATCGAGATCCCGCGTGCCTGCTTCGTTGCCGGTGAAATCGCGCAGGACGCCGAGTTCTTCTCGTTCGGGACGAACGACCTGACCCAGATGGTCTTCGGGATCTCGCGCGACGACGCTGAGGGCAAGTTCCTCCTCCAGTACGTCGAGCGCGGCATTCTCCCGGAGAATCCGTTCCAGTCAATCGATCGCACCGGCGTCGGCGAGGCGATGCAGATCGCCGTCACACGCGGCCGGGCGCAGCGGCCGGACCTGGATGTCGGGATCTGCGGCGAGCATGGCGGCGATCCGAGTTCGGTCGAGTTCTGCCACAAGATCGGGTTGAATTACGTGAGCTGCTCGCCCTATCGGGTGCCCGTCGCCAGGCTGGCGGCGGCCCAGGCCGCGCTGCGCGAACGCGTGAAGTCGGCGAAGGACGTCTAGCGGGTGACGCCGCGCGAGGTGACCGAGCGTTGGGAGACGGCGGCGCTGCAGCCGCGCGCCTCCCAGGCGACGGCGTCCCGCGGCCGCGTCGAGCCCGAACCCGACGACGATCTGCGGACGGCGTTTCAGCGTGACCGCGACCGGATCCTGCACGCCAAGGCGTTCCGGCGTCTCATGCACAAGACCCAGGTGTTCCTCGCGCCGGAGGGCGATCACTACCGGACGCGGCTGACGCACACGCTCGAGGTGGCGCAGGTCGCCAGGACGATCGCCCGGGCGCTTCGGTTGAACGAAGACCTGACCGAGGCGATCGCCCTCGCGCACGACCTCGGTCACCCGGCGTTCGGGCACGCGGGCGAGGCGGCACTGGACGCGGCGATGACTCCCTGGGGTGGGTTCCGGCACGACGTGCAGAGCCTGCGCGTTGTGGACCGTCTGGAACAGCGGCGCCGCATCGATGGCGCCGTCGTCGCCGGTTTGAACCTTACGTGGGAGGTGCGGGACGGGATAGGCGGGCACTCCAAGGGGCTGCGCGACCTGCAGGCAGCAGGCTCGGAGACCTCGATCCCATCAACTCTGGAGGGGCAGGTCGTCCGTCTGGCGGATCGGGTGGCCTATGTGCACCATGACACCGACGATGCGGTTCGGGCCGGCCTGATCGATGAGACCGACGTCGCTGGAGAGGTCACCGCCGTGTTGGGCCAGGTTCGCGGCCGCTGGCTTGACGTGATGGTGCGGGACATTGTGGAGGTGGCATCGAAGGGCGAGACGGTCGACTTCTCGGCCCCGGTCCGGCAGGCGCTGAATCGGTTGAAGGACTTCCTGTCGGAGCGGGTGTACCTGAGCCCCGCTGCAACCGTGGAGGCCGCGCGGGGACAGCGGATGCTGCGGTTGCTTTTTGAGTACTTCCTCGCTCACGCTGAGGATATCCCGGCTGAGACGAGGGAGGCTGCGGCGGGGGAAGGCATGCCCCGAGCAGTCTGCGACTATCTGGCCGGGATGACCGACCGCTATGCGATGCGGGTCTTCGCGGGGCTGTTTGTCGTGCAGGGGTTGGAGTTGGGAATATACACAGATAGAAGGAGCGGTTAGGAAGATCGCAGAAGGACCACCCATCCCACCGATCAAGCCTGAGGAGGCGTTTCGTGGTAGAACAGCGGCGGCTCGGAGAGATCCCGGTCCGCATCCAAGGCAAACATATCGCGGTCACTGATGCCCTGAGGGCGCACATCGAGCAGAAGCTGGGCAAGCTTCCCCGGTACTTCGACCAGGTGCAGGATGCCCAGGCCGTGCTGAGTGTGAGCAAGGACCGGTCGCGCGGGAAAGCCCAGGTCGTTGAAGTCACGGTCTGGTGCGACGGCCTGGTCCTGCGAGCCGAGGAAGCATCGGACGACATGTACACGTCGATCGACGCCGTGGCCGAGAAACTCGAGCGGCAGATCGAGAAGTATCGGAGCCGGGTGATCGAAAAGCGCCGGCAAGACGAGTCCAGGCGGCGCCGCCGGAACGAGGAGTCGGCAGAGGCCGCGCTGAGGGCGGGGCCCGCAGAGGCTCCATCGGCCGACTCCCCGCAGATCGTCCGCACCAAGCGTTTTGCCATGAAGCCCATGACGACCGACGAAGCCGTCGTACAGATGGATCTGCTGGGCCACGCGTTCTTTGTCTTTCGCCACGCGGCGACCCAGGAGATCAACGTTCTGTACCGGCGCCGTGACGGGGACTACGGCTTGATCGAGCCCGAGTAGGATCACAGAACGCACGTCGGGGGTGGAGCGTGGCTCGCGAGGGTGGCCACTCGGAAACTGAGCAAGCCGAGGAGATCATTCGGCGATTGCGGGGTGTCGTGGCGGTCCGCGTGGTGCCGACGCCCGAGGGGGCGATCGATACCGTCCACGTGCTGGGGCAAGCCGATCGCAGCCCAAAGCTGATCGCCATTGATGTCGTGTCGGCGCTCGCCGCGGAACTGGGCACAACGCTGGAGCCGCGGCAGGTCAGGGTCGCCGCGCTGCGGCCCGAGGACCAGGCGTCCCCGGTGCCGCAGGCGCGCTTGAAGTTCGTTGGGCTCTCACAGAGCGTTGTCCGGAGCAGCGCCGAGGTCAAGGTCCATCTTGAGGACCGCGGGATGCTCTACGAAGGCATTGCCGCCGGCCCCAACGTGCCTCGCCATCGGCTGGCGCTGGTGGCGCAGGCCACGCTGCGCGCCATCGAGGTCTTTCTGCGCGCCCAGGGATTGCTGATCTATGAAGGGGCCGGCGTCCACCCCGTCGGCGACCACGAGGTGGCGGTGGTCATCGTCACGCTCGCCGGGAACGATCAGGAGTCGCTGGCCGGCGCGTCTGTCGTGCGCGACGATCCCCGAGAGGCCGTCGTCCGCGCGGTGCTGGCGGCGGTGAACCGGCCGATCTCCTGGCTGACGGCGAGCCGTTGAACCGGAGCAAGTAAGAACAAAGGTAGACACCCCGGTCGTCTTATCACTGCGTGGGTAGACGAAGACCGGCATCCCCTATAATGGGACCGTCAGGCTGGGCGGGGTCCGCTTCGGCCGCTGAGGTGCAGTCATGCGAGGGTTCCTGAACCGGCTCCTGGGCGACGGCAGTGAGCGCGAAGTGGCGCGCCTGCGGGAGACCGTTGAGGAAATCAACGCGCTCGAACCCGAGATGCAGCAACTGTCCGACGAGCAGGTACGCGAGCGAGTCGCACAGCGGCGCCCGCGGATCACGGACGCCATCGCTGGCCTCGAGGGTGAGGAGCGCAAGGCCGCCACCCTGGCCGCGCTTGACGAGATCCTGCCCGAGGTCTTCGCGGCAGTGCGCGAGGCCAGCCGGCGAACGATCGGGCTGCGCCCCTTCGACGTGCAGTTGATCGGCGGCGCGGTCCTGCACCGCGGGACGATCGCCGAGATGAAGACCGGCGAGGGCAAGACGCTGGTGGCGACCCTGCCGATCGCCCTCAACGCCCTGTCCGGCCGCGGGGTGCACCTGGTCACCGTGAACGACTACCTGAGCCGCCGCGACGCCGGATGGATGGCGCCGATCTATCACCTGTTGGGGTTTTCGGTCGCCGCGATTGGCCACGAGTTCTCCGGGATCTACGATCCCGCCTATGCCGATGCCAAGCCGCACCACGACGACCGGCTGAACCACTTCCGGCCCGTGAGCCGCCGCGAGGCGTACGCGGCGGACATCACCTACGGGACGAACAACGAGTTCGGCTTTGACTATCTGCGGGACAACATGGCGCTGCGCCCCGACGACGTGGTCCATCGCGAGCTATACTACGCCATCGTTGACGAGGTCGACTTCATCCTGATTGACGAGGCCCGCACGCCGCTGATCATCTCGGGGATGGTCGAGGGGGGCGTCGAGAGTTATCAGCGCTATTCCCGCGTCATTCCACGCCTTCAGGCGGAGACCGATTACACGCTGGATGAGAAGCACAAGAACGTCGTCCTCACGGACCAGGGGGTGAGACACGCAGAGCGACTGCTCGGGATCGACGACCTCTCCGACCCCGAGCACGGCGACCTGATGCACCACCTCTACCAGGCGCTGCGGGCTCAGGCCGTGTACAAGAAGGACGTGGACTACGTCGTCAAAGAGGGCCAGGTCATCATCGTGGACGAGTTCACCGGCCGCCTGATGTTCGGCCGGCGCTACTCCGACGGCCTGCACCAGGCCATCGAGGCCAAGGAAGGTGTCAAGGTCGAGCACGAGAGCCAGACGCTGGCCACGATCACCTTTCAG
>JBGPLF010000255.1:0-5512 GCA_041486265.1 bacterium
CCTGCCGCAGCAGCGTGCTCTTGCCGGCCATATTTGGCCCCGTAACGATGAGCAGCGCCCGGTCACGCACATCGAGGACCAGATCATTCGGGACAAACCGCTCGCCTTCGAGCAAGCGCTCGACCACCGGGTGACGGCCGCTGCGGATCTCAAGCACCGGATCCTCGACGATCTCCGGCTGGGCGTAGCCTCCGCGCTCGGCAGCCTCAGCCAGCGCAAGGAGTACGTCAACCTCGGCAATGGTCCGCGCAGTCTCCAGCAGCGGGGCGGATGAGGCGGCGATCGCCTCCCGCAGGGCAACGAACAATTCGTACTCCATCTCCGCCATGCGCTCTTCGGCGCCCAGGATGGCCGCCTCGCGATCCTTCATCTCGGGTGTGATATAGCGCTCGGCACCGGTGAGGGTCTGCTTGCGGATGTAGTCGGGCGGCACCAGATGCTGGTTGGTATTGGAGACCTCAATATAATAGCCAAAGATCTTGTTGAACCCGACCCGCAGCGACCGGATGCCGGTGCGTTCGCGCTCGTGCGCCTCGAGACCGGCGATCCACGCTTTGCCGCCCGAGGCGGCTTCCCGCAGTTCATCCAGCGCGGCGTCGTAGCCGGACCGGATGATGCCTCCATCGCGGATGCTCAACGGGGAATCATCCACGATGGCCCGCGCGATGTGCTCGGCGGTCGCCCGATGCGGATCGATGGCCTGGCTCAACTCCGCGAATCGCGCATCAGCCAGACGGGCCACGTCTTCGCGGACCGCGGGCAGCCGATCGAGCCCAGACCGCAGCGCCACCAGGTCACGCGCCGTCGCCGATCCATGGCCGATGCGGCCGACGATCCGGGACAGGTCGGGCATCGCGCGCAGGGCGTCGCGCAAGCTGCGCCGGCGCACGCGATCGTCGAGCCCTGCGGCCACGGCCTGCTGGCGGACGCGGATGGCTTTCACGTCGACCAGCGGACGCATCAGCCACTCGCGCAGCATCCGGCCGCCCATCGGCGTCACGGTCTCGTCCAGCACGCTCAGCAGGGTGTGTACCAATGTGCCGTCACGGTTGTTGCGCACGAGTTCGAGGTTGCGGCGGGTCGTCTCGTCCAGGCCCAGCGTCTGGTCGATGGTGTACACACGCAGGCCGCGCAGGTGCCCCAGCGGGCTTAGCTGCGTCTGCTGCAGATACTGCAGTAGTGCCCCCGCCGCCGCCGTGGCTGCCGGCACGTCCTCGCAGCCAAACCCGTCGAGCGAGGCCACGCGAAAGTGGGTGATCAACGCCTGACGGGCCAGCCCGTGCTCGAACCGCCAGGCGTCAAACTTCGTGAGCGGACGTCGGGCGAGCAGCAGCGGCGCTTCCCCACCGGTCCCCTCCGGCACGATGATCTCGCGGGGGTCGAGCCTAGCTACTTCATCGACGAGCCGGCGCTCGGCGTCATCGCCGTCGATTTGGGTGGCCTCGAAGTCGCCGGTTGAGAGGTCGGCCGCGGCGAGTCCCCACGTACCCTCCCCCTCCTTCACCGCCGCCGCCAGGTACTGGTGCTCGCGGGCCGGGAGCATCGCGGCGTCCATGACCGTGCCCGGCGTGACGACGCGGGTCACCTCACGCCGGACGAGACCGCGGGCCTTGCGCGGATCCTCGACCTGATCGCAGATGGCGACCCGGTAGCCTCGCTCAATCAGACGCGCCAAATAGCCGTTCAGTGCATGATGCGGCACGCCGCACATGGGGACGCGGCGGCCCTTGCCGGCCTCCCGCGAGGTCAGGACGATCTCCAATTCCCGCGCGGCGATCTGGGCGTCCTCAAAGAACAACTCATAGAAGTCGCCCAGCCGGAACACAAGAAGCGCACCGGGATACCGGGCCTTCAGTTCCTGATATTGCCGCATCATCGGGGTGAGCGAGGTCTCGCGTGTCACGGCACCATGCTACCACAGGTGCCGGTTCCCGATGTTGATTCACCACACCGCCCCGCCTATCATGAGGGCGACAAGCCGATCCGGCCGCGCCGCCGGGCCCATGGCCGGCCCCAGGGAGGAACCCGTGGCGAAAATCACACCGACGACCGACCTGAAACATCGGAGTCGCACCGTCACCGAGGGCGTGGAACGCGCCCCCCACCGCGCCATGCTGCGCGCCACCGGCTTCTCCGACGACGACATGAAGCGACCCATCGTCGGTGTCGCCAGCACCTGGAACGAGGTCACCCCGTGTAACCTCAACCTCAATACGCAGGCCCAGGCGGTCAAGGCGGGCGTGCGGGCCGCCGGGGGGATCCCTCAGGAGTTCGGGACCATCGCCGTCAGCGATGCCATCGCGATGGGCCATGAAGGCATGAAGGCGTCACTGATCAGCCGCGAGGTCATCGCGGACTCGATCGAGTTGATGGCCCGGGCAGAGTGTTTCGATGCGCTGATCGCGCTGGCGGGCTGCGACAAGAGCCTGCCAGGCTCGGTCATGGCGCTGGCCCGGCTCAACCTGCCGGGCGTCTTCCTCTATGGCGGCACGATCATGCCCGGCGAGTTCGAAGGCCACGACGTGACGGTCCAGGATGTGTACGAGGCCGTCGGGATGCACGCGCAGGGCAAGATGAGCACGGACCAGGTGGAGGCATTGGAGCGCCGAGCCTGTCCCGGCGCAGGATCGTGCGGTGGGCTCTTCACCGCCAACACGATGGCCGCTGCGATCGAGGCGATGGGTCTCTCGCTACCCGGCGTGGCTTCGATCCCGGCTCTGGATCCGCGTCGCGCCGATGCCAACCGGCGCAGCGGCGAGGCCGCCTTGATGATGCTGCGCAAAGGCATCCGCCCGCGGGACATCCTGACCCGCAAGGCCTTCGAGAACGGCATCCGCGCCGTCGTGGCGATGGGCGGCAGCACGAACGCGGTCCTCCACCTGCTGGCGATCGCCCATGAAGCCGACGTGAGCCTCTCGATCGACGACTTCGACCGCCTCAGCCGCCTGACCCCGAGGATCGCCGACCTCAGGCCGGCGGGGCGCTATGTCATGGCTGATCTCGATCGCGTGGGCGGCGTGCCGGTGGTTATGAAGACGCTGCTCGATGCGGGACTGTTCCACGGCGATGCGCTGACCGTCACCGGGCGTACCGTGCGCGAAAACTTGATCAACACACAGGCTGACGGCCAACCCGTTGTCGTGCCGGCAGGCGCGCCGCTCGCGGCCGAAGGGGGCCTGGCCATCCTGCGCGGGACCCTGGCGCCCGACGGGGCCGTGATGAAGACCGCCGGCGCCGCGCACGGGCAGCACCGGGGACCGGCGCGCGTCTTCGACCGCGAAGAAGATGCCTTCGCGGCAATCATCAAGGGCCGGATCAACCCGGGGGACGTCGTGGTCATTCGCTACGAAGGCCCCAGGGGCGGACCCGGCATGCGCGAGATGCTCAGCGTCACGGCCGCGCTTGTCGGCCGCGGACTCGGTCAATCGGTCGCGTTGATCACCGACGGCCGGTTCTCCGGCGCCACACACGGCATCATGGTCGGGCACGTCGCGCCTGAAGCCATCGCCGGCGGTCCGATCGGCCTGGTGAAGGAAGGTGATCCCATCGTCCTGGACCAGGCAGCCCGCCGGCTCGACCTCGAGGTGCCCGCTGACGAACTCGACCGGCGCCGGAAGGCGTGGGCGCAGCCGGCACCGCGCTACACGCGAGGAGCGCTCGCCAAGTACGCGCGCCTGGTCTCGTCGGCGTCTGTCGGCGCGATCTGCGACTGACGAGGGAACCGCCGCCGATCACATCACGTAAGGCGGACAGGAGACCGACAGCGGATCCGGGAGGATGACCATGCGTCCCACGCGCATCGCAGCGCTCGCCATCGTCGCCGTGCTGCTCATCGGCGGAATCGCCGCTCAGGTCCAGGGTCAGGACATCTTCGGCATCATCAAGACCCTGGGCATCGGCTATGCCGTTCGCACCTTTGCGCCGCAGATCAACACCTTCATCAACGACCTACTGCAAAACAAAGGCGCGGCGGCTCGCGAGCAGACCAAGGTCGTGCCGATCCTGAGCATCTCGATCGGCCTGGGCAATCCGAGTCGGGCCTACATTGGCGCCGCGCAGGTGTCTGGACCGAGGGACTCGGTGGAGAAGGTTCAGGCCGTGGCGCTGCTCGAGGCCGACTTCATGACCACGTTCCGGATCAAGGCCTACGTGCCGGTGGACAACCTTGAGCCCTGGAAGGGCATCCGGCGCGTCCACGGCGTCGGCGTGTCAGCGATTATCGACATCAGAATCTAGCCGGCGGATCCGGCTCGCCCATTGCGCCAGGCGCGGGTTTTGACAGCGTACTGCCGCGTATCTCGGGTCCCAATCTTTGGGGGCGCCGGACAGCCGCTTGGGCAGCATGAGCAGGGTTCGTCCCGGGATCTTGTTGGCCTGTACGCCGTAGTGGTCATTCAGCATAATCGAGCAGCGGCCCCACGTTGAGGTCGTGGAGTTCCAGACGTGGATCTCGTCGCCGTCTGGCCCCAGATCGACGTGGATGCCTCTGGCCCGATCCACAGCCCTCACGGCGGCGCCCCCGGTCAGGGCCGCCATCAACATGGCGACGAGCACCACCAAGCTCTACGACCTTTTGGAGATGGACATCGCACTCCTCAGCGGGCGCTTCCACTAGGTACCTGCCCGGAACGTCTCAAACCCAGTCCCCGTGCGGACCTCAGGCGCCGGGACGAAAAGAACTTCGGGCGGAACATTGGTCCGGGGGTCGATGCTCGCCTAGCGTTATGGGCGCACGGGCACAGTGGGTTTGTGGGGTGCGCAGAAGGTGGTTCCAGGACTGTGGCGGAGGGCCCTGGGAATCGAACCCAGCCTGGACCTAACAGGCCCAGCGGCCGGTTTTGAAGACCGGGGCCCGCACCAGCGGACACTGCCCTCCGAATCGAGCGACGCGATGCAGGTGTAGTGTACGCGGGCCTGACATCGCCACGCAAGAGTATGAACGGCGCGGGCCTTGGGAACGTAATTCTCAGAGAGGGACGGCCTCACCATGGTCGAACCATAAGAAGGATGAACACTCTGGCCTGGCGGACCTGGGGATTGATCGCTGTGCTGCTCGTCGGCCTGCTACCCGCAGCGGCGCGTGGAGCGTCCGTTGACTGCAGCATCGTCGAAGGTACCGGCATAGGCGGCGTACGCGTCGGTGTGGATATCAAAGCCGCCATCGCGATCACCGGCCCGCCCATTAGCCAGCAGGTGTCCGGCAGCCAGGTCACGTACACGCTTCGCCCGCCGTGGTCGCAGATGATGGCTGACTACGGTATCGTGCGGCGCATCGGCGCCCGCGCGGCCGAGTGTCGCACGAAGGGAGGGATCGGACCCGGCTCGACTCTGACCGCGGCTCGTGACGCCTACGCGGGGGCTACGGTGAGTACCCTCACCCCGGTGCCTGAAGGTACCCTCCTCTCCTTCCCGTTCATCGGCATAGCGTTCCTGCTGCGCCGCGATCGCGTGCAGGCCGTCGAGGTATTCGCTGCCGAGGGCACAGGTGCCGCACGCCCAGTGGCGCCGGTCG
>JBGPLF010000256.1:0-5469 GCA_041486265.1 bacterium
ATCACGCACGGTCTTTTTCATCTCACCCACCTTCCGTGACTGCACACGAGGGGCCGCGGGCGTCCGCCCGCGGCCCCCGAGTCCGCTGCGGCCTACAGGCCGCGTTCCGCCATGTAGTTCACCAGGTCGGCGACCCGGCAGGCGTAGCCCCACTCGTTGTCGTACCAGGCCATGACCTTGGCCAGGCTGTCGCCCATCACCATGGTCAGCGGCCCGTCCACGATCCCCGAGTGCGAGTCCCCTTTGAAATCCATCGAGACCAGCGGCTCCTCGCTGTACCCGAGGTAGCCCTTCATCTCCCCTTCCGCGGCCTTCTTGTAGGCCGCGTTGATCTCCTCGGCGGTCGTATTCTTCTCGAGTTCCGCCGTCAGGTCCACGATCGAGACCGTCGGCGTCGGGACGCGCAGCGCGATGCCGGTCATCTTCCCTTTGAGTTCGGGCAGCACCAGGAAAATCGCCTTGGCCGCGCCTGTGCTGGCCGGGATGATGTTCAACGCCGCGGCCCGCGCCTCGCGCAGGTCGTCGCTGACGACATCCAGGATCCGCTGGGTGTTCGTGTACGAATGGATCGTGGTCATGAAGCCCCGCTTGATCCCGAACTGCCGGCTGAGGACCTTGGCGGCCACGGAGAGCCCGTTCGTCGTACACGACCCGTTGCTGACAATCGTGTGCTTCTTGGGATCGTACAACTCGTGGTTGACGCCCATGTTCACGGTGAGGTCCTCGCCTTTGCTGGGCGCGCTGATCACGACCTTCTTGGCGCCACCCTGCAGGTGTCCCCTGGCCTTCTCCGCCTGCGTGAACCGGCCGGTGGACTCGAGGACCACGTCGGCCCCGGCCTTGCCCCACGGGATCGCAGATGGCTCCCGCTCGGTAAACACGGCGATGGCATGACCGTCGATGACGAGCTTGCCCTCACGGGTTTCCACCGACCCCCCATAGAGGCCGTAGTTCGAGTCGTGCTTGAACAGGTGGGCGTTGGTCGCGAGGTCGGCGATGTCGTTCACCGCCACGACCTCGATGGCCTGAGGATATCGCTGGCGCAGCGCCCGCAGCGCCAGGCGGCCGATCCGGCCGAATCCGTTGATGCCGACACGAACTGCCATCGTTCACCTCCCGTGCTTCAGATAGTGCGTGATCACATCGCGGCGAATAAACCCGACGTTGTCGAAGATGCGGATCGAAAATGCGATGACGGCGCCCAGGTAAATGTCCAGCCCGAGCAGGTCGCCGATCCCGGCCAGCAACGCCGCGAACGCCGCGTTGACGACGAATCCCGACAGAAAGATCGACAGGTCAAACCGATCTTCGACCTGCGCCCGCAGGCCGCCGAGGATCGTGTCGATGGCGGCCAGGATCGCAATCGCCGTGTATTTGACGTATCCGAGCGGGATTTCAACTGAGAAGAGAAAGCCGAGGACGACGCCCAGGATCAGGCCGACGACCGGTAGCCACATGGTGCTCTACTCCTTTTCGTTGACTCCAGCATACTCAAAGTGGAACGTTCCGCGATAGGGTGGCACATCGACCCGCGGATAGGGTGTTAACCTGACGGGGAAGTCAAACGCCGCCAGCATCTCCAGCGAGCCTCCGGGCCGGCGGAGATACTGCCCCAAACGCCTGGGATCGCCGATGGCAGTAATAACGTAAGGCGGCGCCATGCGCTTCGTGTTGCAGAGGATCGTCGTGCCGACGCAGTTAATCCCGGTGCTGGTGACGATACGCTCGCCGTTGACGGCGATGGCTTCGGCGCCCGCCGCCCAGAGCTCCGCGACGACTCCCGCGATATCGCTGTAGTGCAGGATGGTCTTATTGGGGTCCTCGCCGGCCTTGGGCGGCCGCGTGCTGTCGTTGAGCGTGACAACGAGACCGGGGCCCTCCAGCGCCGTGAGCCCGACCAGCGCCCGCAGGTCCTGGAGCTGCCGGTTCACGCCCGCGGCGGAGGTCCGGCTCTCGGCCGCGGCTTTCTCGTAGTCGGCCAGCCGGGCGCGCAGTTCGGCCACCTGAGTCTCCAGGGCCGCGCGGTTGCGCTCCTGATTGCGAAGGGAGAAGGCGAGTTCCTCAAGCTGGGTCGAGGGGATCCGGAGCGTCCGCCTGATCCGCCAGACGTTATGGACCTGCGTCACCACGAGAAATCCAATGCAGGCCAGCAGGACTGCCATCGAGGGCCGCCAGAGGAGCGGCCGCTCTACCTGCACCCGGGGGGATCCGGCGTCAGCCACCTGCCGCTTTGGCCTCCAGCTTCTTCTTGATGCGCTTCAGGCGGAAGACGTCTTCGCGGGCCCGCTGCTCGAGCACCGACGAGATGTAGCGGGTCTCGCCCCGCAGGCGCGGGATGACGACCTGCTCCAGCGCGTTGACGCGGCGGGTCGTCTTCTTGATCTCCTCCCCGATCTTCCGCAACTTGATCTCGGTGGCCGCGACGGCCAGGATGGCCGAGAGGACTTCTTCAAAGTTTGACGTGCTCTCGATCGTCCGGGCGCTGGTCGCGACGGGGTTCTGCCCCCGCTCCAGCAGTGGTCGCCGCACCTCGGTGACAGCGACCTCCGGGATCTTCGTGCCCCAGACGTTGCGGATGTCAATGTCCAGCAGGATGTCGCGCCGGGCGGACATCGCCGCGGCCTCCAACGCCTCGCGGCCCTCCCAGGCCTTCGCCAGCGTCAGCATGATGTACGCCTCGCGGCAGGCGGCGGCCAGTTGCTCGCGGGCGGCCAGCGACTGGCGCACGATCTTGAAAAAGTCGGCAACCAGGGCGTCACGCTTGCGCTTGAGCAGATCGACGCCCTGCTGCGCGACGCGCAGTTGGTTGCGCCGCTGCAGCAGGTTCATCCTGGTGGGACTGATGACCTCAGCCATGCCGTCAACTCCCCGGGATGCGTGCCCCTGTGGGGCACGCTCCCGCCCTCCGTGCGCCCGCGCCGCGTTCTGCCGTGGCTAGGCGCGCTGGTTCGAGCGATCCTCCCAGATCTTCTCCATCTGCTCGCCAAAGTAGTACCGGTCCACGTGGTCCTGCTTGATGCGCTTCAACTCGCCGCGCGGGAACATCGAGAGCAGCTTCCAACCCAGCGTCAGCGTCTCCTCGATAGACCGGTCGGTCTGACCCTGCCCGAGGAACTGCTTCTCGAACTCGTCCCCAAATTTGAGATAGAGCCGGTCGCGCCCCGTCAAGGCTTCCTCGCCGATGATGGCCACCAGCCGGCGGAGGTCCACGCCGTTGGCGTACGACGCAAAGAGCTGGTCCTTGACGTTCGAGTGGTCGGCGCGGGTCCGCTTTGGCCCGATACCGTCGTTCATCAGCCGCGACAGGCTGGGCAGCGGGTTGATGGGCGGGTAGACGCCAATCCGGTGGAGCGCGCGGCTCAGCACGATCTGCCCTTCGGTGATGTAGCCGGTCAGATCCGCGATCGGGTGGGTGATGTCGTCGTCGGGCATCGTCAGGATCGGTAACTGCGTGATCGAACCCTTGCGGCCGAGCACGCGGCCGGCCCGCTCGTAGATCGACGCCAGGTCCGTGTACATGTATCCGGGGTAACCGCGCCGTCCGGGAATCTCGTCCCGTGCCGCGCCGATCTCGCGCAGCGCCTCGCAGTAGTTGGTCATGTCGGTCAGGATGACCAGGACCTGCATGTCCAGCTCGAACGCCAGATACTCGGCGGTGGTCAGGGCCACCCGCGGGGTCATCAGCCGCTCGATTGCCGGGTCGTCGGCCAGGTTCAGGAACACGACGCTGCGGGCCAGCGCTCCGGTTGCCTCGAACTGCTCGATGAAATAGGCGGCCTCGCGCTGCGTGATCCCCATTGCCGCAAAGACGACCGAAAAGTCCTCGGCCTGGCCCAACACCTTGGCCTGGCGGGCGATCTGCGCCGCGATCTCGTTGTGCGGCAGCCCGGCGCCGGAGAAGATCGGCAGCTTCTGCCCGCGCACCAGCGTGTTCAACCCGTCAATGGATGAGATGCCCGTCTGGATAAACTCCTGCGGCCGTTGGCGGGCGACCGGGTTGATCGGCGCTCCGATGATCGGCAGGCGTTTCTCGGGGATGATCGCCGGCAGCCCGTCGATCGGCTCTCCCAGGCCGTTGAACCGGCGCCCGATCATCTCGCGCGAGCAGGAGATCCGAGCCACGTCTTCGCGCAGGCTGACTGACGTGCGCACCAGGTCGAGCCCCGCGGTCTCCTCGAAGACCTGGATGACCGCGTTTTTCTCAGAGACCTCGATGACCTGACCGCCGCGCACGGAGCCATCCGCCAGGTGGATGTTCACGATCGCCCCGTAGGGGAGATCCTGCGCGCCCTCGACGAAGAGCAGCGGCCCCGAGATGTACGAAATGCTTTGATATTGTTTTGTGACCAGCGACATGGCGTTATGCCCCCTCCGCGGCCGCCTTGGCCCCGAAGGCCTCGGACAGCGTGTTCATCCAGGGCTCGATGTATGCGGGGAACTGATCCTTGGGGATCTCCTTCATGCGCGCGATCTCTTCGAGTTGCTTCAACTGGAGGATCTCGTCCATCAGCATCCCGCGATGCAACGCCGCGCCGGCCTCATCGTAGAACATGAGGATCGCCTTGAGCATGCCGTAGGCCTTGTCCATCGGGCAGTGGGCGTCGATCTCGGAGAAAGACGACTGCTGCAGGAAATCTTCGCGCAGCATCTTGCCGACCTCGATGATCAGGCGCTGGTCGTCCTGGAGGGCGTCCGGTCCAACGAGCTGGACGATCTCCTGCAGCTCCGACTCGCGCTGCAGGATGGACCCCGCGCGGTCGCGCATCGCCTCGAAGTCCTCGGGCATGTTTTCTTTGTACCACTCCGCGAAGAGCGGGGTGTACAGACTGTAGGACCGCAGCCAGTGGATCGCCGGGAAGTGGCGCCGGTTGGCCAGCCCGGCGTCGAGCGACCAGAACGTGCCGGTGATGCGCAGCGTGGCCTGCGTGACCGGCTCGGAGAGATCGCCGCCGGGCGGCGAGACCGCACCCACGACGGTGACCGAGCCGTTCCGCTCGGGGCCCCCCAGGCAGATCGCGCGGCCTGCGCGCTCATAGAAGGCCGCCAGCCGGCTCGACAGGTAGGGCGGGTACCCTTCCTCGGCGGGCATCTCCTCCAGACGGGAGGAGATCTCGCGCATCGCCTCGGCCCAGCGGCTGGTGGAGTCGGCCATAAGCGCGACCTTGTAGCCCTGGTCGCGCCAGTACTCCGCCATCGTGATGCCGGTGTAGACCGACGCCTCGCGCGCGGCGACCGGCATGTTCGACGTGTTGGCGATGATGACGGTGCGCTCCATCAGCGGCCGTCCGGTGCGTGGATCTTCCAGTTCCGGAAACTCGTCCAGCACGTGGGTCATCTCGTTGCCGCGCTCGCCGCATCCGACGTAGATAATGACGTCGGCGTTGGACCACTTGGCCAGCGTCTGCTGCATGACCGTCTTGCCCGACCCGAACGGGCCGGGGATCGACGCGGCGCCGCCCATCGCGACCG
>JBGPLF010000257.1:0-5468 GCA_041486265.1 bacterium
CTTGCCCAAGAACGACGAACCGTTTTCGACTTCATAGCTGGCGTTCGCAATCTTGTGCCAGAAGATCGGGGTCAGATAGTCGAGTCCAATCCGGCGAGCCCGAATCGAGACATCAGCATGTAGGGGCACCACAAGGTGCCGCCCGTTGTTGCGGCGCCGTGCTATGCAAACATCTCCGACAACGCAGACGACGCGTCCTCCCTCGACAAGCACGCGGTGGCAATGTCGCCAGACCTTGTCGAGTTCATCGAGGAAAGCGTCGTAGTCCGCAATACCGCCAAGCTGCCCGGGTGATCATTGTACTTCTTGAGCGTCCAATAGGGCGGCGACGTCAGAACAAGGTGCACTGAGGAAGTTGAAACCCAAGAGAGGTCGCGTGCATCGCCCAGATGGAGAACATGACGGGTACCAAGTCGAGTCGAAACCTGCGTGTGCCCGGCGACGACGACGGGTTTGCTATTTGCGGCGAGCTTCATTTGAGTAGATTCTAGCACGGTTGTCAGGCCTCGAGAACCCCTCACGGTGGTCTAAGATACCTTGGGACTTCAATAATACAATCGGCGGGTCAAATCGTTTTACGGGGATTCCGTCACACCACAACCCTGCCGCTTAGGACTACTCACCGGCGTATAATACAGGAATGCCGGACCCGATCCTCGCGAACCTCATCATCCTGCTCGTGGTCCTGGTCGGTCCCTTTCTCGCCCACCGGATCGAGCGCAACCTGGAAGCCTTTCTCTTCATCATGGGGATCCTGTCGGCGCTGGCCTCCCGGGTGCTCACCACGCACCTGGTGACACAGGCGCTGCGCGATCCCATCCCGATCACGATCGCCGTCTTCGTTTCGGGCATGGTCTTCACGTGGGGCCGCCACTGGCTCGACACGGGCGTCGCGTGGCTCGTCGCGCGAACGGGGCCGGCCCTTGTCGCGGGATTGATTACAATCGTGCTCGGATTGGCCTCCAGCATCATCACGGCGATTATCGCCTCGCTCGTGCTGGTGGAACTCATTGCGCCCATGCGTCTTCAACGCTCCGATGAGGTGCGTTTCGTGGTGCTCGCCTGTTTTTCGATCGGGCTTGGGGCCACACTTACACCGGTGGGTGAGCCCCTGAGTACGATCGCCATCGCCAAACTCGGCCAGGATTTCTGGTTCCTGGCGCGCCTGCTGGGGGTCTTCATCGTCCCGGGGGTGGTCGCGCTTGGGGTGGCGGCGTGGGCCCACAGGACGAAGACCGGCGGGCCGGAGGAGGTCCTGCCCGGGAATGCCGGAGAGTCGTATCACGGCGTTGTGACGCGGGCGGCCCGCGTCTACCTGTTCGTCATGGCCCTGACCCTGCTCGGGGAAGGATTCAAGCCGCTCATCGACCGGTACGTGATCAGGCTCGATGCGCGCCTGCTCTATTGGATCAACATGATCTCGGCCATCGTGGACAACGCCACCCTCACCGCTGCGGAGATCAGCCCGCGGATGGCACACCTCCAGGTGCAGGCCATCCTCATGGGCCTGCTGATCAGCGGTGGGATGCTCATCCCCGGGAACATCCCGAACATCATCGCCGCGGGCAAGCTGCGTATTCGCAGCCGGGAGTGGGCGCGCGTCGCGATCCCGATCGGCGCCGTCCTTTTGGTGGTCTATTTCGTCCTCCTGTTTGTGCTCTAGTCGGCGGGACGGCACGTCCCGTTCGCACATCGCAGGCTCCGTCGAGGTCCGCCGCAGACGCATCTTGACACCGATGCCGGCCCTAGGCATATTGAATGCATATTCATCCATGATGACTGACCGCTCATTTATTCCGAACTCGCGGCTGCCGACTAGCCGTTGTGGAGATGTGCCATGGCCCGCCTGACGGAAAAAGCGAAGCAGGTCCTCACCGAGGAACGCCGGAGCCAGATCCTCGAAGCCGCGGCCGAGATCTTCTCCGATCACGGCTACCATGAGGCCACGATCCGGCAGATCGCCGACCGCGCGGGACTCGCCGAGGGGACCATCTACCTCTATTTCCCCGGCAAGCGGGACCTGCTGCTCTCCGCGTGGGAGCATGTTGCGATCTCGTCCCTGTTTCCGCTGCTGGATCGGGCTTCGCGGGGAGAGGACGACGAGGGATTTATCGCGACCCTCCTCACCAACCGGTTTGAACTCTTCCGGCGCCACGCCGCCTTTTTCCGGCTGGTCATGCAGCAAGGGGATGTGGATCCCGAGCTGCGGAAGGCGGTGCAGACCCGCATCCAGACCATCAAGGCCATGGTGGGGGACCACCTGCGCAGGCGCATCGCCGAAGGCGGCTTCCGGCGGGTGTCGGTCCCCATCGTGCTGCGGGCGATCGCCGGCATGATGATGGGGGTCGCCCTCCTCGACGCCAACGACTCCGATCCGTTGTTCGATAAGTACACCAACGAGACGGTCGCGCGCGAAGTGGCCCGCCTGATCCTCTACGGCCTGGTGGCCGACGGCGAAAATCAGAAGAAGCCCCGCGCACTCCGGTCCGCTAAAGGAGTCGAGTCATGAAGCGCGAGAGACGGGGAATCCCGATCCCCATTCGGATACTGGCGATCGTCGTGATCGCCGCGGCCATCGGCGCGTACATCTTGCTACGCAATGGCGCCCGGTCGAGCAACGGCCGGATCGAGGGCTCGGGCAGCATCGAGGCCACGCAGGTTGATGTCGCGCCGAAGGTGGCCGGGAGGGTGATGGCTCTCCGTGCGCGCGAGGGCGACCAGGTGACGGTGAACCAGGTGGTCGCCGAACTCGATCACGCCGAACTTGATGACCAGGTGGCGCAGGCGCGGGCGGTCCTGGCCTCGGCGGAAGCCCGGCTGGCCCAGGCTGAGTTGGCCCTGACCATGCAGCAGACGCAGGCCTCGGCGTCGGTCGATCAGGCCCGGGCCGCGGTGGAGGCTAGCCGCACCCGCGTGCCGCAGGCCGGCGAGGCCGTCGAGTTGCAGTCGGCGTCCGTCGCGGCGCAGGTGGAGCAGGCCCTCGCGCAGGTGCAGGCTGCGACCGATGCGGTCTCCTCGACTGATGCGGCCGTGCGGGCCGCAGAGGCGAATTTGCAGGCGGTCGAGGCGAACCTCTCGCGTGCGCAGTCCGATGCCGTTCGGGCCGAGAGCCTTTTCCGCGACGGCGCTGTCGCGGCGCAGCAAGTCGACGCGGCAAGGACAGGGCTGGCGGCCGCGCAGGCCCAGCGCGACGCCGCCCGGGCCCAGCGTGATGCCGCCCGAGCTCAACGTGGGGCGGCCGGCTCGGCGCTCAAACAGGCCCAGGCGGCGCTGAAGATAGCCATCGCCAACCGCCGGACCGTACCCATCCGCCAACACGACGTGGACGCGTCCCGCGCGCAGGTGAGCCAGGCCGAAGCGGCGCTGCGCAGCGCCCAGTCGGCCACCGGCCTGGTGACCCAGCGCGCCCGCGAGGTCGAGGCCGCCCGCGCCGCGGTCGAACAGGCCCGGGCCGCGGTGCGGCTGACGGAGACCGCGCGCGGTAACGCCGTCCTGCGAGCGCCGATTGCCGGCGTCGTCATCTCCCGCAGCGTCGAGGTGGGTGACCTGGTGACGATTGGTTCTCCCGTCCTGACCGTGGCCGACCTCATCCGGCCCTACCTGCGGATCTTCGTGTCCGAGACGGATATGGGTCGCGTCAAGCTGGGCCAGCCCGTCGAAGTGCGGATAGACGGGGACCCCAAGCGCGTCTTCCAAGGAACGGTCCAGGAGATCAGCAACCGTGCGGAGTTCACTCCCGGCAACGTCCAGACGAAGGAGGAGCGCGTCAAACTCGTCTTCGCCGTAAAGGTGTCGCTCGCGAATCCCGAGGGCATCTTGAAACCCGGCCTGCCGGCCGATGCGGTGATCCTCACCGTGGCCAGGGCCCAGCAGTGAAGGGTTGGGGCCGGAATCCGACAACGGTGGATGGGTGCAGGAGTGAACGGGGGCGGTAGCCAGGTCGCGGCGACGCTCGAAGAAGGCGTCGCCGTGGGCTGCGCGGGATTGACCCGGCGCTTCGGGAGCCTCATCGCCGTGGACCGTCTCGACCTCGAAGTGCGCCGGGGGGAGATCTTTGCCCTCGTGGGTCCGGACGGCGCCGGCAAGACGACGCTCATCCGCGTGCTCTGCGGCGCGCTGACGCCCAGCGAGGGTGCGGCCTTCGTTCAGGGCTGGGATGTTGCCCGTGATCCCGAGCAGGTGAAGGCGCGCATCGGCTACATGCCGCAGCGCTTCAGCCTTTACGGCGACCTGTCCGTCATGGAGAATCTGCGTTTGTATGCAGATCTCTACCGCGTGCCGCCTGCCGACTTCTTGCCGCGGGCGGACCGGCTGCTCAGGGATTTCCGCCTCTCGCCTTTCGGTGCGCGCCCCGCCCAGTTTCTCTCCGGCGGGATGAAGCAGAAGCTGGCGCTGGCCTGTACGCTGGTCCACGAGCCCGAGTTGCTGATCCTGGACGAGCCCACCACGGGCGTCGACCCTGTCTCGCGCCGGCAGTTCTGGCGGTTCCTCTATGGGCTCAACCGCCGCGGGATCACGATCTTCGTGAGCACCCCCTACATGGACGAAGCTGAACGCGCGGCTCACATCGGCCTGATGAACCGCGGGCGGATCATCGCGCTGGGCGACCCGGCAAGCCTCAAGTCGGCGATGGAGGGTGAAATCCTGGAGATCATCGCCGAGCCTCAGCAGACGGCGAAACGGGTGCTGCGCGACCACCCGCAGGTGCGTAGCCTCGAAGTGTTCGGCGATCGCCTCCACGTCTTGGTGCCCTCGGCCGACGTCGGACCGCGCCTGATCGCCATGCTCGAAGAAGGCGGCGTCACGGTGTCGGGAGTCCGCAGCATTCCCCCATCCCTTGAGGATGTCTTCGTCTCACGGCTGGGTGTCCGGATCGCATGAACGGGAAACCCGTTGTGAACGGGTACTCGGTCAGGGCCGACGGCCTCACGCGAAAGTTTGGCGACTTCGTCGCCGTAGATCACGTGTCGTTCGAGATCCAGCCGGGCGAGATCTGGGGGTTCCTCGGGCCCAACGGCGCGGGCAAATCCACCACGATCCGCATGCTGTGCGGGATCCTCGACCCGACCGAGGGCAATGCGCAGGTATTGGGCTTCGACGTCCGGCGCAATCCCGAGGAGATCAAAGCCCGCATCGGGTACATGTCCCAGCGCTTCAGCCTGTATCCTGATCTGACGGTGCGCGAGAACCTGGAGTTCTATGCCGGGGTGTATGGGCTGAGCAAGAACATCTTTCGGACACAGGTGGACAAATGGCTGGAGAGCTCGGGGCTCGTTGACCGCCAGCGCGCCCCGTCCCGGGAATTGTCGGGCGGGTTTCGCCAGCGGCTGGCGCTAGGCTGCGCGGTCCTGCACCGGCCCCGGATGGTTTTCCTCGACGAGCCTACCGCCGGCGTGGATCCGGTTTCGCGGCGCGACTTTTGGGACATGATCGACCGCTTCTCCGAGGAAGGCACGACGATCATGGTC
>JBGPLF010000258.1:0-5439 GCA_041486265.1 bacterium
ATGGAGGGCGGCCGCAGGATCATCTCGCGCACCGACCCGCTCCCTCCGTTCTCGCTCAAGGGTGCGCACCTGCTCGATCAGGCGCCGGACGCGACTCGTCAGCTCGCCGGGCGTCGTCTGCAGCGCGCCGGTCAGTTCCGTGATCATTTGTTCATACATGTGCGCGCGTTCATAAGACGACCACCCGGTCACGGCTTCGATGCGGCGGATCCCGGAGGCGACACTCCCTTCGGACGTGATGGCTAGGGACCCGATCTCACCAGTGTTGCCGAGGTGCGTGCCGCCGCACAATTCGCGGCTGTAACCCTTCACGGTCACCACGCGCACGTGCTCTCCATACTTCTCGCCAAACAGGGCCTGTGCGCCGAGCCGGCGGGCCTGCTCGAGCGGCATGGTGACGGCCCGCACCGGGCGCGCGGCCAGCACCATCTCGTTGACCCGCCGCTCGGTCTGATCCAGCTCTTCCGGCGTCAGCGGCGCGGCGTGCGTGAAGTCAAACCGCAGCCGGTCCGGGGCCACGAGCGATCCCGCCTGATGGGCGTGCTCCCCCAGCACTTCTTGAAGCGCCTGGTGGAGCAGGTGGGTGGCGGTGTGGTTACGCTTGATCGCCGCGCGACGCGCGCTATCGATCCCCGCGCGCACGCGCATCCCCGCGCGCACGCGGCCGCGCGTCAAGCGCCCAACGTGCCCCGTCAGCCCCGGCGCAAGCCTCCGGGTGTCCCCGACCTCAACCTGGAGCCCGCGGGCCGTGATGGTCCCCGTGTCACCCACCTGGCCGCCTGCCTCCGCGTAGAAGGGCGTGCGGTCCAGGACGAGCACAATCTCGTCATCCTCGCCCGCCTCTTCCACACGCATGCCGTCCTTGAGGATGGCCAGCACCGTCGCCAGCGAAGTCTCTCGAGTGTAGCCCACGAATGCCGTCGCCGGAACCCCGTTTAGAGCGTCGGCCCCGATCTCCGCGGCGCGCGCCTCGCCCGCCAGCGCACCATCTGCCCGGCTGCGCCGCCGCTGTTCCTCCATCGCCTGACGAAATCCCGCCGCGTCGATCACCAAGTTCACTTCAGCAGCAGCATCGGCTGTAGACTCAGCGGGAAAACCGTATGTGTCGTATAGCTTGAATACCTCTTCCCCCGGGATCACCTTCCCGCCGCGAGCTTGAACAGCAGCAACAACGTCCTTGACCCGTTCCTCCGCAGCGGAAAGCGTCTGTGCATACCTCTCTTCCTCGGCAGTGATCATTCTTAGGATGAAATCGCGACGCTGAACCAGACCGGTGTTCTCTTCCCCCAGCAGATCGACCACAACCTTAGCCACTTCGCCAAGGAATGGATCCTTGAATCCCACGCGCTGACCAAACCGAATCGCTCGACGGAGGATCATACGCAGCACGTAGGCCCGGCCCTCGTTCCCCGGGGTCAGGCCGTCGGCGATCAGGAACGTCGCCGCGCGCCCGTGGTCGGCGATCACACGATACGGCACGATGGCGTCCCGGCGCTGCGCATCCGTGTGCCCGAGCAGCGCCTGCGTCCGGTCCATGATCGGCAGGAACAGATCGGTGTCGTAGTTCGTCTCCGCCTGCTGGACCACGGCGGCGATGCGCTCCAGCCCCATCCCGGTGTCGACGCCCGGCTTCGGCAGCGGCTTGCGGGTGCCGTCAGCAGACTGGTTGTACTGCATGAACACGAGATTCCAGATCTCCAGCCAGCGCTGGCAGTCGTTGTCAAGGGCGACGCTGCAGTCGGGCCGCCCACACGTGCACCGCTCGGGCCCCCAGTCGTAGTGTAGTTCGGACGTCGGGCCGCAGGGACCGACGTCACCCATGGACCAGAAGTTGGTCTTCTCGCCCATGCGGAGGATACGCGCGTCGGGAAGGCTGAGCGCGCGCCAGTGCGCGTGCGCCTCATCGTCGTCGGCCAACACGGTCGTGACGATCCGGTCCGGATCGATCCCCAGGTCCCGTGTGACGAACTCCCAGGCGTGGGCGATCGCCTCCCGCTTGAAGTAATCCCCAAAGCTGAAGTTCCCCAGCATGAAGAAGAGCGTGTGATGGCGCGGGCTGGGGCCGACGGCTTCGAGGTCGTTGTGCTTACCGCTGACGCGCAGGCACCGCTGCATCGTCGTGGCGCGCACGTACGATCGCCGCTCCACGCCCAGGAAGACGTCCTTGAACTGCACCATGCCGGCGTTGGTGAACAGGAGCGTCGGATCCCCGGCGGGGACGAGGGACGCGCTGGGCACGACGGTATGCCCGCGCTCCTCGAAGTATTGGAGGACGCGCCGGCCGATCGCCATACCGCTGGTGGTCTGCGTTGAACTGCTCATGGCGTCTCTGAAATCGCCTGCCGACCTAGCCCTCCGTCAGCTCGGCTAGGAGCGCCCGCGCCTCGGTGAGCGCCTCGCCAAAAGCGGCCACGGCGCGATCCACTTGGGCGTCCGTGGCGATCAGCGGTGGCGCGAACCGGATGACTTCGGACTTGTTGATGCCGTGGAAGGCCAGCACCTGCCGCTGCACCATCTGGGCCAAAACGAGAAATGCAACGTCAGGATCCGCGAACTCTACGCCCACCAGGCACCCGCGACCGCGCACGCCGGTGATCACACCCGGCGCACCCGCGGCCACCTGCCTGAGGCCCGCCATAAGCCGATCGCCGATCTGCGTGGCGCGCTCGAGCAGGCCCTCGTCACGGATCACCCCGATCGCGGCCACCGCGGCGGCCCATCCCAGACGGTTGCCGAACGTCGTGGTGTGCATGTAGGGATGCTTAATGAGCGTGTCCCACAAGTGCGGTCGCGCAATGAAGGCGCCCACCGGCGCGACGCCCCCGCCCAGACCCTTCGACGTGGTCAGGATATCGGGCACGACCCCGTCCCGCTCGCAGGCCCACATCGTACCCGTGCGGCCCATGCCGGTTTGGACCTCGTCGAGGATGAGCAAGGCGCCGGCGCGATCGCAGATGGCGCGGACCTCGCGCAGATAGCCATCGGGCGGCACGACCACCCCGTTCTCGCCCTGAATCGGCTCCAGGATCACCGTGCCGGTTCGCGGCGTCAGCGCCGCCTCGATCGCGGCGGGATCGCCGAACGGTACGTGCACTACGCCGGGCAGCAGCGGCTCGAACGGCGTGCGGTACATCTCGCGACCGGAGACGGAGAGCGCGCCCAGCGTCTTGCCGTGGAACGCGCCGATCGTGGAAATGATCTCCGGCCGGCCGGTTGCCGCTCGCGCCAGTTTGAGGGCGCCCTCGTTCGCCTCAGTGCCGCTGTTGCAGAAAAAAACATACTGTAGATCTCCCGGCGTGATCTCGGCCAGCAGCGCGGCGAGTTCGCCCATCGGCTCGTTGGCCATGATCCGCACCGAGAGCGGCATCCGGTCGAGCTCGCGACGCGCGGCCTCAACCACTTTGGGGTGCCGGTGCCCCAGGATGAAGACCGCCGGGCCGCAGGCGAAGTCGAGGTACTCGCGGCCGTACGCGTCGCGGATGATCGCGCCCTGGGCCTCAACTTCGAGCGTTTCCACGCCGAGGAACTTGTATCCGCGGACCCACGCCGGGTTGAGGTGGTCGGTGTACTGCTGCAGCACGCGGAGGACGCGTCGCTCGACCTCACGCCCTTCATGCTCGCGTCGCCTCTGTTCGGGCGTTGCCGGCTCGCGGGTCACGATCCGCTCTCCCCCACCGGTGCGGGCGCCTCGAGCGCGGTCCGCGCCCGCCGGACGATCTCGCGCGTCTCCTTGTACTTGATACGAGACAGCGCCTCGTCCACCGCCACCCACTCCGCAGCCACAAACCCTTCCTCGCGCTGGGGCTTGGCCTCCTCACCGCCGAGAAACTCCAGCAGGAAGTAGTGGACAATCTTATCGTAGAAGGCGTCTTCTGTCCGCCAGAAGAAGGAGTAGCGCTCCTCGCCGAGATCAGTGACCACGCGGACGTTCGAGAGCGCGGTTTCCTCCCGGACCTCGCGCAGCGCGACCGCCTCCGGCGTCTCGCCGGCCTCGATGGTGCCCTTAGGCAGCATCCACTTGCCGCCTTCGTGCTGCAGCACGAGGATCCGCACCTGATCGCCGGCGCGTTGAAAGACAACGCCGCCGGCGCTGCGCGCCCGCTTGACTGGTTTCCGCCGCTTAGATGGTATTACCACGCCGCCGATCCCACCTGTGTATGACCATAACATCAAAGCCCGGAGCTGTCCCGGGCTCTGCATCCGTCCATAGCTCCTACCGCGTCTACCCTCGGAGCGCCTCGCGGACAATGCGCTCGACGGTCTTCCCCTCGGCCCGCCCGGCCGCCCGGCGCATCATCGGTCCCATGATACGGCCGAGGTCGCGTTCGCTCGTGGCGCCCGCTTCGGCGATCACCTCTGAAACCATGCGCCGCAGATCTGTCTCGTCCAGCGGGGCCGGCAGATAGCCGAGGAGAATCCCCATCTCCAACTGCTCTTTCGCCACCAGGTCATCGCGCCCACCCCGGGTGAAACCCTCGATGGCCTCTCGTCGGCGCTTTACCTCGCGTTGGAGGATGGCGATGATCTCGTCGTCGTTCAGCGGCCGCTGCCGATCGATCTCGGCGTTCTGCATCGCTGCCCGCGCCAGCCGGATGGTCGACGTGCGGATGGCGTCCCTGGCGCGCAGCGCGTCTTTGAGATCGGCCTCCAGACGCTGCGCCATGGTCATTCCATCCCTCGATGCCAGTTCCAACAACCAGTCCGTTCTAGCGCCGGCGGCGCTTCGCGCTGCGGGCAATCTTCCTGCGGCGCTTCTGGCCAGGCGTCTCGTAGTGCTCGTGACGCTTGGCCTCAGTGAGAATGCCCGACCGCTTCACCTGCCGCTTGAACCGCCGCAGGGCGGAATCGAGGCTCTCGTCTTTCCCCACGCGAATCTCGGCCATCTCCCCTCACCCTTTCTCGCGTCCGGTCGACACCGGACGGCCGGGATGCGGCCGGCCTGTTGTTCATTACCCTTAAACACACAGGAAGCAGGCTCCTCCGCCCGACTGTTGAGGAACCTGCCGTCCCAATGACCCGTGCGGTCTGCGTTCCAGACCGCCGCATCTGCACCCTGGCAGGCCGAACGACTGATCGGATTATACCTCAGCGGAATCGAGAGTGTCAAAGAACCGCCGGGATGATGCGGCCACCCGATTGCACCCCCACCCAGGTGCGCTAGACTGGGGACCGGAATCTCACTGGGAGGGTCACGCAATGAGAGACGTGGTCATTCTGAGCGCCGTTCGCACGCCGCTCGGACGGTTCCTGGGAGGGCTGGCGGCGGTTCCGGCGCTCCGGCTTGGGGGCGTCGTCATCGCCGAGGCCGTCCGGCGCGCCGGCGTGTCGCCGGACCAGGTCAGCGAGGTCATCATGGGCAACGTACTCAGCGCCGGCCTCGGGCAGGCGCCTGCGCGCCAGGCCGCGCTCGCCGCGGGGCTGCCCAACTCGGTACCAGCC
>JBGPLF010000259.1:0-5432 GCA_041486265.1 bacterium
TCCTCTCATCTCGTATCCTGCGGCGATCTCCCGGCGGGCACCACGCACATTCTGATACACCACCGGCCTGTGCTGGCGGACCTGACCGCCGACGATGTGCATCACCAGGTCGCCTCTGGCGTCGATTTTGAGCCGGTCGACGCCCTCGAATCCAAGAACCACCGCTGCCGGATCAGCCTGAGGCGCAACGACGATGTCGTATTCTAGCTGGTGCGACTCGCCATAAACCACCACGTCGACTCCGGGATAGACGCCGCCGTAGCGGACCTTTGCAAAAGTGGGAACGTTCGTCTGCCACTTCGTCGGGTCGTTCCCAAGGAAGTAGTTGACCGTTCCCGGGAGACGCGCCTCGCCGGAGAGCACGGCCGCAGGACTCGCCCCGATGAGGCCCGTCCGGACGACCGCGGACCGGGTCCCTCGGGTGAGCGCGAGCACCATCGCGGATCGTGTGAGCAGGAACTGATACCCGCGGCCTCGCGCGCGGAATCGAACCTGTGGGTCACCCTGCCCCTGGTTCGCCTCGAAGCGCAGGGGAAGCCGACTGTAGGTGTCCAGGACCAACCGCGGACTGGCAGGCGCAGATCGTGAGCCGGCTTCACGCCTCGCCAGCGGAAGCCGTCCGTCACCCGTCACCGATAGAGTCGCAAGGGAAAAGAGCACGAGCAGGACCAGGCTTGACCTGGTTAGGCGCTTCAGGGAAGCTCCTCCCAACTGGCGATCCAGACTACGAGCGGACCGCGCTCGGGCGTCACCAGCCCGGGCGTGCCCATCACGGCGGGATCGTAACGAATGACCACAGTGGCCGCATACGCGCGGAAGCTGATACCCGCGCCGTTCCCCAACACCGCGCCGACGACGTCGAGCGTCGCCCCCTCCCCCACCTCGATCGCCTGGTTGGCGTAAACCAGCCCGTGCGCCCGCAGGCCGGCCCCCTGGGCGAGGACGAGCGCCCCGAGGTCCTGCACGATCAGCCCGGGCAGGGTGCGCGTGGCGGAGGAGTGCGTGATGGACAGTTGAGCATACCTGCTCATGTGCAGGGTGCTCTCGGTGAGCAGCGCACCGTCATCGATGGAGAGGCGCGCGCTTTCGGGCAGGGTCACGGAGCCGTGTACATAGATGACCCCACGTAGCCGCGTACGGTACGGCTCGGCTGCCAGGTGGTCCAGCACTTGGGCGAACTCCGCGCCGCTGTAGTCGCTGCCGCGCTTCTGCTCGAGGGCGTGGTCGCCAGTGTCAAGACCGGTCACTTTGTTGAGCGCGGCGTTCGCGGTGTTGGCCGCGGCGAGGGATTGGAAATATCCGCGGTCGATCGCGGGGAACTCGGGCAGGGTCTCCATCCGGATCACATCCTGGATCGGGACCCCGAACGCTCGCAGCTGCGTGACGTCCGCGACCTGATCCGCCCCGCCTGCCGCCAGAATGGCCTCCGGCGGGAGGGCAATGCGAAGCGGCGCGACCGGCAACTTGCCGGTGCTGTTCACCTGTCCTCCTGCCGCGTCAATCGGCCCAGGGCCGACCGCCACACGAGCTTCGGGATCGTTGATGGAGACCGTGGACGCCGCGATCCAGACGGCCCGGCCAGCGCTCAGGTGAACCCACGGGTGGTTCGCCCCCGCGTTCCCGTATGGCAGCAGCAGGGTCGTCCCGGGCGGGGGATCGATCTTCACGATCCCGGCGCCATTCAGCGCCGCCAGGAGGGCCGGGGATGCCAGGTAGACCCGCACTCGGATCTTGCGAACCACCCCGCCCACCTCACCCACGCTCGTGATGGTCCGCGCGCCTCCGGCATTCGCGCTCATCGAAAGCACGAACCGGCCTACCAGCGGGCCGGCGCGCACAGTCTCCTGGTATCCCTGGGGCCACCACTCCCGGCCCGGAAGCAGGCCATCGGGCGTGCTGGTCTCCAGGACGCCTAGCGCACGGTGGATGCCGGCCTCCGCCACGTCGAGGGCCGACGCCGCGCGGTAGCGGGCGCCTGCGCGGGTCTGCTGCTGGTTCATGTACCACACGAAGGTGACGGCTGAGATGGTGACCACGATAATGAGCACCAGGACGCCGAGCAGCACCTGGCCCTTCTCGACACCGGTGCCGTCGGCAATCCGCGGCGTCATTGGCCGGTGAAGCCGCATGCCAGTGAGATGTACCGGTACGTCGTGAGCGTGACGCTTCGACGCTGACGCTCCTGCGTCCAGGTCACGGTCGCGGAAATCTCCCACAGGTTTGGCGGGGTCACCTGCCTAACGGTCACTTCCCGGTCGAATCCCCGCGGCGTCTCCCCTAGGCCGGACCCCGAGGCCGCGCGCATCGAGGAGCCGCACGGGTCGGCGGTCGCGCGCGTCAGCGCATCCTCGGCGACGCTGGTGGCGGTGGACATCCGGCTGGCCAGCGCGGCGGCCCGGAGGCCGATGCCAAACGAACTGAAGATGATCAGGGCCAGAACGCTGAGGAGCAGCGTGGCCAACAGCACCTCGAGGATGGTCATGCCGCGACTGGCGTGATTGTTTATGGCGGCGCCTTGGGCGAATGTATTGTGGGGAGGATTCGTGCTCGTTGAACCGTCCCCTTTGGGAACCGCCCCCTGTAGAAAATGGGCCGGTCCGCCGTACGGTTCCGCAGCAGGAAGCGGGGACGCCGAACAGGAACGGCAACTCGTGGAACGGGCCACCCGGGCTTCGGTCGTTCAAACGATTCGGGCAGCGATGCGAATCTGGATGCAGGAGGGGACGCGTCCCCTCCTCTCGCGAATCGGCGTCCGTCTCCAGGACACGCTCCAGGGCCGGCGAAGCCCTCGCGATCTCCTCACACAGGGGGAGCGCGAGCGTCCGGTGACCGTTGATCTTGAGGATCAGTACCGGGAGTGGCTCGCGCAGCACCTCATGACGCCCGAGCGGAAGGCGCGCATCCGCTCAGACATCACAGGATTCGCCTATACCCCCCTCATAAACCTTATCATGATCGTCGCTGGGCCCGCGGATGATTTGCCGCGACGGGCGCTGGAGAGCGTGCAGGCGCAGCTCTACAATCGGTGGCAGCTGTGCATCGCCGTCGAAGCGTCGCACGCTCCTCGTACAAGCGCCCTGCTCGAGGAATGGGCAGCGGCCGATCGCCGGGTGCGCATCGCCCGCCCGCACGCGGGCGCCGGACCGGCTGCCGCATACAACGACGCCCTGGCGATTGCCGACGGCGAGTTCATGGCCCTGCTGCACCCTCAGGACACCGTGGCGCCCCACGCTCTCTACGAGGTCGTGCGGCGCCTGAATAGCAACCCTTCGGTGGACCTCCTCTATTCAGACGAAGACAGGCTCGATCCACAGGGACGCCGGGGCGCCCCGTTTTTCAAACCGGACTGGTCTCCCGACCTCTTGCTGTCTGCCGACTACCTCTGTCGTCTGTGCGTCATCCGCCGGTCGATGGTGGCCGGGGCGGGCGGGTTCCGCCCAGGGTACGGTGGAAGCGAGGTGTATGATCTGGTCCTCCGTGTCACCGAGCAGACCTCCAGGATCGTCCACATTCCCGACGTGCTGTATTCGCGCGCCACGGTGCCCGCGCAGGCACCCAAGGGCACCGCCGGCCCGGCGAGCAACCGGGCGACGCTGGATGTCCTGCAGGAGGCCCTGGAACGCCGCGGCACGCCAGGAGAGGTGCGCACGGTGCTGCCTGATCGGCATACGCGGCGCCTCCGTGTCACAAGTCGCGCTCGAGTGTCCATCATCATTCCCACTCGGGATCGGGCCTCTCTCCTCAGGAGATGCGTCACGAGCATCAAGCGCGTGACGGCGTACCCGGACGTGGAGTTCATCGTCGTGGACAACGGGACGAGGGAACTCCAGGCCCTCGCGTATCTCAGCAGGCTGGCGCGCGACCACACCGTGCTGCGCGATCCAGGGGAGTTCAACTACTCCCGGTTGTGCAACGGCGGAGCCCGGTCTGCGACAGGACAGCTCCTGCTCTTTGTGAACAATGACGTGGAGGCTCTCCATCCCGACTGGCTGACCGCGCTGGTCGAACACGCCCTGCGTCCCGGAGTGGGCGCCGTTGGATGTCGACTGGTGTTCCCGAATGGCCGCATCCAGCACGCGGGGGTTGTGGTCGGACTCGGGGGCACCGCGGGGCACCCCTTTCACGGCATGCCCCCAGAAACACCCGGCTATATGGGCTTCGACCGGATCATACGGAACTGCAGCGCCGTCACCGGCGCATGCATGATGACCCGTCGAGAAGTCTTTCACGAAGCAGGAGGGTTCGACGAACGATATCGCATCGTGCTCAGCGATGTCGACTTCTGCCTGCGCCTTCGCGAGCGCGGGTACCTGGTGGTGTACACACCGGAGGCGACCCTGATCCACCACGAGTCGGCGACGAGAGGTCCAGGGGGACCCGCCGAGGACATCCAGACGTTTCGAGCCAGATGGAAGGATCTACTCGTAGACGGCGATCCCTACTATCACCCCGAGCTGTCGTTGACCGACTATGGGTATACGCTCAAGACTTGAGTCATTCCGCGAGCTGATTTTCCGGCGTGGCACCGTGTATCTGCATCTTCATGCGGTCCGGGCGGCGCATGTACGGAGTTCGGTGCCTGCGGCCAACGGTCCCGTCCGCTGGGTCGAATCTGTGACCGTTGTCGGTCAGGTGAAAACCGGACTGTTCATGCACCCAGACTCGTCGGCCACATTCCGGCTCAAGGTGAAGACGCAGAGTTTCTTTCGCGCCTTCATCGCCCTGCTCCCAGAGGCTTGGGGGCGCAACTCGGGCGGTGTAGTGTTCTCCGTGGAGGTCCGAGCCGCGGGGAGGAACAACCCGATCCGCGCAGAGCGCATCCTTGATCCCACACGCGAACCACGGCATCGGGGCTGGGTTGAAGTTGGTCTGGACCTGAGCCGCTTCGCCGGTCCGGACGTTGAGCTGGAACTCGCGACTCGAGTCCCGAATGATGGAAATCCTGGTTACGCCTGGGCGGTGTGGGGTGATCCAGCCATTTTCTCGCGGGTGATCGGGACACCGATGGCACTGCTCCGGGTTGTCCGACCGATGGCGCGCGCCGCCGTGCGTGGAGATCTGGCCGGCGAAGCCAGGCGGCTCGCCAGCTCGACCGACCGGCTGTCCCGCCAGGCGTACTTCCGCAGGCGCAGCCTGACCGACATCGGCCAGCTCCGGGATGCGGCGCGCCGCCTTCCAGTCCAGTCCACGGTGAGTCTCCTCATCCCCGTCGAAGGCACAACCGCCCGCTCTCTACGCAGATCCTTGGAGTCGCTGTCATCGCAATGCTACGAGCGGTGGGAGGTCCTGGTCTGCGGCGCAGGCGTGGGCGCCGCGAGTGCCGCGAAGACGGCGCTGGGGAGCATGGCTGCGGATCCACGGGTGCGGGTCGAGGCGGCCGCGACTGGCGAGGGCCGTGCGGCATCCCTGAATCATGCGCTCGGCGCCGCTCA
>JBGPLF010000260.1:0-5427 GCA_041486265.1 bacterium
AGATCGTGCCCGAGAGAGCGAATGGGGGACCGTTGAACGCCAGAAGATACCCGATGCCGAGGAACACGCCGGGGATTGCAGCGGGGAGCATCGCCCCGAAGTCGAGGACCGTGGAGGCGCCCGACGACTTTGCCCGCGTGAAGTAGGCGGTCAGAAGACCGAGCACGGCCGCGAGGATCGCCGCCCCGCCGCTGACCACAAGGCTGTTCTCGACGTGCGGCCACCGTTTGAGGGCTTCCGTCCAATGGCGGAGAGTGGGGTGCCAGTCCACGCCCCAGACCTTCGTCAGGCTCCCGATGACGATGCCCGCGTAGATCAATACGACCAAAAGCGAGACGACGGAACAGGCCACGAGCAGGAAGACCTTGAGACCGCGTGGCGTGATGCTTCGCGCCCCGCGCATGCCGCGGCCCACAATCGTCGTATACTGCCGTCTCCCGACCCAGTACCTTTCGAGGAAAAAGAGCACCAGGGCGGGCGCGAGCAGGAGACTTGCCAGCATCGCCGCGGCGCGCAGGTCGGCCCATCCTTCAATTTGATACCAGGCTTCCGTGGCCAGCATGGGGAAGTCGCCACCGATGATCAACGGGTTGCCGAAGTCGGCCAGGACGTAGAGCGCAACCAGAAGCATCGCTGCGGCGACACCCGGTCGGGCCATGGGTATCGTCACGGTTCTAAAGACCGAGACCTCGTTGGCGCCGAGATTCCTCGCCACGAACTCCATGTTTTCAGGGATGTTTTCCAGCACCCGGGAGATGGCGACCGTCGCGATCGGAAAGAAGGAGATCGTCTCTGAGAGCCACAGCCCTCGCCATCCGAGGATGTCGACACGCAGGTTCAGCAGTGTGTGCGTGATGAGTCCCAAACGTCCAAACAAGAGGAGGTAGGAAAATGCCACCGTGAACGGCGGGGAGAACAGCGGGAGGATCGAGACGGTGCGAAAGAGGCTCCGGCCTGGAATGTCGGGGCGGGTCCGGGCCAGGGCAAAGACGAACCCCAAGAAGCACGCGGTGACGGTAGACAACCCCGCCATCATCAGGCTATTGACAATAGCCCGCACCCATCTTGGATGATCCAGGAGCGCGAGGAAGTCCCTGGGCGACGGGTACGTGACGACGCGGATCACAGGGTAGAGCACGAACAGGGCGATGACCAGAGCCATCCCGAGGAAGCCGAGAAGCAAGACCGGATCGCCCAGTCCGTGTGTCGACCGGGCGATCCGGCCTCCGAGCCCGTACGCTATCGGCGCTGGCTGCCGATCAACTCTTCCCATTTCTTGGTGAGCCGGTCACGGTTTTGCAGCGCAAAGGGCCGATCATACTTGACGAACTTCAGTGACGAGAGGGCTGGGAAGTCCGAGCGGATGGGTACATCCGTGCGGACCGGGTACTTGAAGCCGAACTTGGCGATGACCTCCTGCGCGCCCTTCGTCAGCACGAAGTCCACGAACCGCTTCGCGCCTTCTGAGTTCGGGCCTCCCTTGATGATCGAGACGGCGCCGATCTCGCCCGCAGTGTCCGGCGGGATCACGTACTCGAGCGGTTGCCCGCCGTCCTTCGCCTCGGCGGTGTCGTCCAGCCAGGCGATCCCTGCGACCGCTTCCCCTCGCACAACCAGCGGGATCGTGCTCGGGCCGGTCGGACCGTACACGCGGACGCTGGCATCGAAGCGCTTGAGCCAGTCGAAACCTTTATCCTCGTTTCCTGCGCGGAAGATCTGGCCGACCATGAAGATGTAGCCTCCGCCAACGGTGGCTGGGTTCCACGCCGCCACCCTTCGCGCATAGGTGGCGTGGAGGAGATCATCCCAGGTCTGAGGATAGGGACCGCCGCGAGTCTTGATCTCCTGGTCGTATAGTCTGCGGTTGACGATGATGACCAGCGGGCCTGCGTAGAATCCATGCCAGAGTCCACTGGGGTCGATGTATTCTGCAGGAACCCTTCCGCTTGTTTCTTCCTGTGCACGGTAAGCAAGCAACAGGCCATCCCTGGCCAGTGGCGCATGAATCTCGGCCGAACCACCGATGAAGATGTCAGCCTTGGGCGCCGCGGCCTCCGATCGCACCCTGGCGGCCATGGTTCCCGCAGCCGCCAGGACGAGTGACTCGACCTTGATGCCGGTCATCGGCTCGAAGGCCTTCGTCAGCACGTTCATGGTGTACTCGTCCATGCCGGAATAGACGACGATCTTGGACGGGGGCGCGGCAGAGCTCGGGCCGACGCCGAGGAGCAGGCCAATCACCGTGACGGAGACAATCCAGGTGAACCACGAGACGCGCATACACATTTCTCCTTCCTCGATCTCGAATGCCGAAAGTGATGCATCCGCTCTGCATTCGAGATTGGTTCAAACTCTCCTGTCGGCTCCAAATCTCTCGCACTTCAGCCCCAAAACGCCGGAGGGTCTACAGCGCGTGAACCGATGTTCCCCGCGATGGATCACTGCCCATCCAATCGAACGATATCCCAGTCCACCCACCGATCATTCAGAATCGCCTCCGAGTCCAATAGTAACCCGGTTCAGCCTCGCCTACTGTTATAGGGCATAGAGCGCACGAGTCACGGGGCGGGGTGAGGCGTCCGGGATTCTGCACGCAGGGCGTGCGGAATCAGGTTCCGCGGCGGGGGCGTCCCCTGATGGGTGCCGCATGGCCGCCACCGTGTTGTTGGTAGTGAGCAAGGGGTAATCGGGTGTTCCAGGTGAAATCCGGAGCGAACACCGCCGCCGCGACAGCCGGGCTCGCGGCGATTCTGCGCCGTGCAACGGGTCATGTCGGCCGTGGGCCGCTCCAGCGTGCGGTCCGCGTGCTTTCCGTCGTCGCCGGTCTGCTGATCTGGGAGTGGGTCGGGAGACGTGCGGCGGGAACTCTCACGGTCCCTCCGGTCTCGGCGGTCTTCAAGGCACTGTCGCAGCGCCTGCTGGATCCCGGATTCTGGGTAGCCGCGTTCACGACCGCGCAGGCGCTCGTCCTTGGGTTCGCGCTGATTGTGGTCATCGGCGTTCCCGTCGGTCTTGTCCTGGGCCGCGTCCCGGTAACACAGCGGCTGGCCGACCCGTACCTCGCATTCCTCCTGGCCGTGCCGGCGGCTCCCCTGGTCCCCCTGTTCATGATTGTTTTTGGAACAGGCCTCGCGGCCAGGGTCGCCACGGTGTTCGTCTTCGGCATTGCCATCCTCATCGTCAACACCGCTGCCGGAGTCCGTCTCGCGCCATTCCCGCTGATCTGGATGGCAGAGTCCTTTGGGGCGACCCGGCCCCAGGTCTTCCGCCGCGTGATCTTGCCGGCGGCGCTGCCCGGCGTCATGGCGGGCCTGCGGCTGGCCTCCGGTCGCGCCGTCGTAGGCACCGTGGTCTCGGAGCTCATCATCATCTCGGTGGGTCTCGGCAAGATGATCAACCAGTACAGTGCGAGTTTCGACACGCCCAATCTGTTCGCGGTGGTGATCACGGTGCTGGCGATTGGACTGGCCGTGGCCCGCACGATGAACTGGGCGGAGCGGAAGGCGGTTCGATGGCGGTGAACAGCGGGCGTGCGATCGAGGTCGCCGGCGTCAAGAAGAGCTTCAGCGCCCCTACAGGCGCGGAGTTGCTCGCGCTCGATGAGGTCTCCTTCGCGGTGCGGCCCAACGAGTTCGCCAGTATCATCGGCCCCAGCGGGTGCGGGAAGACCACCCTGCTCCAGATTCTCGACGGTCTCCTGCCGCCGGACGGAGGGGAGATCCTGATTCACGGGCGGCGCGTTGTTGGGCCGGGTCCTGACCGGGCGATGGTCTTTCAGGATTTTGCGCTGCTTCCCTGGGCCACTGTTCTGAGCAACGTCACCTTCCCACTCGATCTCCGGGGTACCCCCCGGGCGGAACGGGAGCACCGGGCGCGGCAGGTCATCGACATGGTGGGGCTCGCGGGCTTTGAAGGCTACTATCCCAACACGCTGTCCGGCGGCATGCAGCAACGGGTGGGCCTCGCTCGTGCGCTGGTCGTGAACCCGGACACGTTGTTGATGGACGAGCCGTTTGGAGCCCTGGATGCCCAAACCAGGCACCAGCTCCAGGACGAACTTCTGCAGTTGTGGCAGCAGCACCCCAAGACCGTCGTCCTGGTTACCCATGACATGGAGGAAGCAGTCTACCTCTCGGATCGGATCTTCGTTTTGACGTCCCGTCCCGGCCGGATCGCGCGCGAGATCGTCGTACCGCTGGCCCGCCCACGTGACGTCAGCGTGCGCCGGACGGCCGCGTTCGCCGAGCTGGTCGAGAGCGTCTGGGAAAGTCTGAGAGGGCAGGCAGGACCATAAGAAACGCCAAGGAGGCAGCATCATGCGGAAGCCATGGATAGCCCTGTGGGTCGGTGTGTTGGTGTGTGTGCTGGCGGCGATGCCGGTCACAGCCCGGCAGAACCGTCTGGCCGTAGGCTTTGGGGGTGTGAAGCAGGTAAATCACACGGCGACGCTGGTCGCTATGGACCGGCTGCGGGACCGTGGGTATGATACTCAACCCGTCTTCATTCCCCAGACCCAGTTGACGATTCCCGCCGTCATGCGCGGCGATATTGACTTCGGTCTCCCAGATCCCATTAGCGCGGCCACGGCCATCCTGCAGGGCGCGCCGATCGCTATCGTCGGTGCGTACGCGATGCCGGGGCTGGGCCAGTGGGTGCTGGTCGCGCCCACAGCGTTCACGTCACCCAAGCAACTGGCGCGAAAGCGCATCGCCGTGCACAGTCTCTCCTCGGTCTCCAACATGGTGGTCCAGTTCGCCATCAAGAAGTACGCCATCAATAATGCCCAGGTACTCGTCATTCCCGGCTCGGTGGCCCGGGCCCAGGCGCTGCTGCAGGGGCAAATTGATGCCACCTCGGTCTTCATCGCGGACGCGATCCGGCTGGACATGCTGGCACCGGGTCGGTTCCACATCCTGCTGGATTTCAAGGATATGCCGGTTCACGATTCCGTCTTTGTCGCCCGACGCGACTGGTTGGCCACCCATCAGGACGAAACCGAGGACTTGCTGCGCAGCCTGATTGAGACACACCGGCGCATGGCGGCTGGTCCCGAGTGGGGCGTGGCGCGGGCGTTGAACCTCTTCCCGGATGAGGATCCGGCGTTTGTCACAGCGGCGGTACGCGCATTTATCTCACGGGGCATCTGGGATGCGAATGCCGGGATTCCGAACGGCCCCGACACGATCCGGACCATGATCAAGTACCTCAAGACGGTCGAGGCACTTCCGGCGAACGCGTCCGAAGATCCCCAATACTACGCGGACCTGACGTCGCTAGACCGTGTCCTGGCGAGGGTGGGGAGGAAGTAATGGCCGGAACAAGCAACTGGATCGGTTACTGGGACGGCCGTTTCCTGCCGGACGACGAGGTGCGCATCTCGCCATCGGATCGGGGTTTTGTGCTGGGGGACGCGGTGTACGAGATCAC
>JBGPLF010000261.1:0-5298 GCA_041486265.1 bacterium
CGCGACCTCCAACGAATCGAGCGCGACGGTGATGCGGGCCCGTTTAGCCAGGTAAGCGAGCCGTTCAAGTTTGTCGGACCCCACGATCGGGTAGCAGACGAGGATGTCGGTGATCCCGCCGTCGGCCATGACCTCGGCCTCTCCCAGTTTGGCCACGGTGACGCCTCGGGCCCCGGCAGCCAACTGCGCGTGGGCGAGCGCCGGGATCTTGTGCGTCTTGATGTGAGGACGCATGTGCACGCCCGCCTGACGCGCGAAGTCCGCCATGCGCCGGATGTTGCGCTCCATCGTGGGGAGATCAACCAGCGGGACCGGGGTATCGAGATCGGTGACGTTCATCGCGGCTTCTCCTCCATCGCGGCCTTTCCCACCGGCGACCCTTCCCATCCCATCCGTGCTGCGGCGGCGATGGCCTCGGCGAGTTCCATGGTCCGCACGGCGTCCTCAAGATCTGCTGCGGGCGGCGTCACAGGTCTTCCCGCCGCGACGCGGGCGATGAAGTGCTGGTCTTCCTCATAGAAGCCGTCGGGATCAGTACGATCCCCCGGTGGAAGAGCCAGTGTCTGCCATCCCCCCTCGTTGAAGACCCGCCCCTCACGATACGGTGCATCGCTTCCACTCAGTTCGACCAGGAGTCCCTCGGCGTGGATCTCGAGCCGCTCCACTTTGGTCGTGTGGTACTCGCTGAGCAGCACGCCCACGCCGCCGTTCCGGAATCGCAGCAGCGCATGGACCGCATCCACGTAGGGACTGTAGAAACGCCCCGCCACGGAAAGAATCTCGTCCACTTCGCCGCCGAGGAACCGTAGTGTGTCGACGCTGTGGATCGTGGTCACGGACAGGAGCCGCTCGACCACGGTGGGCGGGAAGTTCCTGGCCATGTCGTCCATCAGCAGGGGCTTGTACCAGGCGGAGACGATCAGCGACGTCCGCCCGGCGCGGGCCATCTGGTCCCGCGCGGCAGTGACCAGCGGGTGGAATCGGCGATTGAATCCGACCATCGAGATGACGCCGCGCATACGTGCCAGGCGCGCCATCGCCCGCGTCTCGTCGGCGCTCGTGCCCGGCGGCTTCTCGATGAAGACATTCAGGCCGCGATCCAGACAGTGGGTGGCAACCTCTGTGGTCCACAGGACGCTTGGCAGGACGAACACCGCCTGCGGCGCGATCCGATCCAGCATCTGCCGGTAATCGGTAAACGTATCCGCGACGTTGTAGATCCTGGCCGCTTCCTGCAGCCGGGGCTCGTTGATGTCGCATAGACCGATGAGCGCGACCTGCGGCAGGCGCGCGAGCGCCGGTAGGTGATGAAAGGGCTGACCGACCCCGATGACGGCGACGGATACGGGCGTCATGGATCGTCCTCAGCCCGGACGGGATTCACCAACGTCCCCGCGCCTTCCACCATGCACTCGACGACATCGCCCGCCCGCAGGAACTCGCCGGTCGCGGCCCCCACACCCTGAGGAGTGCCGGTGGCGATGACGTCCCCCGGCATGAGCGTCATGATAGATGAAGCGAACGCGACAAGTTCCGCGACCGGATAGATCATCTGCGCGGTGCTGCCGCGCTGGCGCAGGCGGCCGTTCACGCGCAACTCCAGCGTCAGCGCCTGCGGATCCGCGATCTCGTCCGCGGTGACGATCCACGGCCCCATCGGAGCAAACCCGTCGAACCACTTGCCGTGCAGCCAGTCGAAGAACTTGTCCCACTCCCGCTCCGGCCGGCCCTCGGGCGCCTTGAACCGGCGTTCCGAGATGTCGTTGATGATGGTGTAGCCGAAGACGTGGTCGAGCGCGCGTTGCGCGGGGATGTGCTTCCCGGGCTTGCCAATCACCGCGGCCAGTTCGACCTCCCAGTCGATGGCCTGACCGTCGCGCGGCACCAGGATCGCCGCGCCGGGCGCGACGATCGTGGTCGGCGGCTTGAGGAACAACCAGGGAGTAATGTTGTGGCGGTCCACCGGGGCGCTGCGGCCCGACTCTTCGATGTGGGCCGCGTAGTTGGAGGCCACGCAGATCAGTTTGCCAGGGGTCGGGAGCGGGGCGTTGAGCCTCACGCCGCCCAGCGACCGGACGTGCTCTGCGGGGAAGCTCCCCGGATCCGCGAGCCGCGTCCGCAGACGCGAGAGGGCCCCGTCGCTTGCGATGAGGTCAAGCACGGTGGCCGGCGCCCCACCGTTGCGCCCGCCAAAGAGCGACGGCCAGGCCGCCGTGAGATCGAGCACGTCGTCGCGCACGACAACACCAACCGCAGGACCCTTCTCCGTATCAATCGCCGCCAGTTTCATCGTTGCGTCTCCGCCATGCTTGCCGCACCGACACTCGCCGCATCACAGCTACTGCGTCAGCGCCCCACCCGTCAGCCCGCGGATCAGATACCGCTGGAACAGCAGGGCGGCCACGACCGGTGGAATCAACCCGATCATCCCCCGGGCGACGATCAGCGGGTAGTCCACATAGAACGCACCTTCGACGTCCGCGATCGCCACCATCAGAGTGCGCGCCCGCGACAGGGTGAACAGCAGCCCAAAGAGATAGTCGTTCCAGGACGTGATGATCGAGAGCACCGCGGCCACGGTCAGCGCGGGCGTTGAAAGCGGCAGCACCACGCGGGCCATCGCCTGGAAGCGGGTGGCGCCGTCCACCATGGCAGCCTCCTCAAACGCCACAGGCAGGCCTTCGAAAAACGTGCGCATGATCAGGATGCATACCGGCAGCACCAGGGTGGTGTGGGTCAGGACCAGCGCCGTGATGGTGTCGATCAGCCCCAGCGCCCGCATGGTCACGAAGAGCGGGATCGCCAGCGTGAACGCCGGGATCATCCTGAGCAGGAAGATGGCCAGGAACAGCGGCCGCTTGAACGGGAACTCGAACCGCGCGAACGCGTAAGCCGCGGTCGCGCCGGTGGCGATCGCAAGTAGCGTGGTCAGACCGGCCACCTCCACGGTGTTCCGCAGCGCCCGCAGGAACGCAGGATCACCGAACGCGGTCCTGTAGCTTTGGAATGTGATCGTCTGCGGCAGGTAGCGCAGCGGCGTCGCCACGATCTCGTACTGGTACCGGATGCTCGAACTCCCGATCCAGTAGACGGGGAAGAGCGCCCAGATCGCCACCACCGCCACGGCTGTGTAGACGAAGAGCAACTTGGCCCTCCGTCGGAGGCGCTTCACCGCTCGGTCACCATCGCGGCCTCCGCCGACGCCCGCAGGTAAAAGAAGCCCAGGACCAAGATGACGGCGGTCAGGCTGAACGCCATCGCTGCGCCGTAGCCGAAGTCCAGGTACCGGAAGGCGGTGCGGTAGATCGTGTAGTTGAAGACCATGGTGCGGCCGCCCGGGCCCCCGCGCGTCAGGACATCCACAATCGCAAATACCTGGAGGGAATCCACCAGCACCAGGATCAGGGCGAGCAGCGTGACGGGACGCAGGAGCGGAAGGGTGATCGCCCGAAATCGCCTGGCCGACCCGGCGCCGTCCACCTCAGCCGCCTCGTAGAGTTCGGCCGGCACCCCTTCGAGCCCGGCGAGGATGATGAGCGTCGGCAGGGGCAGCACCTTCCAGATGTACGCCAGGATGAGACTCTGCATCGGATAGTCGGTGACCCAGTTGATGCTCTGCTGCAACACCCCGATCCGGTAGAGGATGTCGTTCAACGGACCGAACTGCGGCGCGAAGAGCGACTTCCACATGATGCCGTTGACCACCGGCGCAAGCGCCCAGGGGATCAGGACGGCCGTCCGGATGAAGCGGCGCCCCGGAAACTCCTGGTAGAGCAGCAGGGCGACCAGGTAGGACAGGAGGAGCAGCGTGCTGACGCTCCCGGCGACGAAGACCGCCGTCAACCCCAGCGACTGCAGCGTCTGGGGATCGGAGAGCAGCCGGCGGTAGTTCTCCAGGCCGATGAAGTGCTCGGGGGAGTTCAATCGAAATCGGAGGAGGCTCAGGCGCAGGGCTCCGACCAGAGGATAACCGGCGACGGCGGTCAGCAGCAGCAGGGCCGGCAGCAGCAAGAAGAACGGCGTCGCCCGCAGCCGCAGGCGACGCCGAGGAAACCCGGTGCTGGCTGCGTCGGGAACGCCGGCAGGGCCCAACGCCTACTGTCCCTTGAGGATCTTCGCCACGGCCGCCGCGGCCGCGTCCAGGGCCTCCTGCAACCCTTTACGGCCCCGCAGCGCCGACTGCAACTCCGACTCAACGGCGTCCTGAATCTTGTTGTAGTCAGACCAGACGAACCGCTTGACCGGATACTTGCCTGCTTCGAGCGTGGCTGCCATCAACGGCCCCAGGAACGGATCGCGCGCAAACTCAGGGTTCCGGTACAGGCTCAACAACGGCGGCATGTACCCCCGGGTCTTCAGCGCCTCCACCTGGACCGTCGGTGAGGTGATGTACTGCATCAACTTCCAGGCCTCGTCGACGACCCCGCGGCGCGCCGCGGCCTTGGTGATCGCATAGCCTTCCGAACCGTGAATCGTCGCGGTGCGCGCGACCGACATGTCGAGGGCCGGCAGGATCGTGATCCCGACGTTCCCGACGACATCCTTCGTCGCCCGGGTCGGATCCTGCGATTCGGCCCAACCCGAGCCCCACATCGACATCATGGCGACGCGGCCGGCGTTGAACACCTGCCGGGTCGCGCCGTTGCCGAGCTGCAGTTGCCCGACGTCCATGCACTTGTGCTTGTAGATGAGATCGTAAACCACCTGGAGAGCGCGCAGCCCGCGCTTGTCGTTGAAGATCGGGTTGCCGCGCGCGTCCAGCATGTCGCCGCCCGCCCGATAGAGCCACCGCTCGAAGGTGTTCAGCATCGGCGAGCCGCCGTCCATGCTCTCGGCGTAGCCCCACTGCTCGACCCGGCCACCGGCACCGGTCTTGGTGAGCTTCGTGCACGCGGCGGCGAGTTCGTCGTACGTCTGCGGCGGCTTCGCCGGATCGAGGCCGGCCTCCTTGAACATTTTCTTGTTCCAGTAGAAGTAGTAGACAGTGACGTGGCGGGGGACGCCGTAGATGTTCCCGGCCGCGGCGACGGGACTGAGCGCGTACGGGAGGACGCTCTCACGCTGGGAGGACGGCCATCGATCATTCACCGCCTGGAAGAACGGCCAGAACTCCGTGGTCCAGCCGCCCCAGGTCTTCGTGATGTCGATGGACGTGTCGCCCGCGGCGAAACCCGTCGCCAGGCGAGTCGGGATGCCATCCCAGGGCGAGGCGATCCATTCGACGCGCACGCGGCCGTTGGTCACCTTCTCATACTCCGCCGCGTACTTGGCCCACGGCCCGGACTGCGCGCCCTCGTC
>JBGPLF010000262.1:0-5284 GCA_041486265.1 bacterium
ACTGCGTCACGGGTAATACCCCTACTTAGTGTCGTGATGCCCGTCTACAACGGAGAAGACTACCTGCGGGACAGCATCGAGAGTATTGTGCGCCAGACCTTCCACGAGTTCGAGTTTGTCGTTCTGGATGACGCCTCTACTGATCAGACTGCCGTCATGTTGCGCGAGTGGGCCGGACGCGATGACCGCATCCGAATCGTCACGAGTCGCTGCCGACTGGGCGTCGTTGGCAGCGCCAACCGTGTCGTCCAGGAGGCTCGAGCGGCGATCTGCGCCAGGATGGATGCGGACGACATTTCTCATCCAGACCGGCTAAGATGCCAGTGGGAGGTCCTGCAAGCCCACCCGGACGTCTGCCTGGTGGGAACCCTCTCGGAGGCCATCGATGCGCGCGGGCGGGTGGTTCGCACCCGGGACTGCTCCACGCTTCTCCGGGGAGGCACAACGCCGCCATTTCCTCACGGGTCCGCCATGTTTCGGCGCCAAACGTTTGATGAGGTAGGAGGATACCTGGAAGCCTGCACGTTTTGGGAAGACCGCGACCTGTTCATCCGAATGTCTCACCGAGCCCGCATCCTCGTTCTCCCCTCTGCGCTCTACCGTCTGCGCTGCCACGCACAATCCATCAGGTTGCATGCTCCTCAGCGCCAGGTGCGAGACGCCTTCCACCTGATGTACCAGTGCCTCGCCCTCTATCGTGCCGGCCAAGACTACACGCCGCTTCTGGAAGGCGGTCTGGGGCGAGCGGATGCCGGCAAGGAGGCGGAGCTGTACTGGCTCAATTCAGTGGGATCCTTGCGACTGTGGGCTGGGGATCGCCCCGGGATTCTGAAGCACGTGAAATCACTTTACGGCCTTCGTATGGGCCGGTCGAGCCTGCGGGTGCTCGGGCTGGCCACACTGGGCGAGCTCAGTCCTTCACTCTACAGATGTCTGTCGCAAGGGTTGTATCGCCTTCGCGACTGGAGGGCGAGCGCCAAGATCGACACCAGGAGACCGGTGGAGTGGCGATTCAGATAGGCATCGTGGGAATGGGACTCCGAGGGCGCCAGTGGGTCCAGGCCCTCCGGCAGATCTCTGGATACGAGATCGTCGCATGCGTGGACGTCGACAGCGAGACGCTGCGGGAGGCGGCCGCTGGGCTGGGGATCCCGGCCCACCGCTGTTATGCACGCCTCGAAGACGCTCTGGATGATGCGCGGCCCGAGGCGGTCATCGTTGCGACCTCTATTGATAACCATGTGCTCCCCAGCCGCACCGTTTTGGCACGTCGGATCCCGCTGCTGGTGGAGAAGCCGTTTGCGTTGACCCTTCGCGACGCACGCGGCCTTGTGGCGATGGCCGCGGAGGCGAAAATCCCTCTGGTCGTCGGCCAGACCTACCGCTACACTGGCATGACGCAGACCCTCAAGCGATTCCTGAGTACGGGGACGATCGGTCGCATTGGCATGGTCGTGTACCAGGTGTGCCGGGGCAACGCGGACCTCCGGCCGTCCGTCGCCGCACTCCCCAACGGCATTCTTTGGGAAACTGCGGTCCACCATATCGATCTGCTCCGCTTTGTCCTGGGTCAGGACGTCATCGCGGTGACGGCGGAGAGCTTCGCCCTGCCCTGGAGCCGCCTGGGGCCCGGCGCCTCGGTGTCCATCCTGCTGACATTCGCCGACGGGACGCGGGGGGTGTTTGCTGCCACCTACGACTCGAAACCGGCATCCTGGCTACGAGTCATTTCCGAACGGGGCATCCTCATGACCTGGCGCCGCTGGCTCGTGCTCATTGGTGGGGGACGGGTTCCGCGGATCGTGGGTACAGCGCCCCACCTGGTTCCGGAAGCCGCTTTGATCGAGCAACTGGCTCGCGCGATACGCACCGGGGAGGAGCCGGAATGCAGCGGCCGGGATAACCTGAACACCGTGGCCGTCCTTGAGGCTTGTGCGCGGTCTGCGTCAGAGCACCGGCCCATCAATCCCCGAGATCTGTTTGATGAGCCGGTCTAGTTCTCTGCGGGTCCTTGCTATCGGGATCGATGCTGCCGAGCCGACCCTTGTCAGGAAGCTGATCGATGAGGGCAAGCTTCCGTCGCTGCAGGGCCTGCTCTCGCGTGGCGCCTGGGGGGAGGTTCGCTCGCCTGCGGATATCGGCAGCGGGGCGGTATGGCCGACCTTCACGACCGGGAAGAGCCCGCTCGAGCACGGGATCTACTCGGTCCTGCCGTGGGATGCGCGCGCGATGTGCCTGGTTCGTCTCACGACGAACCATCTGACACCCTTTTGGGAAGTTCTGTCGCAGCAGGGCTATGCCATCGGAATCCTGGACGTCCCCTTCGCTCCGGTCATCGGCCTCGAGCGCGGCATCGAGATTTCAGAATGGGGGGCTCACGATCGGATGCGTGGGCATCTGGTTGTCTCCCCTAGGGACCAGCACGACTGGCTGGCGCGAACTGCGGGGGAGCACCCGCTGGGTAAGAGCCGGATGGACGTTGCAGGTCCCCGGGACTGGGAGGCCCTGCAGAGGCTGACGACTGAGTGCCGAGCCGGTGTGCGGCTCCGCGGGGCCCTGGCGGCCCGACTCCTCGCGGAGCTCCGGTTGGACGTGCTCTTGGCCGTGTTCAGCGAAATCCACCACGCATCACATTACCTCTGGCATACGCTTGATCCAGGGTGTGGTGCCTTGCGGGCCGCGGAAATCCCCAGCCTGGTAGATGTGTATCGAGAAGTTGACCGGCAAATTGGTCAACTGATCGATCTTGCTGGTCCTGAGGCGACGGTTTTGATCTTTTCCCTCCACGGCATGCGAGCGACGCGGGGCGTCCCGATGGTCCTCGATCCGCTGTTGCGAGCTTTGGCCATGGCTTCGGGCGAGCCCTGGTGGGCACGAACCTGGTCGGAGCAGCGTCAGTGGGCCGTGTCAACGATCAAACAGGCCGTTCCCAATCCATTACGGCGCCTCTACAGGAAGGCCACGTCTGGGGCCCTGCGCCCGCCCCAGCCGAGAGTGCGGCTACCCTATGATTGGTCCAGGACCGTAGCCTTCCCCGTGCCAACGGATCAGCATGGATGGATCAGGGTGAATCTGAAAGGACGGGAAGTTGGGGGGATCATCGACCGCAAACAATATGACGAAGTTTGCACACGACTCGACCAGGTGCTCCGCGGTCTCACGACCGAGAGAGGATCGAAAGTTGTGAAGGATGTCCTCCGCATGAGCGGCGACACCGGCAGTCCGCCTGAACACCTGCCGGATCTCATCGTTCATTGGGACGACCACGCGCTGGCCAATCCCCTGCGCATAGCAGCGCCAAGGATTTCGGCCCGCGCAACGGGCACCACATTCACCGGGCAACATGCGGCGCGTGGATTCTTCATCCTGCGACCGGCGTCAGGTCAGCTGCTCAGTCCCGGGTCTTCCGTGACCGCTCAGGAGTTGCACCGGCTGATCCGGGCCGGGTTGAACACATGAGAATGGCGTCGGTCCGCTGCAAGGCCCTTAGCTTCACGATTCCCTCATCGCAATCCCTAAATGCTTTTCACGACACGCCCGGCTGAAGTAGAGGCTCCCATATTGCTGCGCCAAGGGCAGAATTCGCCGGCCGCACCCGCAGGCACATATCGGGGCATCGGGCCAGGGGACCGCACGGGCTGTCCCCGGCCTCGGAGCCGTCGGCGTTTTCGGGAGGGAGAACCACTGCGAGCCCCACTGTGTGCGCCTGTTCGTCACGGCTTCATTCCTCCTCAACTCAACTGCACGTACGACCCTTCACCGGACGGGCCTCTGCGAAGTCCTCCGTTATGCGAAAGTATTGAACACAGCCGACCAGCTCGACCGTGGACCGACTACTCCGCTACGCCCGGCAGGCGTGTGCTCAATTAGCTGCGAGGGAACCAGATGCGAAAGGTTGAAAAGCACAGCCGCTTCGCCTGACACCATTGTACCACTCCTGGTAGCGAAGCCGTATGTGAGCGCGAAGTTCAGGAGGGCAATCGTCGTGACAGGTCTGTATCCCGAGATCGAACCGTACGAGCAGGGCATGTTGGAGGTCGGCGGCGGCAACCACGTGTACTGGGAGACATGCGGTAATCCGCGCGGTAAGCCGGCCGTCGTCTTGCACGGCGGCCCCGGTTCGGGATGTACGGACTGGCACCGGAGGCTGTTCGATCCAAGCGCCTACTGCATCGTGCTCTTCGACCAGCGGGGCTGTGGGCGGAGCACGCCACACGCAAGCGCACCCGATACGGATCTGGCGAGCAACAATACCTCGAACCTAATCGCGGACGTAGAACGGCTGCGTCAACACCTGGATATCGACCGATGGTAGTGTTTCGAGGCCTTCTGCTGTGTAACGGAAGAGGTCTGCTGGGTCGCGATGAATGGGCATGATGAACGGCACTGAGCCGACCAGGAGGCCTCCGGCACGCAGCGCGCGGTGCGCCTCAGCCAGGGCCTGCCGCGGGTCCGCGAGGTGTTCCAGGATCTCGCACATGACGATGGCATCGACGCTCGTGGGCTTGAAGGGCAGGGCCGCCGCGTCTCCGACTACGTGCGGGTGGAAGCGGGGTGAGAGGTCTACCTGAATCCGTTTCACCTTTCCATTCCAGAGGCCGTCGTGGAACGCGGGACGTCCTCCCCCAACGTCGAGCACGATGCCTTCGAGTGTCTTGATGACCGGGGCGAGATCGTGGGTCAACGAGATCCGGTGCCCGCTTCGAACCCAGAACAGAACTAAACGCTTGGCCAGTACTCTCAGTCCGCCGGAGGTCGCCATTCAGCCACTTCCTCTCGCTGATCATGCAGCGCTCCGGCAAAACCTACAGGGAGAGGAAGCGACGCTCCCACCGGAATTTCCTGCTTCCCTGATGCCAGGCAAAGAGGACTTGAGCTGGGCAGGAAACTAAGGTGAATAGCTGAACTAGACGCGGAAGGGCGGCGCGTGTGCAAGAAACACGGTTTCTGCGTCACGTGAGCGGGCGTTCCGCGGCGACGCGACTTATGGAGGGGGTGGATTGGATGTCAATTCGGATGATGCGCATGGCTGTACCCGTTCTGATCGTCGCCTTGGTGGTGGCCTTCAACCCGCCAGGCCAGGCAGCTGTTCCCAAAGACACGCTGGTCTACGTCAAGGATATCAGCGACACGATTTCGTTGGACCCCGCTGTCGTCTATGAGTTCAGCGGCGTCGAGGCTGCCCAGAACGTCTATGATACGCTCGTGCAGTTCGAAGGCGAGGACCTGACCACGCCGAATCCGCGTCTGGCGACCTCATGGACGATCCAGGACGCCGGCGCCG
>JBGPLF010000263.1:0-5201 GCA_041486265.1 bacterium
AGCAGTCGGCCGCGCCCACCTTCGATGAGATCGCCGTCGAGATTGCGGCCGCTGAGCGTGAGCGGGACGACGCCGGCGGTTGGCTGGGCGACCCGGAGCTCTATCGAGATCCGGAGCGGGCCAAGGCGATGCGGCGGCGCTACGAAGAGGCCGAGCGAAAGCTCGAGGCGCTATACGAAATGCTGGGGAAGGTGGAAGGATAGCCTTAGTTATCTGCGGCTTGGCGGCAGGTGCGGGCGGCCGGCGTGCGCGCCCCCAGTCACATTCAGGATCGCGCCGTTCACGTACCGAGCGCGCTCGTTGCTCGCGAGAAACAGCACGGCGCTCGCCATCTCATCGCCGGTGGCGGTGCGGCCGATGGGAATCCCCTTGAGCAGTGCGCGCGGATACTCTTCTTTGGGGGGGTTCTCGACCGACATCACCTCATTCATCACCAGTCCGGGCGACACCGAATTGACCCGGATGCCGGAGGGCCCTAGTTCGATCGCCAACGTGTTGGTGAGCATGTTCAGTGCCGCCTTCGACCCGCAGTAGTGCGACCCGCCAGTGCGCGCCGACTCACCCGCCGTGGATGTGATGTTGATGATGCTGCCCTTCGCCCCCCTGGCCAGCATCTGACGCCCGACGGCGCGGCAGAGCAGCATCGGCCCGCGCACGTTGACGGCGAAGACGCGATCCCACTCGGCGACGTCCATCTCGACCACCGGGCAGTTGGGGAAGATGCCGGCACAGTTTACCAGGATGTCGATCGGGCCAAGCAGGCGGGTGGTCTCGCTCACAATCGCCTCGCACTGGCGTTCTTCAGCGACGTCACCGCGCACGGCCACGGCGGTGCCGCCGGCCTCTCGGATCGTGGCCACTGTGGCCGCGGCGCGGGCCGGATCAAGGTCGCAGCACGCCACCTTCGCGCCCTCTCTCGCGAACTGCCGGCAAATGGCGCTGCCGATGCGCCCACCGGCCCCAGTGACCACGACAACCTGGTCGGCAAACTCCATCTCTAGATCCCCCCACGCAGTTCATCGAGATTCGCCCAACCTAACGCGCGCGTTCCGTCCTCGATCTCGTGGATCATGCGGACCACCGCCCGATGGTAGGGCACCGGGATGCCGAGCCGCTCCGCGCGTTCCACGACCGCACCGGGTTGCTGATCCACTTCGGTCTTGCGCCTGCGCACCATGATGTCGCGCTGGACGCCCGTGAAGACCTTCAGCGATTTGCCCTCCCACTTCGACATCTTCTCGAATTCGGCGTCGGCCTCAGGCGTGTAGCCGGTGGCGAAGGGTGCAGGCCGGAAATCGCCGATCTGCTCCAGCCGCGTGTGGCCGAGGCCGTGGGCCACGCGCACCGCTTCGGTTACCACCGCACCGAGTACCGGTCGGTACTCACGCCGCCGCAGCACCTCATGCATCGGCACGTCCAACAGGGCCCCGGCGAAGTAGAGCGAGCCGTAGCACATCGGCGTGTCGCTTCCGTCCAGTTCGCCGAAGTACATAGGATGCTCGTTGCCCAGCAGGATGTGCCCCGGCTCCTGATAGTCGGCGCCGAAATGAACGAAGCAGCCGACGGTGCGCCGGTCGCCGACGTGCCGGGCAATGACCTCTTCGTTCAGGCCGTTCTGCATCGAAACGACGAAGCCGTCGTCGGCGAGCAGCGACACGACAGGAGCGATGCCCGCCTCGGTATGCTGCGCCTTCACCGCCAGGATGACGAAACCCAGTGGCCCTTTCAGGTCTTCGGGCAGGCAGGCGCGCACCCGAAATGTGTGGTCCCCACGGACCCCGGAGACCCGAAGCCCGCGCTCGTTGACGGCGGCCACGTGCTCGCGCACGTTGTCCACGAGCAGGACGTCATGCCCGGCCGCGGAGAGATAGGCGCCGGCGGTCCCGCCGATGGCGCCGGCACCGATGATGGTGATGTGCACGGGGCGATCCTCCCTGGAGTCTACCTTCTCCTCCGTTGACACACGACCTCCCGAGACGAAGGACAAACCCCCGCCGGCGCAGAAATTCGCGCTCATCCCAAAGGAGGGTGAGCCTATGCGCGTCGTTCGAGTGGTTCTCGCCATCGCGATCGCTGTAGGGCTGATCTTGTCCGGTCTTGCGCCAGGCGTGACGAATGCCACGGCGCAGCAGTTCAAGAAGGTGATCGTCTTCGGCGTCAACCGGGCGCCCGACGATCTCGACCCGGTGACCCAGGATGGCAACCCGAACATCTGGACGTTCATGCAGTTCTACCAGCAGCTCGTGCGGGTCAACGTCGCGGGCGACGGGTTCGAGCCCGACCTGGCCGAGCGATGGACGGTCTCACCGGACGGCAAGACCTGGACATTCTTCCTGAGGAAGAACGCCAGGTTCTCCAACGGCGATCCGGTGAAGGCGAGCGACGCCGTCTGGTCGCTGAAGCGGGCACACGACATCGATGGCCCGTGGCAGTGGGCCCTGGAAGCGGTCCGGAGCATTGCGGCCAAGGACGACTACACGGTCGTCATCACCCTGAAGGAGGCATGGGCGCCGTTCCTGGCCGACATCTCCCTCTTCTCCAACAGCATCCTGTCCGAGAAGGTGTTCAAAGATGCCTCTGAGGACACCATCTCGAACAAACCGATGGGCTCGGGGCCCTACATGATGACCGAATGGAAGAAAGGCGAGGAGGTCGTGTTGAAGGCCAACCCCTACTACTATGAGCCGGGGTTCCCGAAGACGGCGGAAGTGCACCTCAAGTACATCCCGGACGACAACAGCCGGCTCATCGCGGTCCAGTCCGGTGATGTGGACGGCATCGACTACCCGCCGTTCTCCCGAGTCGCCGAACTGAAGCGGGACAGCCGGCTGGAGGTGCAGCTTAACCCCTCCACCGCCGTCGCCCACCTGAGCCTCAACGTCCGGCAGGCGCCATTTGATAACGTCAAATTCCGGCAAGCGCTGGCCTATGCGACCGACCGATACGCCATCGTGCGGGCCGTCTGCTTCGGGTACGCGACGGCGGCCACGACGTTCCTGCCGAAGACCACGCCGTTCTTCAACAAGGAATCCAAGGGCTATGTTTACGATGTGAACAAGGCGAAGGCCCTGCTCAAGGAGTCGGGCCTCCCGACGCCGGTGAACATAAAGATCATGCTCCGTAGCAACGACGCCGTACATCAGACCACGGCGGTCGCGCTCAAGGCCATGTGGGCCAAGATCGGCGTCAATCTGGAACTCGAGCCGCTCGAGCGAGCCACGGAAACCGCGCGCTACCGCGCGAACCAGTTCCAGATCCGGATCACCGGCTGGACCAACGACATTCCCGACCCGTCACAGCTCGCGGCCTATGAGCTGGGCTTTACGCAGAGCCAATCCTACCACAGCGGGTACCAGTCAAAGGAGATGGACGACCTGATCGCCCGGGGCCAGCGGGAGATGAACCTCGACAAGCGCCGCCAGATCTACTATCAGATCCAGGACCTGGCGCTGCGGGACTCCCCGATCATCTGGCTCTACTACGCGCCCTACACCATCGCCGTCAGCAAGAAGATGAAGGGGTTTGTGCAGATGGCGACCGGGCCGTATATCTTTAGGAACGTCACCGTCAGCGAGTAGGAGCGCGCTGACCGAGTGTACCTCCTAAACTACGCCGTCCGCCGCATCGGGCAGACGCTGCCCGTGGCGCTACTGGTGACGGTGTTGATCTTTCTGCTGATCAAGCTCCTCCCCGGGGATCCGGCCTCGGCCGTCCTGGGTGATCGCGCCAGCGACGAGGCGATCCGGGCCCTGCATCAACAGTGGGGTCTGGACCGCCCGCTCTGGCAGCAGTACGTACTCTACATGCGGAACCTGGCCACGGGGAACCTTGGCCAGTCCTTTCGCTATCGTAGCCCCGTAATCGAGATGCTGCCGCGCCGCATGGCGGTGACAATCTCCCTCGTCGTCTACAGCATGTTGCTCTCCGTGCTCATCGCCGTACCCCTGGCCATCGTGGCGGCCAGGAACCGTGACCGCTGGCCGGACCAGATAGTACGAGGCCTGATCACGCTTCCCCTGGCCTCTCCCGCCTTCTGGGTCGGGATCCTGCTGCTGATCGTCTTCGCGCTGAAGCTGGGCTGGTTTCCCGCCGCCGGCTATGGCGAGGGCTTTGCCGGGCACCTCAAGCACCTGTTCCTGCCCGCCCTCACCCTCTCCGCTGCCTTTACCGCCGTCCTGACGCGTAACCTGCGCTCATCGCTAATCGACGTGCAGGCTACGACGTACGTCTATTTCGCGCGCGCCAAGGGACTGACCCGCCGGGTCGTGTTGTTCCGGCACATCTTCCGGGCCGCCCTGCTGCCCATCGTGACCCTGATAGGCGTGCGCCTCTCCTATGCCATCGGCGGAGCGGTCGTCACCGAAACGGTCTTTTCGCTTCCGGGCCTGGGGTCGTGGATGGTGGATTCGATCTCCGCCCGCGACTACATGGTCGTCCAGACGCTGACGCTGGCGTTTGCCCTGGGGACGATGCTGATCAACCTCGCCACAGACCTGGTGTACCCGCTGCTCGATCCGCGAGTCCGCGTGGGATAGGAGAGGATGGCGAGCACGCTCGCGCAGGAGACCCAAATCCTCGCCGCCGCTCCGGCGAGGACGCGCCTGCATCCCGGCCTGGTGGTCGGCGGCCTCCTGCTGCTGATCCTGGTGGTCGCAGCGACGCTGGCGCCCCTGTTGACGACCTACGATCCGGACGGGCAGGACTTCGACCAGATCCTCCAGGCCCCCAGCGCCCAGCATCTTTTCGGCACCGACAACCTGGGGCGGGACGTGTTCACGCGGGTACTGTATGGCTCCCGCATCGACCTGCGCATCGGTGTGCTCGCGGTGATCTTTCCGTTTCTGCTGGGCTCGCTGGTCGGCTCGGCGGCGGGCTACTATGGCGGCTGGGTGGAAACGCTGGTAATGCGGACGGTGGATGTGATCATCGCGGTCCCCTTCCTCGTCCTCGTCATCGCCATCGTCGCATTCCTGGGACCCGGCGAGGTGAACATCTTCATCGCCATCGGCAGCGTCGGATGGGTTCACTACGCCAGGCTGGTGCGCGGTGAGGTCTTGCGGGAGAAAAATCTGGAGTACGTGGCTGCCGCCCGGGCGCTAGGATTCCGCCGGTGGCGCATCATCCTCGGCCACATCCTCCCCAATGCGATTGCCCCCGCCTTCATCTATCTAACATCTGACGTCGTCCTGGTCATCCTCACC
>JBGPLF010000264.1:0-5158 GCA_041486265.1 bacterium
CAGCGTCGCATAGCCGCCGAACGTCACCAGCCCGACCCGCACGCCGGCCGGAAGAGTCTCCACGAACGTTCGGGCCGCGCGCTTGGCGGCGTCGATGCGGGTCGGCGCGATGTCCGTGGACCGCATGCTGCCACTGATGTCGATCGCGAGCACGATGGCCGAGCGATCCGCCGGCACCGGGATCGGGAACACCGGGCGGGCCAGCGCCATGATGACGGCAGTGACGCCCAGCAGGAATGCGGCGGCCGGGACGTGCCGCCGGATCCGGCCGCCCGCTCCCAGCGCCGCGGCCAGCGTTGCCACGTCGGGGTACGCGACGACGCGCCGCACCGAGCGCCGGATCGCCCACACATAGGCGGCCGCGACGCCTGGAACGAGGGCAAACCCCCACAGGCAGGCCGGCCAGATGAAGTCGAGGCTCATGGGACCCTCCGGAACCAGGCCAGTGAGAGGCCTGCGCCGGTCAACATCAGAAAGCCGGCCGCGCCCGCAAACACCGCCGTCACCTCCGCGCGGCGGCGCTCCCAGCCCAGCGCATAGCCGATCTGGCGGGCGAGTCGCCGCAGACCCTCCTCGTCGGCCGATTTGACATACTCCCCGCCGGCCTGTTGGGCCAGTTGCTGCAGCGATGCGGCATCGAACGGCACGAGGATCAGCCCGCCGCCGTACGGCATCACCGCGCCGCCCTCCTGCCCAAATCCAACCGCGTGGATCTTTACCCGTGCTTCCACAGCCAGAGCCGCCGGGATGCGCGGGTCCACGCCGGTGTTGCTCACGCCGTCAGAGAACACGATGATCACGGCCGGGGGCAAATCGCCGGCGGAAGGTTGGGCCGGCGCGCCGCCGACCGGCGGCCCAGTCTGCGTCTGCGCCTGCGGATCCTGGGGACCGGTGTTGCGCAATTGCATCAGCCGCGAACCCAGGAACTCTTTGCGATCCGGTAGGGCCGACAGCGCTTCGACGAGCGCAGATCCCACCGATGTGGATTGTTGCGGCTGCAGCCGCTCCAGGGCCTCCTCCACCGTCGGGCGGTCGGTCGACGGCGGGACCAGCACGGTGCCGACATCGCTGAAGGCCACCAGCCCCACCTGCACGCTGCGGGGCAGCGTGCGCAGGACCTCGCGCGCTGCGGTCTTCGCGGCCTCCAGGCGGGTCGGTTTGAGGTCGGTGGCCATCATGCTCTGGCTCGTATCGATGGTCAACATGACGGCCGCCCGGTTCACCGGCAGCGGGATGGCCGCGACCGGGCGCGCCATGGCGAGGAGCAGGAGCGCAAGCGCGATCATGTAGAGAACGAGAGGGACGCGCCCGCGCCAGGGCGCGACGGGGCCGACGATGCGGCTATAGAGGTGAACGTCGGCCAGACGTGTTTCGGTACGCCGCCGCCGCCGCGCGGCCAGGATGGCGCCCCAGAGTACCAGGGGAATCACCCCGAGCGCCCAAAGCATGCCTGGCCACGTGAAGGACATCAGGGCCGCGAATCCAGCGTCAACGTCACTTCGAAGTAATTCGGGCCGCGAACGATGCCCAAGCGCATGCGTTCGCCGGGTTGGTGCACCCCCACCACGAGCAGCAGGTCCTCCATATCCTCGATAGCCTCACCGTCCGCCGATACGATGATGTCTCCCGGCGGGCTCTGGCTAATCTCGCCGCGGAGTCCGGCCCGATCCGCGGGGCCGCCGGGGAAGACCTCAAGGATCAGCACGCCGCGACTCGCGCCGAGGCGGCGCCCGCCCAACACAGACGCATCGATCGGCACGCCCGCGATGCCGATCCAGGGGCGCTCGAGCCTGGCCCCCGCTAGTAACACTGGTAGGGACGCTTTCAACGCGGAGCTTGCCACCGCGAGGCCGCCGCTGATGTCGGGACCGCTGATCCCCTCCGTGACGACGCCGATTACCTGGCCCCGGTTGTTGAGCAGGGGCCCGCCCGAGTTGCCCGGCTGTACCGCCGCGTCGAACAGGATGAAAATCTCGGGCGCCTGCCCGGGCACTGTCTGGGCCGTACCCCGTACCACGCCGGTGGTCATGACGCGCGGCCGCCCGAGGGGTGTGCCGATCACAATCACCGGATCACCTTCGTGAACCACCGTGGAGTCCGCGACCTCCAGGGCCGGCAGCGGGGTCCGGACGGTGATGCGCAGGAGCGCCAGGTCGCGCCGGGCATCATACCCCACGACGGTCGCTTCGATCGGATTGCCGTCGGCGAACTCCACCGCGATCCGCTCGGCCTGCCGGGCCACGTGTGCCGCGGTGACCAGCAGGCCGCCGGAGTCGATCACAAATGCGGTGCCGATCCCGGTGCCGCCGTTCGCCACCACTCGCACGATGGCGACTGCCGGCACCGCCCGGTTGTAAATCGCCTGCGCTTCGACGACGCTGGGCTGAGCGGCCGCGACCGGGGCTAGGAGCGCGATGCTGAGCAGCACCGCCATCAACTGGAATCTGGGCATGATCATCGGCCGACGTTTGCTCACGGGTCGCTCACCTCACTGGAACTAGCACGAGATCGAATCTCCCTACGGTCTGCCCGGCCTTTGGGAAGTACCGGGTCGCCAGGGCCCGATACCCGGTTGCGCGCACACGCACGTGAATGTGGGGAGACGCCCCCGGATAGGGCGCGGGAAAACTGCTCTCAAACCGGTATTGCCCCCGGGCGCCGGACATCACCGTGGCCCGGTGATCATCGGTATACACGCCGCCCGGGCCCGTCAGCCAGAACTCGATCCGTGCTCCGGCGATGGGTGCGCAGCCCGAGGCCGATCGAACTGTCCCCAGAAGGACGTGGCCCGAACCTACCATGGATCGCATCGGTGCGTTGGGCTTGTAGTAGGGGCCGAGGAGGTCCGGATGCGTGGGAGCGCACGACGCCTGCGCAGTCAAGGCCTGCCCATCGGCCGGGGCGAGAGATCCCCGCAGCCCAATCAGCGACGCCATCACCATGACGATCGGCACGGCCCGCCGCATGCCTCAGGGCGTCCGCATCACGATCAGTTTGTCCGTGCCTGATTCCGCGCCCCACACTTCTCCCGGCCGTCCCAGGAGCTGCCGGATCTCCGACGAGGGACTCGGCACCGGGAACACCTCGAACGCTTCGCGCGCTAGATCAAATCGCAGTAGCGCGTTGGTGCCGAAGTCCGTCACCCAGACCATGTCGCGGTTGTCCACATAGATCGCATAGGGTTGCGACCGCTCACCCGGCGTTCGCCACTCGCGCCACCGACCTGAGGCGGGATCGTACATCGCGATGCGCCCGGCATTCCAATAACTTACCCAGATGCGGTTGCGCGAGTCCGGCCAGACCCGCCGGGCGCCCTGCTGGCGCGTCGGCGGCTCGATGACCGTTGACGCGCCGGTGTCGAGATTGATGCGGGCGATGTGGCTGCCGGCCAGCGACGCATAATACACGCTGCCATCCGGAGCGGTAGCGATCCCGTAGGGACCGGGCCCGCCGGGCGCGTCGAACACGTCGACACGGGCCGTCCGCAGATCGAGCCGGCCGTAGACCCCGCCCTGTCCGGTGAACCAGAGGGTGCCCCGTTTATCGAAGGTGGCGGTGTTGAGGTTCGCTCTGCGGCGCTCGGCTGGGAGCGCAAATCGCCTGATCTCTCCGGTCTGCGGGTCAACCCGGACGATCGCATTGAGCCCGCCGTCGGTGATCCACGGCGCGCCGTCAGGCCCAACGATCACGCCGTGCGGCGCTGCGCCGTCGCCAAGTTTCGCCAGCTGGGTTCTCCCGGTCGCCGGATCGAGCCGGCCGAGTCCGCCCAGCGCCTGGGCCGTGTACCACACGGACCCATCGGGCGCGGGCGCCGCGTCGTGCGCACGCGAGCCGTGCGCCACGGGGTATTCTTGCAGGCCTGCGGGCGCGCCCCGTGTGCGTGCGGCACCCGCGAGCAGCAGCACCACGATCAGGCAGAGCAGGAGCGGCCTCGGCATCTTCCCCTCCTTGGTCCGGATTCGTGGGTGACGTTCTTTCGCCATACAACGTCCGAGGGCCTTGTGCTGTTCCCCCCGTCGCCGCTGGAGGAATCCCGTGGGAGCCGTCCAACACTGTGCACCGTTATGTCCCACTTTCACTTTGTGACAGACTGGACGTTCGTCGCCCCGATCGACCCCGTTTGGAAGATCATCACCGACGTCGGGCGGCTTCCAGAGTGGTGGCCCATGTTTAAGCAGGCCGCTCTCCGGGGCGAGGACCGGACCCTGCGGGTCGGTCAAACCGTGGACTGCGTGGTTCGGGCCGCCCTGCCGTACTCGCTGCGGTTCAGCCTTGAGATCACCGATCTCGTGCCGCCCACGAAGATGCGGCTGCAGTCGCGCGGGGACCTCAGTGGGTGGGGCCAGTGGGATCTGCGCGCTGAAGGCGACAAGACCGCCGTGATTTACACCTGGGACGTCAGTCTTACCCGCCCGGTCCTGGCCGTGCTGAGCGGGCTGCCGTTTGCGCGTGCCACGCTGCAGAGGAATCACGACGTCGTCATGTCCCAAGGCTTTGAGAATCTGCAGCAACTGCTCAGGACCGAAGCCCGCTGATTTGATGGCGCTGCAGCAGTTCGAGTGTTTCGGGTATTGGCAGCGCCGGCATAGTGTGCCCATCCCGGCCCACGGTCGTTTCGGCCGCGAACAGCGCATCCAGGATGGCTTCCTCGCACGTTTCCACCGCGGCCCGGAACAGGAGGTTCATGACCTCACGTTCCTGACGCCGCTGGTCGCCGCTGGTGGTAAACGCCACCGCCAGGTCGCCGCTCGTCTCGCCACTGATGCCGCCGGTGCGGGCCATGCCCAGGAAGCATCGGCGGGCGACACGGCGCAGATCCAGCGCCGACAGCGGCGCGTCGGTCGCGACCACGAAGGCGCACGAACCGCGCTCTGGAGGTTGCGCGGCGACCGCAGCCAGTTCCCGGCCCACCGGGACGCCGGCGATGATGAGGTCGCCGGCGAAGCCGAAATTGGGCACCGCCAAGACGCCCAACCGGCAGCCTGCCCGCTCGATCACGCGGGACGCGGTGCCGATGCCAGACTTGAAGCCCAGGCACCGCATCCCCACGCCGGCCCCGACACAGCCGACCTGGATCGGACCTCCGGACGCCGATGCGATCGCCTCGTGAACCTCCGCCTCCCCCACGGCGCGCGCGCGGGCGTCGCTGAGATAGCCG
>JBGPLF010000265.1:0-5128 GCA_041486265.1 bacterium
CCACTCTGGGGACGCTGGACATTCTCAAGATCCGCGACGGCATCGGCGACCTTTCAGCCGGTCTGCGAACGACGGCGGCCCTGCTCCTGTTCGTGGGCGCCACGGGCAAATCCGCGCAACTGCCGCTGCACGTCTGGCTGCCCGACGCGATGGAAGGGCCGACGCCGGTCTCCGCGCTGATCCACGCAGCGACGATGGTCACTGCGGGCGTGTTCATGATCGCCCGGCTCGACCGGCTGTTCCTGGCGGCGCCGATCGCGCTCACCGTCATCGCGATCGTTGGTGCGGCAACGGCATTCTACGCCGCCACGGTCGCGCTCCGCCAGTACGATCTCAAACGGGTGCTCGCCTACTCCACGATCAGCCAGCTCGGCTACATGTTCGTGGCGATGGGCGCGTTCGCGCCGGCCGCCGGCATCTTCCACCTGGTGACGCACGCGTTCTTCAAGGCCCTGCTCTTCCTGGCAGCGGGTAGCGTCATGCACGCGATGCACGACGTCATCGACATGCGCCGGCTGGGCGGGCTGGCCCGACCTCTGCGGTGGACCGCCGGCGGGTTTATCATCGGCAGTCTGGCGCTCGCCGGAGTTCCTCCCTTCGCCGGATTCTTCAGCAAAGACCTCATTCTTGAGCAGGCGTTCGCGCTGGGGATGATCAACGGCAACTATATCCCGTACGTCCTGGGCCTGCTGACCGCCTTTGTGACGACCGTCTACATCACGCGCGCCGTGATCCTCACCTTCTCGGGTCAGGCGGTCGAGCCCGAGGCGCATCCCCACGAAGCGCCGCGCATGATGTTGTGGCCCATGGCCCTTCTGGCAGTCCTCTCGGTCGGCGGCGGCCTGCTCGGCGCGCGTGCGGTGGGCGAGCCGCTGCTGCATTTCCTCGAGCCGCTCCTCCAGGCTACCGCTGCCGGACCTGCCGTAGCCGGGGCCGCCGTGCCGCAGCCACCCGCGGAGATGCTGCTCATCATGTCGGTTGCGGTCGCGCTGGCCGGTATTCTTGTCGGATGGGCTCTGTACCGGGGCCGGCGCGAGCCGAATCTCGGCGCGGTCGGCGTCTTTCTCGAGCAGCGGTGGTACATCGACGCGCTCTACGACCGAGTCATCGTGCGGCCCGGCCATGCGCTGGCGCGTTGGCTTGCAGGTCCCTTCGACCTCGGCGTGATCGACGGCGCGGTCAACGCGGTGGGCCGCGTCGTTGCCGCACTCGGCCAGGTGGTCCGGCGGCCGCAGACCGGGTATGCCCGGCAGTACGCGCTCGGCGTGCTCATCGGCACGGTCCTCATCCTGGGCTACTGGCTGCTGCGGTGACGAGCATGCTGTCGTGGTTGATCTTCTTCCCGCTGATCGGTGCGCTGGGCGTTGCGCTGCTGCCGCGGGGGAGGGACGACGCCGTCCGGTGGGCCGGTCTGGCCACGGGGCTGGTGACGCTCCTCCTGGCCGTCCGCGTGTTCCTGGCGTTTGACGCGACCTCGGGCGAGATGCAGCTTGTCGAGCGGGCCGCCTGGGTGCCGACGCTGGGTATGGGCTATGCCGTTGGCGTGGACGGGATCTCGCTGCTGCTTGTTGGGCTCGTCGCCGTCATCTTCCCCATCGCGCTGCTGAGCTCGTGGACCTCAATCACTGACCGTGTGAAAGCCTTCACCATTGGGATGCTCGGCCTCGAGACGGCCGTGCTCGGCACGTTCTTGAGCCTCGACCTGATCCTGTTCTACGTGTTCTGGGAAGCGGTGCTCATCCCCATGGCCTTCCTCATCGGCCTGTGGGGCGGGCCTAACCGGCGCTACGCCGCGATCAAGTTCTTTCTCTATACCATGGCCGCCAGCGTGGTCATGCTGATCGCGATCCTGGCCGTGCACGTCCTGGGAGCCGCGAACCTCGGCGAGCGTACCTTCGACCTGGAGCGCCTCGCCTCCATGGAACTGCCGAAAGGCACGCAGGCCTGGCTATTCGCAGCCTTCGCCCTGGCCTTCGCGGTGAAGGTGCCGATCTGGCCGTTCCACACCTGGCTGCCCGATGCGCACACCGAAGCGCCGACCGCGGGCAGCGTGATCCTGGCCGCCATCCTCTTGAAGATGGGAACCTACGGATTCATCCGGTTCGGGCCGATGCTCTTCCCCGACGCGCTGGTGACCGCCGCCCCGATGCTGGCCATCCTGGCCATTATCGGCATCCTCTACGGCGGCGCCGTGTCGTGGGCGCAAACCGATCTCAAGCGGCTGATCGCCTTCAGCAGCGTGAGCCACCTTGGTTTTGTCATGCTCGGCATCGCCTCGCTCAACGAGCAGGGGCTGCAGGGCGGCCTGATCCAGATGATCAACCACGGGATTAGCACCGGCGCGCTGTTCCTGATCGTCGGCGTCCTCTACGATCGGACGCATTCGCGCGAGATCACTGATTACGGCGGCGTCGCAGCCATGATGCCCCGATTTGCCGCGCTCTTCACGATCGTCATGCTCTCGTCCGCGGGGCTGCCCGGCACCAACGGCTTCGTCGGCGAGTTTCTCATCTTGCTGGGCGCCTTCCGGATTTCGACGTGGTGGGCCGCGCTGGGCGTCGGCGGGGTGATCCTCTCTGCGGTCTATCTGCTGTGGGCGTATCAGCAGGTCATGCACGGGCCGCCGGTGGCGAAGACGCCCGAACGGCTGGTCGAGCTCACCCGCAAGGAGTTGCTGGTGTTCGTCCCGCTCGTGGTGCTGATTTTTGCCATCGGCCTCTATCCGGGCCCGCTGCTGGATCGGTCCGAGGCCACGATCGAGAACGTGCTGAACCGGCTCGACCGCCCTGCGATGGCCGCGACGCCTCATCGCGCCTCGCAGCCCCGTGCCTCCCGGCCGCGCGCTCCGCAGCGTACCCTGCCCCTTCGTATCCTGCAGGAGAATCAGGACCGTCGATGATCACGCCGCCTCCGGTTGATCTGGCTCTCATCGCGCCGGAACTAATCGTTCTGGGTACAGCCCTGGTGGTGCTGCTGGCCGATCTGTGGCTGCCGGCCGAGCGGCGCGGACTGCTGGTTGGCGCGTGTGCGGCGGGCGTGCTCGTGGCGGCATGGGCGGCGCTGGGCGCGCCAGATGGGGTGGCCTTCTCCGGCATGTACGTGCGCGATGCGCTGACCCGCGTGGCCCAGACTCTGGCGCTAGCCGCGATCGGCGTCGGCGTGCTGGTCGCGCCGGAGTACCTCCGGCGGTTTCATCTGGATCGAGGCGAGTACTACGTGCTGGTGCTCACCGCCGGCGCCGGTGCCATGTTGATGGCGGCCAGCCGCGATCTGCTGATGCTGTTCCTCTCGCTCGAGACGCTCTCGATCCCCCTGTACGTCCTGGCGGCGTTCGGCCGCGGCAGCGCGCGCTCTCAGGAAGCCGGGATGAAGTACTTCCTGCTCGGCGCATTCGCCAGCGCCTTTTTCCTATACGGTGTGGCACTGCTGTACGGTTCGACCGGCACCACCCGGCTGCCGGATCTCGCGACCGCGCTTTCGCAGAGTCGATCGGGAATCAGCCCCGCGGCGGGCGTCGGCCTGTTGACCATCGGCCTGGGATTCAAGGCCGCGCTCGTCCCGTTCCACACCTGGGCGCCCGACGTTTACGAGGGCGCGCCGTTCCCGGCCGCGGCCTTCATGGCGGTCGTGGCGAAGATCGGCGCGTTTGCGGCGCTGCTGCGCGTGTTCCCGCTGACGCTTGGCGCATTGGCGGGGCAGTGGACCCTGGTGCTCGGCGTGCTGGCCGCCGTCACGATGATCCTCGGCAACCTGGCGGCGCTGGCACAGACCAATTACAAGCGGATGCTTGCCTACTCGAGCATCGCCCATGCCGGCTACCTGCTGGTCGGCGTGGTCACGGCCACGCCGGCCGCGATTTCGGCGGTCATGAGCTATCTCGCCGTCTATGCCGCCATGACCATCGGTGCCTTTGCGGTGGCCATCGGACTCGATCGCAGCGGCGGCGAAGCCGACCGCATCGAGGACTACGCGGGCCTTGCCGGTCGGGAGCCGCTGTTGGCCGTCGCCACCATCGTGTTCATGGTCTCGCTGGCAGGACTGCCGCCGACCGGAGGATTCATTGCGAAGCTGGGCATCTTCGCCGCGGCCGTGGACGCCGGACCGGGCGGCATCGCGCTGGCGCTGATCGGCGTGCTGACGAGTGTCGTCTCCGTCTATTACTACCTGCGCGTTCCCTATGTCATGTTTACGGGCAGCCCGTCGCCCCACGTGCGATCGCACACCGGTCCGCTGATCAAGGTCGCGGTGGTCGTCGCCGCGGCGGCGGTCTTGCAGATCGGCATCCTGCCCGCGGCCGTCACGACGTTCGCGCAGCAGGTGGGGGCTCTGCTCCTTCATCCCTGAGCGATCAGGAGCGGCGTGGAATCGGCCGCGCGCCGTGAACCCCGACGCAGCGCCACAACACCCCAGACGATCAGGATCAGCGCCGGGATCTGGCCGATGGTGAGCCATCCTACGGCGCGCATGTCGCTGCGCAGCGCGTCCAGGAACACACGGCCAATCGACGTGGCCACCACGATCGACCAGAACACCTGGCCCTCAAACCGGCGGCCTGCGGCGATCTTCCGTGCCCACAGGACGATGATGATGGCGAACAGCATCTCGTAGATCTGCAGGGGATGCCGGGCCGGACCCGGCGCGGTCGGGAAGTGCACGCCCCACGGGAGGTTGGTCGGATCACCGTAGAGTTCGCCGTTGATGAAGTTCCCGATCCGCACAAAGACGTTGCCGATGGGGATCGACCAGCCGAAGACATCCGCGAAGGTCCAGGGCGAAATCCCGAATCGGCGGGAGGCCCAATACAGGTACAGCAGCCCGCCCGCGATCGCGCCGTGCGAGGTCAGCCCGCCGTGGTCGACCCGGATCAGTTCGATGAGGCTGCGGAACTCCGACGGATGCGAGATCACGTAGCCGAGCCGGGCGCCGATGATGGCGGTGATGGTGAACCCGACGGTGGTCCGATCCAGCACCGCGGTGGAGATGCCGAATCGCGGCCCGATGCGATACGCGACGACCATGCTCACGGCGATCATGGTGGCGAGCAACACGCCGTACCACCGGATGGCGATGGGACCGATCTGCACGATCACGGGGTTCATGGCCGGTGTCAGTGTAGCACCGGGGTATA
>JBGPLF010000266.1:0-5078 GCA_041486265.1 bacterium
CGCTGGATCGGGCGCTGGATCGCGTGGGGGAGGGCACCGCCCGGATCCGTCTGACGCTGCGGGGCCGCGGCCTCGATGGACCGGTCGTGCGCGAGAACGTCTTCTATCATCAGCGCGACATCGGCTCGGCCGCCTCGCTGGAGCTGCCGGAGGCGCTGCGGTTGCTGTTTGCCAACGAGTTCATCCGCACCGGTCCGGTCGACGTGACGATCGAGGCCGAAGTGGAGCAGAGCCGCCAGACCGCGACGGTCACCGAAGGCGAGACCCAGCGTCGGGCGCGCCGCGGTGATGTGATCAGCGTGCATGTGGCCCTGCGTCCCTTCCAGGGGGAACCGGTCACGCGGACCATCGAATTGACCCTCCCCGAGGACTTCCCGCTAGGTTCGGCCACCGTGCTCATCCGGGCCGGCGGGCGGCCGGCCCCGGAGCAGGGTCTGTCCGCGCTGCTGACCACCGATCCGGTGGAGGCGCTGGCGCCGTCTGCCGCCGCGCAACTCGCAACCTTTGCCGATCGTGAACGGAATACCGACCTCATGGTCGAACTCATCCCTGGGACCGCGCGCTTTCCTGATAGCGCCGGCGGCGTGCAGGTCCAGAGCGTCCGCGCGCGGGTTGCGGTGCCGTGGGTGGTCCGCGGCCGCATCCAGCTCCCGATCACCGTGGACCCGCGGTAGCCGATTCAAAAGAAAGGATCGGTGTTGCGACCTCGCCCGACACGCTCCATCGCGGTTCTCGCGCTGCTGGTCGCCATCGTCGCCATCGGCGTGGCCGCCACCTGGGCTTTTGGAGCCTTGGCGTCACATGCGCGCTCGATCGCCGTCTCGGCCCTGAGCGCCGCGGTCGATCGAGATGTGTCTATTGGCCGGGTCTCCGGCACCCTGTGGAGCGGGCTCGCGTTTGAGGACGTCAAGATCGCGCCCGCGCACGGGGGTGAATCCGTACCGCTGTCCGCGCAGCGGGTGACCATGTACCTCGATCTCGGAAGGCTGGCCAGCGACCTGCTCCACGGTCGCGGCGGCGCATCCAGCATCACGCAGGTGATACTGGATGCGCCCCAGGTGTACGTGGAACGGGACGCCACCGGCGCGTGGAACCTGCGGACCCTGCTCCCACAGGCGAAGGGTCCCTCGGCCCCGCCATCCGCGTTCGCCGGGCGGGTCGTCCTCCTCGATGGCACGGTGACACTCGTGGACCGCCGCCGCCTTGCCCCGCAGACGTTCGAGGCGCGGTTCGTCGATGTGAATGGCTCGGCCGACTTTGCCCGCGCTCCGCGCATCGCGCTGCGGGCGTCCTTCGTTGAAGAGCGCGAGGGGCGCCGGCTCGCGGCCCGTCTGACCGGTGCCTATACCCTGGCCACGCAGACCCTCGACATCGACGTAACCGCCTCCGGAGACGACGCCGAGGTGTGGGGTCCATACTTCATGAACACACCGACCTTCCGCCTGACCGGAGGACGGTTCGATCTTGCACTGCACATCCTTCGCGGACCGGACCGTGGGGAGTGGCCGACGGATTTCTCGGGCCGCATCGTGTTGCGGGACGGCCGCGGGTTCTTCCCCGGGCGCCCCGCGACCCTCGCCGGCGTCGAGGGCGAGGTCACAATGGCGAACCTCGCCTTCAACACCTCGCGGCTGAGCGGCACCCTCAACGGATCGCCACTGGAGGTACGTGGAGAGGCCAGCTTCTACGGCGAGCCGCGGTTCGACGTCGCCATCCGTTCGCCGGCATTGGATCTGACAACCATTGGAAGACTCTTCTTCCCGGAGGTGTCTCCCCGCATCACGGGCGTGGCGAAGGGTGAAGTGCGCCTGACCGGGCCGCTCGGCGCGCCGCGCATGGAAGGCCGCGTCGAGGCACGCGGGCAGCTCGACAAGCAGCCCTTTGAACACGCCTCCGCGGACATTGCGCTCTTCGGGCAGATGATGAGCCTGGTCGGCATCCGGGGTCAGAGCGGGACTGGAGACCTGAGCGGCAGCGCCTGGTGGACGCTTGGCGCGCCGGACTTCTTCCTCAAGCTGCAAGTCCACGGCGCCGATGCCGCGGCAGTGCGGAAGTGGTCGCCGGCGTCGCTGCCGGTTTTCGACGGCCGCGTGGACGGCTCGATTACTGCGCTCCGCACTGCGGCCGGTACCTTCGTCGCCGGCCAGGGGTCGGTCGCCCGCACCCATGTGCGCGGCGTGGCCTTCGACACTGTGGACACGGCGTTTCGCACCGACTCGGGCGGGATCGCCCTGGATCACCTGCTCATGCGGCAGGGGCCGTCGTGGGCGGTCGCCCGGGGTCGTGTAAGCCCTGACGGCAGATTTGGGCTCGAGGTCCACGGCGGGACGAGCGATCTCGCGAGGATCCCGGTGCCGAGCGCCGGCGGCGAACTGACCGGCCGCGCCGATTTCGCCGGGCGTCTCCGCGGGACGCTGGACGCGCCGGAACTGGCCGGGACCATCCTGGTGCAAAACGGTCGCGCCGGCGCCCTGTCCTTCGATGCGGCAACGGGTCACATCGCCCTCGGCCGAGGAGTCCTCACGATCGATGACCTTGTCGCCCGGTCGGCTCGCACCTGGTACCGAGCCGCCGGCAACGTCCACCTGGACCGTTCGCTGCTGGCGCTCGACCTTGAGGCCGAAGGCGCCTCCGCGGAGACGCTGAGTCGTATCGCCGGGTTGCCCCCGACCGTCAGCGGGCTGGTGAGCGGTCACATCAGGCTTGACGGCCCAATGGCGCGGCCCTCTGCCGCGGGATCGGTCTCGCTGCTCCGGGCGGTGGCCTTCGGCCAGAGGATCGACGAAGCGGCCGCGGCCTTCAAATGGGATGGGATCCGGGTGACCGTTGAGGGAGGGATGCTGCGGCTGCGGCAGTCCCTGGTGCGCTTCGCCGGGGTCTTCGACCGTCGCACCGGATTGGGGTTCGATGTCTTCGCGCGCGGGTTCGATCTGGGTGACCTGTCACTGCCGCCTATCGGGGGGACCCGATTGGACGGCCACATCGACCTGACGGGCCGCATCACCGGTCTGCCGGCGTCGCCCACGCTCGCCGCCGACGCCGCGTCGTCTGACCTGACGATCAACGGGCTGCGCTTCGATCAGGCTTCCGGCACGGTGCGTTGGGAAGCACGCACCCTGTCACTGAGCCCGCTGGCGCTGCGCCTCGGAGACCAGCGGTACGAGATCGCCGGCGGGTTGGCCCTGTCTGGTGTGCCACAGGTGTCCCTGACGGCCACGGTCACCGACGGCCACCTCTCGACCCTGCTGGGCCTGGCGGACGCCCGCCTGGGGGTTCCGCTGGACGGCACCGTGACCGGCACCGTGAGCGTCGAGGGGCCGCTGGTCAATCCTGCGGCGCGTCTTGACCTTCGATTCTCCCGCGGACACTTTGGCGACCAGCCTCTGACCGAAGGACATTTCGACCTGACGCTGCGCGACCGGAGCGTGACGATTCAGGATTTTGACCTGCGCCCGCTGCGGGGCCGGATCGCGGCCACGGGACGCTACGACCTCGGGGGCGAGAGCCAGATCGAGGTCAGCGGCTCCGACCTGGATCTCGATCTCCTGCGGCCGGTTTTTCGATTCCATCGGTCCTTGACCGGACGTCTGGACTTCACGATGCAGCTCGGCGGAACGCTCGCCTCGCCCGAGGTCGGGTTCTCGATGGAGATCGCCCGCGGGGGACTGCAGGGCGGCGTGACGTTCGATTCGCTGGTGGCGAACGCCTTCTACCGTGACGGATTTCTTCAGATCCCCGAAGCGCTGCTGTCTCAGAACGGCAACAGGCTGCGGGCCACGGGGAGCATACCATTCAATCCCGCCCTGCTGCGCTTCAATGAGACCACTCCGCTGGACTTTCGCCTGAGCCTCGTCGACGTCAATCTGGGGCTGCTCTCGCTGATCACGGATCGCGTGGAAGAAGGGGTCGGCGCTGTTGAAGGAGAGATCCGTGTCACCGGTACGGTCGCCGCTCCCCACGCCAGCGGCAGCGTGAAGGTCCTCAACGGCCGGGTGCGGCTGCGGGGTCTGGAGACGCCAATCGAGTCCCTGCGTCTCGACGTGAGGCTGGACGAGAAAACGATCCGCATAGCCGAGGGCACCGCCCGCGTCGGCGGAGGCACAGTCCGGCTGGACGGTGCCATGCAGCTGGCACAAGGATCGTCCACCGCCGTCACCCTCACGGTGCCTCAAGAGGCGCCGCTCGTCCTGCGGGCGAACGATCTGCATCTGGTCTCCCCTGCGATCCTGGATGCGCGGTTCGACGGCACGCTCCACGCATGGGGTACCGTCGGGGATCCCCAGCGTCCGCCGACGGTCGAGGGGCAGGCCACGATCTCGCAAGGGTTCGTGACCCTTGCGCCGGTCGCTGGGGGGGGCAACGCAAAGGCAATCCCACTGGCCTTCAATGGTGTGCGGCTCGAGACTGGCCCCAACCTGTCCGTGCGCGTCGGCAGCCTGCAGTTTGGGATCAAGCCCGGCAGTTCGCTGCTGCTGTCGGGGACGCTGCAGTCGCCGACGCTCGCGGGCACAGTTGAGGCGGAGCGCGGGACCTTCCGTGCGTTCGGCAGCGTATTCGACCTGCAAGAAGGCGTCGCCACATTCAGGCCTCCCCAGGGCGTCCGGCCGGCGATCACCGCCACTGCCCAGACGCGGGTCGGGTCGACGCAGATTGCCGCGACGATCCATGGGATTGCCCCCGACGCGCTCTCCCTTGATCTGCGCTCCGATCCGCCTCTCTCTCAATCGGAGATCCTGGCACTGCTCGGCGAGCAATCGGGGATCACGCGGGCGCTCGCTGGCGACGTCTCGGGGGCGCTGCGGGTACAGATCGGCCAGTTCATCTTTGGGCGGGCCACGACGGCGATCAGTCACGCGCTTGGGCTGACCGAGTTGACCGTCGACTACGATTTCCAGCGACCGCTGGCGCTGCGGGCCGGAGCGCGCCTGCTGTCCAACCTGTACGCGACAGCGACGGTGACATTTTCGGATCGGCAGTCGTGGCTGTGGGCGCTGGAGTACCGGTTCACGCGCGCCTGGCAACTCTCGCTCGGCGTCGATCCCGATGGTCAGCGCCAGGTGATTTTCTGGTACACCCCG
>JBGPLF010000267.1:0-5072 GCA_041486265.1 bacterium
AGCAGCCTCCTTCGCGTGGTGTGTTGCGTTTTCCCAAGAAATCAATTCACCACGCTGGGTGCTGCTCCCTCACATTTCAACTACCCTTGGGACACCCTCTCTCATGGACGACGGAATCCGTTGCCTGATATGCCGCAAGCACACAACGAACTAGGCGAACAGGATCGGCCGGTAGGTACCGCTTCGCAACATCCCCCCAATGATGCTGAACGATGCTGGCGCTAGTGGGACCGCTGGGCCGCTCTAGTTGCCCGTAACGTCTGAATCAGTAGTCATGGTGATGCGGTGAGCAGGATCTCGGTAGGTCCATTGGATCGGCCGCGCACGTCCATTGTGGAGGCGAATGTAGCGCATGATCTTTCGGCGCAGATCGCCGACCGAGTTGAAGATGCCGCGCGCGATCAGGTCTCGTTCCATCTTCGAGAACCAGAGTTCTATTTGATTGAGCCACGACGCATAGGTCGGAGTGAAGTGCAGGTGCACGTGGGGGTGCACCGTCAAGAAGTCCGCCACCTGCTTGGTCTTGTGTGTCGAGAGATTATCGAGGATGACATGGATCTCCTTCCCTCGGGGCTGCGATGCGATCACCACCGCCAGGAAGTCAACGAACACGGCGCTGGTGTGGCGGGGCACGGTCTGCCCCAGGATGGTCCCCGTCTGGGTATTCAGCGCCGCCAGCAGCGACACGGTGCCGTGCCGATAATATTCAAACCCATGCCGCTCCGCACGCCCCGGGGAGAGCGGGAGGACCGGTTGGAGGCGGTCGAGGGCTTGAATCGCGCTCTTCTCGTCGAAAGCAAACACGGCCGCATGCCGCGGCGGGTTCAGGTAGAGACCGATGATATCGGCCGCCTTCATTTCGAAGTCGGGGTCAGTCGACGCCATGTACCGGCGAAACCGGTGGGGTTGCAGACCGACCCGCGCCCAGACGCGCGCCACCATCATATGACTGACGCCCAGGACTTTAGCCAGTTTACGGGTGCTCCAGTGGGTCGACCCGTCCGGCGGTGCCTGCCGGGTGCGGGCCAGAATCCGCGCTTCCAACTGCGGGGTCAAGATCCGGGGCGGCTGGCCCCGATATCGCGAGCCCAGCCCCGTCACCCCGTCCTGGGCAAAGCGCGCTTTCCACCGGCTGATGTACGCGGGGAAGCATCCGACCGCCTGCTGAATCACCGTGTAGGACTCCCCGGCGGCCAACATCAAGACGACTCGGGCCCGCCGAACATCTTCGGCCCGTGCGCGGCGCGACCGGGTGCGATGCAGCAACTCGCTGCGTTGCTCATCCGTCAATGTGATGGGCGCAGTGGTCTCCATGCGCCTGAGTATACTACTATTGGTTCAGTTGTTACAGTGCACTAGGGAGGTGATCTGATGATGGACGATGGGATGGACGATGGAAAGGCTAGCCATTTGCGCAGGGGACCGTTGACCCGGCGCGACTTCCTCAAGACCTCGGCGGCGGTTGGCCTCGGGGTTGCTGCGGCTCCGTGGCTTTCTCGTCTGCCGTCCCGTGCTGCCGCCGAGCCCAAGCTATCGGGGACTGTTGATTTCCTGGGATGGGGCGGCCACAAGGACGACCCGGAGATCAAGGACTTCTTCGACAGGACGGGCGTCAAGGTGAACTTCATTGGGTTCGCCGAAAACACCGACGCGTTGACCAAGGTCAAGCTCGAGGGCGGCAAGAAATATGACATCGTCGCCATTGACGCGCTCTGGGTGCCGAAGTACCATGAACTCAATCTTATCGAACCCATCGATTTCAAGTCCTGGCCCATCTACAAAGATCTCTTCGACGAGTTCAAGGACATCAAGGTCTGGCGCGCCGGCGACAAGACGCTGTCTGTGCCCTGGGGCTGGTCTCCGCTGCCGGTGTGGTACAACCCTAAGTACGTCACCGGGAGCCCGACCAGTTGGGAGGTTCTCTTCGACAAGAAGTATGCGAAGCGGGTGGCACTCGAGCGCCAGCCGGTGGACATGATTGCTTATATGGGTGTGGCCACGGGCGCCAAGCAGCCATATGCCATGACGAAATCGGAGATTGCGCAAGCGAAGGATGCGCTCAAGAGGCTGAAGCCGAACATCCTCAAATTCATCGACGACACCGGAGACCTGGCCAAGGCCATGGCCGACGAGAGCGTCTGGATCACGGTGGAGAACGTTGGGATTGGGGGGCGGGTGAAGGCGGCCGGTGGCATCGAGCTCAAGTCCTTCTTCCCCAAGGAGGGCTACATCGGTTACTACGACGGGGACTCACTGGTGAAAGGAGCGGCGGATCGCGAGGCCGCCATCGCCTGGATGCAAGACAAGGCTCAGGCTAAGTGGGTCGCCATGAACTTCCTGAGGACGTACCGGCCCCTGGTCTGGAAGAGCGGGTATGATCTGCTGGTCAAAGAGGGCAAAGGTGACCTGGCCAAGGCGGCGATGTACGATCGCCCGGACCTGGCTATGAAGATGATCGTCAAGGGCGCACCGCCGAACCTCGGCGATTACGTCGACGCGTTCAACGAAGTGATGTCGTAAGTCGGTGACTCTGGCGGGCGGAGTCGCCCCTGGCGGCTCCGCCCGGGCCGGGTGTTTCAGGAGATCCCCGTGCAGGAACGCATGACAGACGCCCCGGCGCACCAGGGCGGCACTCACGGTGCGGCCGGTCGCCGGGATATCGGGTACCTGTTGCCCATCACCGCGCTCGACTTGTTCCTATTCGTGCTCCCAATGAGCATTATGGCCGTTGTCAGCTTTCTGCAGGTCCGGGAGTTCGAACTGACGCGGCAGTTCACCATCGGCAACTACCTGTTTTTCCTCGGCCACTGGGTGTACCTTCGCGTGTTGCTCAAGACCGTCATCATCGCCGTCATCGTGACGGGCCTCTGCCTATTCCTGGCGTATCCCTTCGCCTACTTCCTCACCCAGATCTCCCCGCGCTGGCAGCGGACGACGCTGGCCCTTGTGATCCTGCCCTTCTGGACCAGTTACCTGCTTCGCGTCTATGCGTGGATGACAATCCTGGGGGAGCGGGGGTTGATCAACAAAGGGCTGTTGCTGCTGGGAGTCCTGCGGGAGCCGGTCCGCTTCCTCTTGTATAACAACGCCGCGGTGATCATCGTCTCGGTGTATCTCTACCTGCCGTACAGCGCTCTGGCGATCTATACGGCGCTGGAACGCTTCGACCGTTCTCTGGTCCGGGCGGCTATGGATCTTGGCGCCGCGCCCGCGCAGGCGTTCAGGCACGTGGTCCTGCCCTTGACCCTGCCCGGCATCATGGCCTCGTTCATCTTTGTGTTCATCCCGATGCTCGGGGAGTTTGTCACGCCGACGCTGGTCGGCGGGACCGATGGAATTCTGATCGTCAACATCGTGGTGTCGCAGATGCGCGCGCTGCGGTTCGGCACGGGTGCCGCGATGACCTTCGTGATCGCTGGACTTGTCCTGGTCCTGCTCCTGGCGCTCAGACGAGTGGTGAACCTTGAGCGGGTCTTCGGGGCGTAAGTCCGAACCCTGGTCGGGGCTGCTCCTTGGCTACGGGATGCTCGTTTTCGGCTTCTTTTATCTGCCCCTGGCGCTGCTAATCCTGTTCTCGTTCAACCGGTCGGAGATCGGATCGTTTCCCATCATAGGGTTCAGTCTGACCTGGTACCGGGAGTTGTTCGAAGATCTCTTCGTGAAGGGTGCGTTCCGCAACAGCCTGGTGGTCGCTGCGCTGGCGACCCTTATTGCCACGCCGGTGGGGGCGCTTGCCGCCTTCGGGCTCGTCCGGGCCCGGTTCCGGTTCAAGAGTCTGCTCACCAGCCTGATCATCGTCCCGATGGTTATCCCCGGGCTGCTGATCGGCATCGCGCTGCTCATCGTTTTCGTGCCAATCTTCCACGTGGGCCTCTCGCTGGGGACGGCAGCGCTGGGACACGTGGTGATCCTGACGCCCTATGCGGTTCTGGTCGTGGCGACCCGGCTCTATGGGTTCGACCGGTCACTCGAGGCGGCGGCGGCCGACCTCGGCGCCACGCCGCTGCGAGTGTTCTGGCACGTCACTCTGCCGCTCATCATGCCGGGGATCGTGGCCGCGGCCCTGATCGTCTTCACCCTGTCCCTCGACCAGTTCGGTGTGACCCTCTTCACGATCGGCGCGGAGGGGACGCTGCCGATGTACATCTGGGCACAACTCGAGGGGGGGGTGAAGCCCACGATCAACGCGCTGGGGACGCTGTTCATGGTCGGTTCACTCTTGGTGCTGCTGGCCACCCAGATCGTCCTGGGACGGAAGGTCTCCTGAGAGGCTGGCGATGAGAGGTTTGAGGTGGGTGGAATGAAGGCGTTGAGGCAGGAGCAGGGCAACAGGCTGTTCGAAGAAGCCGCGCGATACATGGTGGGCGGAATTGGCGTTGGCAGCCGCTACTTCCCGTTGATGGGCCGGGCCGTCTATATGGCACGAGGCGACGGCGCCTATCTCTTCGACGTCGACGGCAATAAGTACATCGATCTTCACCAATCCGGCGGTGCCTCGCTCCTGGGTCATAGCAACCCTGCGATCCGGGCCGCTCTTGAACGGGCGCTGGAGGTGGGTTTCTTGCTCGGGTACGACACCGAGTATCACGTCAAGCTCGCTCGCTGCATCAGCGAGATGATCCCTTCGATTGAGAGGGTGAGATTCAACACCAGCGGAACAGACGCCATGTTGTCGGCGATTCGGATCGCGCGCGCATTCACCGGGCGAGACAAGATCCTCAAGTTCGAGGGCCATTATCACGGCCTGCAGGACTACCTCCTCTACAACTCGGATTCAGTGCTCGGGCGCGTCCTTCCGAATGGTGAGATCCAGGCCGCCCATGACAGCGCAGGAATCCCTGAGTGCCTGGATGCCCTGGTTGTCGTCCTCCCTTTCAACGATCCCGACGCCTTCCTCGCCTGCATGAGGCGCCACAAGGGCGAGTTCGCCGCGATCCTCATGGAGCCCGTCATGTACAATTGCGGCTGCATCCTTCCGAAGAAGGAGTTCGTGGAGCTTGTCCGCCAGGAAGCGACCCGAGAGGGCGCAGTGCTGATCTTCGACGAGGTCCTGTCAGGATTTCGGATGGGAC